>NZ_BMKE01000001.1 GCF_014643915.1 Oceanisphaera marina
CACAAAGTAAGACAACACACTGCGCTGGGAGGGTTAACCCCCAACGCATATGCGCAGCAACTTAATGCTGCTTAAACTAGTGTCTACTTTAGTCGGGCCATTCCACGCTTTACACTTCACCCTTCACTCTTCACCCTTTACCCTTTACCCTTCACTTTTCCCCATCCCCCAATAATGCGACCACCAACAAGGACGCGTCCTGCTATTTGCGTTACGTTTCAACGTGGATGTTTTTTATGCATTAAGGAGAGGCTGAATGGACTGCAGCGGCATGGAGGTGGCTCGTATTATCATGAGCCGGTTTGATGATTTCTATCGTCACTTTATTGATATTACCCAGGGCGCACAGGCGCGCTTTGAGCAGCAAGACTGGCTGGCAGTGCAACAGGCGGCTGGCGAGCGTATTCGCCTGTATGATCAACATGTGCAACACACCTTGTATGCCATTCGCGATCAAAGAGGCGGCGCCCCTTTTAGCGCGCTGGAGCTGAAGGCCATCAAACAGGCCTTTAACGACTTGCTGATTGAGCACCCCAACCCCGAGATTGCCGAGTCATTTTACAACTCCATTTATCGACGCTCGTTTCATCATCAAAATACTAACGCCACCAACCTGTATGTGCACGGTTTTATACAGCGCGCCCCTGCTGTAGATAAATCGCCTTACTGGCAGCAGTACCACACCAGCCTGGAGCAACTGGAGCACACTCTACAGCAGGTGCTGCACGGGTTGCAGCTTACCGTCCCCTTTACTGATCTGGCACGAGACCTGACCTATGTGCGCCGCTATATACAAGACTTTGGCCCCGCCGAGCTTGCCCAGAAAAACATGAGCCTCAGCGTGATCAGCGCGCTGTTTTTTCGCAACAAAGGCGCTTACCTCATTGCCAGAATCGAGTGCGACAACCTGACGCTGCCCTTTATTTTGCCTATTTTGCATGATGATAGTGGCGGACTGTATCTTGATACCCTGATCCTGTCTTATGACGACGCCTCGATTTTGTTCAGTTTTGCGCGCGCCTACTTCATGGTGTGGTGCCCGGAGCCCGCCCTTCTGGTGCAGTTTTTACGCCCCTTGCTGCCCAACAAGGCGGATCATGAAATTTACAGCGCCATAGGCTGCCAGAAGCACGGAAAAACCGAGTTTTATCGCAATTTTTTACAACAGCTGCACCAGTCGCGCGATCAATTTGTACCCGCACCGGGCATCAAAGGGATGGTGATGACGGTGTTCACCCTGCCTTCTTTTGATGTGGTGTTTAAAATCATCAAGGATAAATTTACGCCGCCCAAAGCCATCAGCCACAAAATGGTGCGGGCCAAGTACCGCCTGGTCAAACAGCACGATCGGGTCGGCCGCATGGCCGACACCATGGAGTTTACCAACTTTGAGCTGCCACTGGGCCGCATCAGCCCCGAGCTGCTGGCGGAATTACAGCAGGTGGCGGCTTCCCAGATCACCCTCACCCACAACACTCTGGTGATCCATCATCTTTACACCGAACGGCGCATGACACCGCTGAATATCTATCTGGACCAGGCCGATGAACAGCAACTGGGAGAAGTGCTGGACGAGTATGCCAATGCCATCAAACAGTTAGCCACTGCCAATATTTTTCCTGGTGATATGCTGTTTAAAAACTTCGGGGTAACACGACACAACCGGGTGGTGTTTTATGATTATGATGAAATCAGCTACATGACCGAGTGTCATTTTCGGGATATTCCCAAAGCCCGGTACCCGGAAGACGAGCTAAGTGCCGAGCCCTGGTACTCGGTGGCCCCCAACGATATTTTTCCGGAGGAGTTTGCCACTTTTTTGCTAAGCAGCCCGCGTATTCGCAGTGCGTTCCCTGCGCAACACAACAACCTGTTTACCGCCCAATATTGGCGAGCGTTGCAGCAAAATATTACCGATGGGCAGGTGGGTGATGTTTTTCCGTATCGGCGTAAACGCCGCTTTCAGTATCTTTATACCACTGCGGGTAAAGACGCAGAGCTGTAAGGGATTGGGGATTGGGAATGGGGACTAGGGATTGGGGATTGGGGATTGGGATTGGGATTGGGGATTGGGATTGGGATTGGGATTGGGATTGGGATTGGGATTGGGATTGGGATTGGGATTGGGATTGGGATTGGGATTGGGATTGGGGATTGGGATTGGGGAGTAGTTGTAGCCCGGCGCTTTAGCTGCCGGTTCTGCGTTAGCAGAAATCCTGCCGGGACGGGACTGGCAGCTGAAGCGCCAGGCTACAAAACACACCCGCTCTCTGGGGTTGGTTGGCTTGTTCGCTTTACACTTCACCCTTTACTCTTCACAAAAACCCATCAGGATAACGGCATAAAGCCAACACCGTCCTTAAAAAGAATGATGGCTCAGTGGCTCGCGGGCAATCAGAATACCGTTGATATCGGCATAGAGATAATCGCCGGGCTCAATGGTAACACCGGCAAAGGTAACGGGCACATCCACTTCGCCCAGCCCGTGCTTTTCGGTTTTCATCGGACAGATTGCCAACGCCTTTACGCCCAACGCCATTTCACTAATGGCTGCCGCGTCGCGAAGCGCGCCGTTAATCACCACACCGGCCCAGCCATTTTCTATCGCTAATGCCGCCAGCTGATCGCCCATCAGAGCCCGGCGCAGTGAGCCGCCGCCATCAACCACCAGTACCTTGCCGGTGCCCGGCGTCGCTACCAGCTCGCGCACCCGAGAGTTGTCTTCCTTGCATTTTACGGTGACCACCTGGCCCCAAAAGGTATGCGCAGCACCATAATCGTTGAATATTGGCTCTAATATCTCGACGATATCGCCGTGTTCATCACATAAATCTGGTAATAAATCCAACACCTTAACCTCCTGACACAGTCACATTGATTGTAGAGTTACATCATTGCCCGCACTTGAGTGTCGAACAATATCGATGGCTACCCACACTACTCTTAAAGCATCGTAAACTCTAATTCTCGCTCAAGCATAGCGGCTTAAAAATATGCCTCATTCAAAAAACGCTTGATCTCGGTCAAGTGAGTCCCTAAAACTATTTAACATTATCAGGTGAAGACTGTTGTTATGCTCCTGTTAACTGTTAAAATACCGCAACTTTAGGTAATGGACCTCTGTTTGTCCCGTCTGTCTATTTTTTGGGCGCAAAGCAGTAACTGCATGGGATGCAAATAAAAAACGGCTCAAAAAAGGCAGTATAACCGGGCCGATACTTACCCCTGTTCAAGGGGAGTAACACGGCGAATCAAGCGGTAGAGTAACAAATGATACATTTCTCCCACTCCGGCAACTGTTGATATTAAATTCTATTTACATCTAACAAACAGGTAGGCACATGCAGACTCCACACATTCTTATTGTTGAAGACGAGTTAGTGACTCGTAACACCTTGAAAGGTATTTTTGAGGCAGAAGGCTACTCGGTGCTGGAAGCCACAGATGGCGAAGAAATGTACAAGGCGCTGTCTAACAACAAAATCAACCTGGTGATCATGGACATCAACCTGCCGGGCAAAAATGGTTTGTTGCTGGCTCGCGAGCTGCGTGAACAACACAATCTGGCACTGATGTTTCTTACCGGTCGCGATAATGAAGTTGACAAGATTCTGGGCCTGGAAATTGGCGCGGACGACTACATTACCAAGCCCTTCAACCCGCGTGAGCTGACCATTCGTGCTCGCAACCTGCTTAGCCGCACCATGCAAACGCCGGATGCGCAGGAAGAAGAAAAGCTGGTAGAAGCCTATCGCTTTAATGGCTGGACGCTGGATATTAACAGCCGCGCCCTGGTTAGCCCCAATGGCGAAATGTTCAAATTACCACGCAGCGAGTTTCGGGCCATGGTGCACTTTTGTGAAAACCCGGGCCAGATCCAAAGCCGTGCCGATTTGCTGAAGAAAATGACCGGCCGCGAGCTTAAACCCCACGATCGTACCGTGGACGTCACCATTCGTCGTATTCGCAAGCACTTTGAATCGATTCCCGATACCCCTGAAATAATCGCCACCATTCACGGTGAAGGCTACCGCTTCTGCGGCGACCTGGAAGGCTAAACAAAAACCCCGCGGCCGCGGGGTTTTTCGTTATTAGGTAAGCTATCGAACGACAAAAATACACACCGCCCCCTAACGCCCCCCTGTAGCCCGGCGCTTCAGCTGCCGATGCTGCGTTAGCAGCATGATTTTAAATCCCGCCAAGACGGGACTGCCAGCTAAAGCGGCAGACTACAAAACCGAGATCCTGACGTCCGTCAGGATGACGGCAAAAATTCAAATACACACCGCCCCTGTAGCCCGGCGCTTCAGCTGCCGGTCCTGCGTTAGCAGGATAGTTTTAAATCCCGCCAAGACGGGACTGCCAGCTAAAGCGGCAGACTACAAAACCGAGATCCTGCGAGCTCGGGTTGTTACATCTGCGCGACTATGTCGTTGGCAAACTCCGAGCACTTGCGCAGGGTAGCTCCGCTCATTTGTCGCTCAAAATCATAGGTGACTGTCTTGTTGGCAATCGCGCCTTCCATGCCTTTAACGATAAGGTCGGCCGCTTCGCTCCACCCCATGTGGCGCAACATCATTTCGGCAGACAGGATCAGTGACCCCGGGTTAACCTTGTCCTGGCCTGCGTATTTGGGGGCCGTGCCGTGCGTGGCTTCAAACAAGGCCACGCCGTCGCCAATGTTGGCCCCGGGCGCAATGCCAATGCCGCCCACCTGTGCGGCCAGCGCATCGGAAATATAATCCCCATTCAGGTTCATGCAGGCAATCACGTCGTATTCTGCCGGGCGCAGCAAAATTTGCTGCAAGAAGGCATCGGCGATAACGTCTTTTACAACGATCTCTTTGCCGGTGTTGGGGTTGGTGAAAGAACACCAGGGCCCGCCGTCTATCAGACTGGCACCAAACTCGGCCTGAGCCAGGGCGTAGCCCCAGTCTTTAAAGGCACCTTCGGTGAACTTCATGATATTACCCTTGTGCACCAGGGTCAGCGAGTCTCTGTCGTTATCAATGGTGTATTGCAGCGCGGCGCGCACCAGCCGCTCGGTGCCGGCTTTGGAGGTCGGCTTGATGCCAATACCGCAATGTTCGGCAAAGCGGATATTTTGCACGCCCATCTCGTTCTGCAAAAAGTCGATCACCTTGTTGGCTTCCGGGCTGTCGGCTTGCCATTCAATACCGGCGTAAATGTCTTCGCTGTTCTCTCTGAAGATCACCATGTCGGTCAGCTCGGGCTGTTTAACCGGGCTGGGGGTGCCCTGATAATAGCGCACCGGGCGCAGGCAAACATACAAGTCCAGTTGCTGGCGCAGCGCCACGTTAAGCGAGCGAATACCCCCGCCCACCGGCGTGGTCAGCGGCCCCTTGATGGCCACATGATACTCGCGGATCAATTCCAGGGTTTCTTCCGGCAGCCAGGTATCTTCACCATAAATATGGGTGGCTTTTTCGCCGGTATAAATTTCCATCCAGTGAATACTGCGCTCGTTATTGTAAGCCTTGGCTACCGCCGCATTCACCACGGTTTGCATGGCTGGCGTCACATCCACGCCAATGCCATCGCCTTCAATAAAAGGAATAACAGGATCGTGAGGCACCTTGAGCTTTCCGCTCGCATCTTGCGTGATTTTTTGTCCTTGGGTGGGCACAGTGACCTTTGACATCATCGACGGTTCCTTATGTATTCAGGGGGGCTTCGTGAATTATTTTTTGTATGAAGTAACAGCAGCATAGGCCATAAAATCGGCAATAGATATTGCGCCGATCACAGTTCAGCCTGAGTGGCATTAGCCGTTAGTGGCTATTTTTGCTATTGTGAAGCCTCTGTTTATTAAGCCTTTTTGCCATGAAAGCCAAAAAACCACGCACCAACTCAAGACCAAAGTCCAAGACCATTCCCAAACCGGCCAACGCAGGCCCTGCGGTGACGCTGCTGTTCAACAAACCCTATATGGTGTTGTGCCAGTTTACCGATGGCGACGGCCGCCAAACTCTGGCGGACTTTGTGACCCAGCCAGGCGTGTA
The DNA here is from genome assembly GCF_014643915.1 of Oceanisphaera marina. Lineage (GTDB taxonomy): Bacteria > Pseudomonadota > Gammaproteobacteria > Enterobacterales > Aeromonadaceae > Oceanimonas > Oceanimonas marina. The sequence continues at coordinate 6,024 of NZ_BMKE01000001.1, forward strand.
TGCCGCCGGCCGCCTGGATCGTGACAGTGAAGGCTTGCTGGTACTGACCAACGACGGTGCCCTTAATGCCCGCCTGACCCAGCCGGGGCGTAAAACCGCCAAAACCTACTGGGCGCAGGTAGAAGGTATTCCTAGCGAGGCCGATTTAACGCAACTGCGCCAGGGCGTGACCTTGAAAGACGGCCCTACCCTGCCCGCCCAGGTGCGCATCATGCCGACGCCCGAAGTCTGGCCCCGTACGCCGCCCATTCGAGAACGCCAGCAGATCCCTACCAGCTGGCTGGAAATCAAGGTAATTGAAGGACGCAACCGACAGGTAAGGCGTATGACCGCTCATATCGGTTTTCCGACCCTGCGGTTGATCCGCTACGCGGTGGGCGACTGGACGCTGGACAATCTGCCCTCGGGGCAATGGAGAAAAGTGCAATGAGTCATCATCCGTTTGCCGTTACGCTGGCCGTTATTGTGCGCGCCGGCGAGCGATTTTTAATGGTGGAAGAATGGCAGCAGGGGCAAATCCGTTTCAATCAGCCCGCCGGTCATCTTGAACCGGGGGAAAGCTTGCTGGCCGGTGCCCAACGCGAGCTGCTGGAAGAAACCGGGCTCAGCATACCGCTCGAACAGGCAGTGGCCATCTATCAGTTTGAAGCCCCGGACAATGGCACCCATTTTGTGCGTTTTACCTTTTGTGCCGAAGTGCCAGAGCCGCTGGCCACCCGGCCCCAAGACCCCGATAACGATATTATTCGCTGTCACTGGTTAACACTCGAAGAAATTGAAGCCCTGGGCCCCCAGCTGCGCAGCCCTATGATAGTCGCCTCGTTTCGCGATTATCTCGCCGGCCAGCGCTTCCCTGTCAGCGCACTCAAGCAACAGTACTAAAAAGCCGGGAGTTTTAAGCCGTCACCCTGACGAACATCAGGATCTTGGTTTTGTAGTCTGGCGCTTCAGCTGGCAGTCCCGCCTCGGCGGGATATTTAACACCCTTCTGCTAACGCAGAACCGGCAGCTAAAGCGCCGGGCTACAGGGCACGGTCGGTGTTTGTCTGAACAAGGTTTTCGACTGGTTTGGTTACATCACACTTTTTGAGTACAATAACAATATACTTTTAATACAATTAACTTACAGGTCTGACACATGGTCGTTAAATCCCGTATTGCAGCATTGATCACCCATTTGCAGCAAGGGCTGCTAGAACGGGATACTCCAGCCAGACTCGCCCTGTTGGCGGCCTTGTCTGGTGAGCACTTGTTGCTGCTCGGCCCGCCGGGCACCGCTAAAAGCGAAATGGCGCGCCGCCTTCATACCCTGGTGGATGATGGCCGTTACTTCGAGCGCTTGCTGACCCGTTTTTCGGTGCCGGAAGAATTGTTTGGCCCGCTGTCAATCAAGGCGCTGGAGCAAGACCGCTATTTGCGCCAAACCGAAGGTTATCTGCCGGAAGCGGCGATTGCCTTTATCGACGAAATATTCAAGGCCAACAGCGCCATTCTGAACAGCCTGTTGACCATTCTTAACGAGCGCCAGTTCGATAACGGCAGCCAGCGGGTCTCTGTACCCTTGATTGCGGTGATTGCCGCCAGTAACGAGTTGCCGGAAGGCGCCGAACTGAATGCCCTTTATGACCGTTTTCTGCTGCGTTTTCAGGTCGATCCGATACAGGATGACAGCTTTACCCAGCTGCTTACCCTTAATCATGACTATCAGGCGCCCGCTCAAAGTGAGCGCCTTACTCAGGATGACTTGACGGCCATTCGCGAGGGCGCCAGCGCCCTGCCCCTGTCGGCGGCGCTCATTCGCTTGCTGCACAGCTTGCGCCACTTCCTGGCCGAACAGGAAATTACCGTCTCCGATAGACGCTGGCGCAAGGTGGTGAAGCTGCTCAAGGTGTCGGCCTTTTGTAATGGCGACCAGGAAGCAGGCTTGTTTGATGCCTGGTTGTTGCCCCATTGCCTGTGGCAACAGCCGGGTCAGTTTGAGTCGTTGAATAGCTGGCTACAGGAAAATATGGCCTCCGATCCCGGCTTTAACCCGCAGTTGTTTACGGAACTGGTCGACAGCTGGCAGCACAAGCTGGAGCAGGATGCAGACCCAATCGTGCCGGCTCTCGACGAACAAGGCTATCAGCTGTATCTGGACGAACAAGGTCAAACCGTGGTCGAGGCCAAAGGCCAGCGCCATAAGCGCAGTGCCACCGGAGACCTCTTGTATAGCCAGCCGCGCGTGCCCAATTCCAGCTTTACCGAGCAGGAAATTCGCAATCTTGGCAGTAATATTGACTTGTACGAGCCCATCATGGAGCAGTATCAACGCCCCAGTGCCTTGCAACCCAAGGCCTGGCCGGCGGCGCACATTGCCTCGCGCCTGCGCCAGCTGGATGAGCGCATCACCGAGCTTAACCAGTATTTAAGCTGGCTGGAGCAACAGTTGACGGGCCTGACCGAGCGGTTGGCCGAGCACTTGTGGCTGGAACAGAACCTGGCCACTCAGGCACAGCGCCAACTGGAGCGCCAGCAGCAGCAACTACTGCAGCAAAAATCACGGCTGCACGACTTGCATCACGCCTTTGCCGCCTTGCCTGTTGAGGCCTAAGCCATGGCGAATCCACTGCCAGCCGGCCTTGCGCCCTTAGCGGTTTTGCCGGAAAACCTGTTTGCCATGGTGGTGACCCACTCGCTGGGCAGCCTGGTGCCCAGAGCCAATACGGTGCTGCACTGGTTGCAGCAACTGGACAAGGGCGAGCTGCTAACACCCGGTGCACAATCGCGTACTCAGGTGGCCGATAGCCAGTGGTTATCGACCAGCACCGAGCGGCGCATTCGCGTCTTGCTGGCCAAGTCCGGTGCGCTGGATTATAGCCAGGACACCCCGGAAGTCGCACAGGCGGTGGTGCAGGATATCTTGCTCACCCTGGAGCAGGTGGAGCTGTCCTGGCCTGCCGTGGCCAACGGCCTGACCTTGCACGGTATGCCGGCTGACCTTGCCGAGCAAAAAGCCCGCGCCCGCCATACCTGGGCCGCTTTGCACAAGCTGGCCGAGCAATGGCAGCACAGAGTCAGTCTTTGGCAGTCGATGGATCAGGTCGCGGAAGAGCTGGGTATTGCCCCGGCCATTGGTAACGATCAAAACACCGGTGATTTGCGCGACCGTGCCTGGTTTGACTTGTTGCGCTTGAGCCAGTGGGTGGCACAAATTCAGCCACTGCAAAAATTACTGCAACTGCTGGGCCAGCAAAGGCCGGATCCGGAGCAAAAGGCCAGCCTGAGTCACCTGCTGCAAAAAATGAGCCCCAAAGAGCAAGGGCCGCAACAACGTAAAATCCCCGGCATTCCCATGGAAACCGAGGGCATTACCCGCTCCGATAATCTGGCGCGCATGCTGCCGCTGGAAGCCGCCTTTATGGGCCATGAAGTGTTGCACATGCTGTGGCATGCCCGACGCGCCGAACAGGGGCTGCTCAGTTATGCGGTAGCCGGCGTGATGCCCATAGATGCGGGCAGCGACTGGACCTCGCCCCGCTCCGGCAAGGGCGAAGGCGCCGGTCAGGGCTTGCAGCAAGGGCCGATTATTCTGTGTCTGGATACCTCGGCGTCCATGCACGGCATGGCCGAGCAGGTGTCCAAAGCCCTGGTTCTGGAAGCGCTGCGCCTGGCAAAGCAGCAAAATCGCGGCTGCCTGGTGTATTTGTTTGGCGGCACCGATGAGCTGTTAACCCTGAATAATCAAGAGCTCACCTTGCCGGAGTTGCTGGATATGCTGCGCGGCTCGTTCAGTGGCGGTACCGATGTTAATACGCCGCTGCTGGCTGCCTTGAAAGACTTGCAGCAGCAAGCCTGGCAACAGGCCGATATTTTGCTGGTCAGTGACGGCGAGTTTCAGGTCAGCCCCGAATTGCGCCAGCAGGTCGAGCAGGCCAAAGATCAACAAGGCGTCCGGGTATTTGGTTTGCAGCTGGGCTATGCCACCGCCTTGCATGCCATGAGCCAGTTATGCGATCCGGTACATTTGTTCAGTGACTGGAAAAGCCTGGAGCAGGCGGCGCGCCTGCAATAGCCTCCCCCTCAGGCCGAGCGCAGCAGCACATGGCGCGGCTCGTTCGGTCCAAAATAATCCGCCTCTGTGCTTTCATGTATAAAGCCCAGGGCATGATACAAACCGGCGGCGCGGTTGTCGGGATGTACCGTTAAGCGTATTTGCTGGCAGCCGTCTGCGCTCAGCTTGTCGAGCAACGTCTGCAACAGCGCTTTGCCTATGCCCGCCCCACGCACCTGCTCGTCCACCGCCAACGACATAATCCAGCCCTGATGCCGGCTCTCGCCAATACCGCCAACCACGAATCCTGCCAGTGAGCTATTACAGGCCCTGTCGTGCTCGGCAACCAGCAGGTAATGCGGCCACAGATCCAATAGCTGTCGAAACAGAAAATCCGGATAACAGTGCGCGCCAAAGGCGGCCTGCTCTAATTGGAATATCTGCGCCATATCGGCTTTGGTAGCCGCTCTTATCTTCATACTATTTTCCGCCATAACTGATTGAAGCTATAAATGGTAAGGCAAAGTCCAGTGCTACAAAAGCGAAAGGGGATTGGGGATTGGGGATTGGCGATTGGGGATTGGGGATTGGGGATTGGGGAAAATAGCATAAGACACGAACTGTGTTTATGTAGTCTGGCGCTTCAGCTGGCAGTCCCGTCTTGGCGGGATATTTAAAACCCTTCTGCTAACGCAGAACCGGCAGCTGAAGCGCTGGACTACAAGGTGTGGTGTTTGTCTTTAGCTTCAGGCTGACGGCTGTTCAGTGGCCCTTTCAGTACAAAAAACAACCAACCCATATCAAATACGCTAGGCTTGAATAAGGATGAAGCGGGAGCGAACTGATGAAATGGGGCGCAACGATATTGCTGTTACTTTTGCTGGGCCTGCCGGCGTTGGCACAGGAGCGATATTGGCAGCTGGATATCACAGGCCCCATAGGGCCGGGCACTTCCGACTTTATTGTGACCGAAATTCAGCAGGCGCAAACCGAGCAACCCGCCTTTGTCCTTATGATGCTGGACACCCCCGGCGGTCTGTACAGCGCGACCCGCGATATCATCAGTGCCATGCTGGCCTCCCGTATTCCGATCGTTACCTATGTTGCCCCAAGCGGTGCCCGAGCCGCGTCTGCCGGTACCTACATCATGTATGCCAGCCATGTGGCCGCCATGGCACCAGGGACTCATCTTGGCGCGGCAACGCCGGTGCAACTGGGGGGATCCATACTGCCCGAGGCAGACAAGTCCGATAAAAAAAACACACCCAACCCCCGTGATGCCCCCGCCGATGATGCCGAGCCCTCTCCCGAGGCAGTAGAGGAAAGCACCGCCATGGAGCGCAAGACGCTGAATGACGCCATTGCCTATATCCGCTCGCTGGCTCAGCTTCGAGGCCGCAATGCCGACTGGGCCGAGCTGGCGGTACGGGACGCCGCTACACTTACCGCCAGCGAAGCCCTGACAGAAAACGTGATTGAACTGATAGCAGCAGATGAGTCGGCCCTGCTGGTGGCGCTGAATGGCCGGGACATATCACTTGGCGATACCCGCTATGTGTTTGACAGCAGTCAGTTAACGCCCGAGCTGCGCCAACCCGACTGGCGCCAGCGTTTCATCATGATTATCAGCAACCCCAATATCGCCTACCTGCTGATGCTGGTGGGTATTTATGGCCTGCTGCTGGAGTTTTACAGCCCGGGCTTTGGCGTGTCTGGCGTCACGGGGGCCATCTGTTTATTGCTGGCCTTGATGGCCATGCAAATGCTGCCGTTCAGCACCATAGGATTAGCCCTGCTGGGGCTGGGCCTGGCGTTAATGATTGCCGAGGCGCTAGCGCCCAGCTTTGGTATTTTAGGCGGGGGCGGCCTGGTGGCCTTTGTACTTGGCTCTGTATTGTTGTTTGATACGCCGGATCAGGCGTTTCGTATTGCCTGGCCGGTTATCGGGGCTTTTGCTCTGGTCACGATCGGCCTCATCGTAGTGGTGGTCAGACTGATGATAAAGCAACGCCATACTCAACCCGTATCCGGCTACCAGGCCATGATTGGCAGCGAAGGCATTGCCCTGACCGATATAGCCCCTAGCGGCAGTGTGATGTTGCAAGGCGAGCGCTGGCAAGCCACCAGCCAGCAGCCCATTGCCGCTCGACAAGCGGTAGTGGTACTGGCGGTACACGACCTGACGCTAACCGTTGCCCCCCTGCTTGCCCCCTCAAAGGAGACACATCCATGATTATCGACTTTATCTATTTTCAGATACTGATCATCGTGTTGCTGGTGATGCTGTTTACCAGCGCGTTTCGTATCTTGCGGGAATATGAGCGCGGCGTGATTTTTTTGCTGGGGCGCTTTTACAAGATCAAGGGACCCGGGCTGATTCTGGTGATCCCCTTTGTGCAGCAGATAGTGCGGGTTGATCTGCGAATCATCACCATGGATGTGCCGTCACAGGATATTATTTCCAAAGACAACGTCACGGTGAAGGTGAATGCGGTGCTGTACTTTCGGGTGCTGGATCCGCAAAAGGCCATTATCAATATCGAAAACTACCTGGAAGCCACCAGCCAGCTGGCACAAACCACCATGCGTTCGGTGCTCGGGCAGCATGAGCTGGACGAAATCCTGTCGGCCCGGGATACCCTGAATGCAGACTTGCAGCGCATTCTGGACCAAAGTACCGACGGCTGGGGCATCAAGGTGACCGCGGTTGAAATCAAGCACGTCGATCTGGATGAATCCATGATTCGCGCCATTGCGCGTCAGGCCGAAGCGGAACGTTCACGCCGGGCCAAAATCATTCACGCCACCGGTGAGTTGGAGGCCTCCAAGCAGTTACTGGAAGCAGCGCGCATGCTCGGCCAGCAACCGGAAGCCATACAGCTGCGTTACCTGCAAACCCTGACCGAAATTACCAACGACAACAGCAAGATCATCATATTCCCGCTGCCACTGGAATTCGGTAAAATGCTGCAACCCATCCTGGATCCCACGCCCCCTGCGGCCACTTCGTCACCAGACGATATAACCTGAACAATACAGAGAAACTGACGATGCAGATTTTGACCGCTTACGGCCTGGCCGATAGCTCTTATCAAGCCGCCGGCGGCGAGGACGGCTTGCGCCGGCTGGCCCGGGATTTTTATCACGCTATGAGCACCCGCGCCGATGCCGCCGTGATCCGTGCCATGCACCCGGAAAATCTGGATGAAAGCACCGACAAACTGGCGCGCTTTTTAGCCGGTTGGCTGGGTGGCCCGTCTTTATACCGTGAAAAATACGGCCCCATCAGCATACCCCGCGCCCACGGGGATTTGGCCATAGGCCCTGCGGAACGCGACGCCTGGTTGGCCTGCATGGCACAAGCACTGGACGGACAGGACTATGCGCCCGAGTTTAAAAGCTACCTGCTGCAAGCCCTGAGCGTGCCCGCCGAGCGCTGCCGCACCCGGGATTAAAAACGCACCAATGATTTGCCGCGATGGCCTCCCGCTGGCGGCGTTTGTCTGGTAAAATACCAGCCGTTTTGCAATCAGGTGACGGCGAGTAATGAGCGATAACTGTCAGTTAAAAGTGATTGTCGGCATGTCCGGCGGTGTGGATTCTTCGGTTTCGGCCTATTTGCTGCAACAGCAGGGCTATCAGGTGGAAGGCCTGTTCATGAAAAACTGGGAAGAAGACGACACCGACGAGTATTGCTCCGCAGCCGAAGATCTGCGTGATGCCCAGGCGGTGTGCGACAAGCTGGGCATAGAGCTGCATACCATCAACTTTGCCGCCGAATACTGGGACAATGTGTTTGAGCACTTTCTGGCCGAATACAAGGCCGGCCGCACGCCCAACCCCGATATCCTGTGCAATAAAGAAATCAAATTCAAAGCCTTTCTGGAGTTTGCCGCCGAAGACCTTGGCGCCGACTACATTGCCACCGGCCACTATGTGCGCCGCAGCTTCGAGGAGCAGCCAAAGATGTTGCGCGGCCTCGATGGCAACAAGGATCAAAGCTACTTTCTCTATACCCTGAGCTCGCAACAGGTGGCCAAGAGCCTGTTCCCGGTGGGCGAGCTGGAAAAGCCAGAAGTGCGCCGCATTGCCGAGCAACTGGAGCTGGTCACCGCCAAGAAGAAAGATTCTACCGGCATCTGCTTTATTGGCGAGCGCAAGTTTACCGACTTTCTGGCCCAGTACCTGCCGGCACAGCCCGGCGCCATTGAAAGTGTGGACGGCCAGGTGATTGGCGAGCATCAGGGCCTGATGTATCACACCCTGGGTCAGCGTAAAGGCCTGGGCATTGGCGGCTTGAAAAACACCAGTGACGAGCCCTGGTATGTAGTGGACAAGGACATGGAGCGCAACGTACTGATTGTCGCCCAGGGCGACCATCCCCGCTTGTATTCCCATGGCCTGATTGCCCGCCAGCTGCACTGGGTTAATCATACGCCCATTGGCGAGGCGTTTCGCTGCACCCTGAAAACCCGCTATCGCCAAACCGATGTACCCTGTCTGGTAGAGCCGCTGGATGACGACACCATTAAAGTCACCTTCGATACGCCACAGGCGGCGGTCACTCCGGGCCAGTCTGCCGTATTTTATGATGGCGAAGTGTGTCTGGGTGGCGGCATTATCGAAACCCGTTTTAGTCAGGAGTCACTGTGAGCCATAACCTTGAAAACCAGACCCTGGCCTTTGCCGGCATCTGTCAGGCGGCCAGCCTGGTGCAGCAAGTTTCTCGCCAGGGCACCATAGAAGACAAAGCAACCCTGGCGGCCACCTTGAACAGCATTCTGGTGACCGACGCCGAACAGTCGGCGGACATTTACGGCGGCCATGAGCAGTTGGCGCTGGGCTATCAAGCCATTGTCGATCAGTTGAGTAACGACAGCGCCCGTAAAAACGCCGAACTCACCCGCTATCTGGTGGGCATAGTGGCGCTGGAGCGCAAACTGGCCAAGCGCCGCGATTTAATGGCCATGCTGGGTGAGCGGATCAACCAGGTAAAACGCCAGCGCCATCATTTTGAGCTGCTCGACGAGCAGGTGCTGGCCAACCTGGCCAGCATTTACAGCGACATTGTCAGCCCAATAGGGCCGCGCATTCAGGTGGCAGGCAACCCAACTTATTTACAGCAGCCCTTGGTACAACACCAGATCCGTGCCCTGCTGCTGGCCGGAATTCGCAGTGCCGTACTCTGGCGCCAGCTCGGTGGCAAGCGCCGCCACATTCTGTTTGCACGCAAGCGCCTGGTGGCCCAGGCCCAGTCGGCACTGCGCAAGTAACCCTATTTAAATAAAATTTACCCCCCAACGTTCAGGAGTTGTTGTTCATGGAATTGTCAGCATTAACGGCTATTTCTCCGGTTGATGGCCGTTATGGCTCTAAAACCCAGGAGTTACGCGCTATTTTTTCCGAGTTCGGTTTATTGCGCTTTCGTGTGGAAGTTGAAGTTCGCTGGCTGCAGGCGTTAGCGGCCCATGCTGACATTAGTGAAGTGCCGGCCTTGTCTGGCGAAGCCAACACGCTGCTTGATGGCATAGTGGCCAACTTCAACGAAGCCGACGGCCAGCGCATCAAGGACATAGAGCGCACCACCAATCACGATGTGAAAGCGGTGGAATACTTCCTGAAAGAAAAAGTCGAAGTATTGCCCGAGCTGGCCGCCGTGAGTGAATTCATTCACTTTGCCTGCACCAGTGAAGACATTAACAACAACGCCCATGCGCTGATGCTGAAAGCCGGCCGTGATCAGGTCGTCGTGCCTTACTGCCAGCAGCTGATCGACGAAGTAACGCGTCTGGCCGCCCTGTATCGCGACGTGCCCATGCTGAGCCGTACCCACGGTCAGCCTGCTTCACCCACTACCCTGGGTAAGGAAATGGCCAACGTGGCCTACCGTCTCGAACGCCAGCTCAAGCAGATTAAATCGGTAGAAATGCTGGCCAAGATCAACGGCGCCGTGGGCAACTACAACGCCCACCTGTCGGCGTACCCTGAAGTAGACTGGCAGGACTTTGCCGAGCGTTTTGTGACGGGCCTGGGCCTGGACTTCAACCCCTACACCACCCAGATTGAGCCGCACGACTACATCGCCGAGCTGTTCGATGCCATTGCCCGCTTCAACACCATAGTGCTGGATTTTGACCGCGATATCTGGGGTTATATCTCCATCGGCTACTTCAAGCAGAGAACTATTGCCGGCGAAATTGGCTCCAGCACCATGCCGCACAAGGTCAACCCTATCGACTTCGAAAACTCCGAAGGCAACCTGGGTCTGGCCAACGCCATCTTCAATCACCTGGCCGCCAAGCTGCCGGTATCTCGCTGGCAGCGTGACCTGACCGACAGCACAGTGCTGCGTAACCTGGGTGTGGCCGTGGGCTATTCACTGATCGCCTATCAGGCAACTCTGAAGGGCATCAGCAAGCTGGAAGCCAACCCGGACGCACTGGCCGCCGATCTGGACCAGAACTGGGAAGTGCTGGCCGAGCCGGTACAAACCGTGATGCGCCGTTACGGCATTGAAAAGCCCTACGAGAAGCTGAAAGAGCTGACCCGTGGCAAGCGCGTCAACGCCGAAGGCATGCGTACCTTTATCGACGGCCTGGACTTGCCAGAGACAGTGAAGGACGAGCTGAAGCAACTGACGCCCGCCAACTATATCGGCCAGGCCATCAAGCTGACCGACGAGCTGTAAAAAAGCAGCGCCAGGCGCCCAGGACTCGGCGCCCAGCTGACAAAACACCGAGCCAATTGGCTCGGTGTTTTTGTATGCGGCTTAAGGGCAGCCGTCAGCCGTAAACACCCCCCCTGTAGCCCGGCGCTTTAGCTGCCGGTTCTGCGTTAGCAGAAGGATTTAAACATCCCGCCGAGACGGGACTGGCAGCTGAAGCTGCCAGACTACAAAAACATCGCTCTTTGAGAGCAATTTAATTTTCTGACAGCTGTGGTTAGTATGACTGTGTCTCCCGAATCTATCATTCTCTGCTGTGGCTAGGCATAATAGCCGCTATTCTCAATACATGATTTACATCATTACAGGTGCCCATGCATAGCGCTCTTAAATTCGATATCGATGACTTTCTGGCTCAGTACTGGCAAAAAAAACCAATACTGATCAAAGGAGGATTTTCTGACTTTGAAGATCCGCTGAGTCCGGATGAGCTGGCTGGGCTGGCGCTGGAACCCCAGATAGAAGCGCGTCGCGTATGGCGAGCCGATGATCGCTGGCACGCCGAAAGTGGCCCCTTCGAGAGCTACGATCATCTGGGCGAAGCCGACTGGACGCTGCTGGTGCAGGCGGTTAACCAGTGGCACCCCGGGGTGCAGGAGATTGCGGATGCATTCCGCTTTATTCCGGGCTGGCGCTTCGATGATGTGATGGTGAGCTTCTCGACGCCCGGCGGCGGCGTGGGCCCGCATATCGATCAATATGGAGTGTTTATCATTCAGGGCGAAGGCACTCGCCACTGGCGGGTAGGCCTGCCCCAGAATCTGCAGCAATTTGCCGCCAATGGCGCCCTGCGCCACTGCGAAAACTTTGTGGCCGAAATTGATGAAATACTCACGCCGGGTGATGTGCTCTATATTCCACCGGGCTGCCCCCACGAAGGTTACGCCGACACCCCGGCGCTCAATTACTCCGTTGGTTTTCGCGCCCCGGATGCACGGGATTTAATCTCCGGCTTTGCCGACCATATGCTGGCCCACGAGTCTGTCAGCCGCCGCTTTGACGACGCCGACATGGCGGCCAGTACCACTCATGGTCGTATCGACCAACAGGTGATGTCTCAGGTTAAAGACTTGATGGCAGAGTTACTGGATGACCCCCAACGCCTGGCCGACTGGTTTGGCGAGATGATCTCGGACGCCAAGCACGACCTGGATCTTGAGCCGGTAACCCCCCTGTACAGCCTGGAAGAGCTGGTGCTGCGCATGGATCATGGCGATCATCTGTATCGACTGGCTGGCGTTCGCTGCTTCTATATGGAAGGCAGTGATCAGGTATTTTATATGGACGGGGAGCGCTATCAACTGGCCGAGCCCGACGCCGAGGCCATTGCCCTGTTATGCGATCAGGCCCGTATTTGTGGCCCCGAAGTCGCCTGCCTGAAGCAACCCCAGGCACTGCTGGAAGTACTCTTGCCACTGGTAAACCAGGGCTACTGGTATTTTGAAGAAGACGAATAAGAACAGCGCTCGGCGCCTAGCTTAAATACAAAGCGAGATCCCGACCTTCGTCAGGATCTCGCTTTTGGTTTTTGTAGGCGCTGCTTTAGCTGCGCAATGTCGCGCAGCGACACTCTGTAATCTGATCGTTTCAGTTTTGCTGCGCAAAACCAGCCAGCTAAAGCAGGCTTCTACTGGGAAGCGGCTGCTTACCCGAAGGCCGGATGGTAGGTAACCAGGCCGGTGGGGGCCGGTTGCTTGAGCGCCAGCGCCATAAAATGCTCACCGGCGTTGGGGTAGGTGCATTTCAAGTCCAGCTCCTGGGCGGGCTTGAAGCCAAAGCGGCGATAAAACGCCGGATCGCCCAATACCACCACCCCGGCCCAGTCCAGCTCATTTGCGCTGTCCAGCGCCGCATGGATCATGGCGGTCGCCACTCCCTGGCGCTGGCAATCGGGCCACACGCTCACGGGAGCCAGCCCCAGCCAACCGATGTCTTCGCCGTTGATGAGTACCGGGCTCATGGCCAGATGACCAATAATGGCGCCTTCGTATTCGGCCACCTGGCTCAGGCTGATGGCGCCCTGCTCGCGCAAGTCCCACACCAAATCGGCTTCGTCTTCCCGGCCAAAGGCCGTGTAAACCACTTCGTCTATCTCATCGCCATCGCCGGGGCGTTCGGTTCTGCATATCAACATAAGTAACCTTAAGGTGCCAGACGGTCGATCGACCAGCCGTCTTGCTCACGCTGATATAAAAAACGATCATGCAGGCGATTGGCGCCTCCCTGCCAGAACTCGACAGAATCAAACTTCACCCTGAAACCACCCCAGAAGCTCGGCAGCGGTACCTCGCCATTGGCAAACTTCTGTTTCATTTCCAGAAATTTGCCTTCCAGTACACCACGAGCCGAAATACGTGACGACTGATGCGACACCCAGGCGCCAATCTGGCTGTCTTTGGGGCGGCTACTGAAATATTTCATCACGTCCAGCGTCGACAATCGTTCAACCTGGCCGGTGACGTGCACTTGTCGCTCTAAACCGTGCCAGGGGAACAGCAGGCTGATGCGCGGATTTTGCGCCAGCTGGCTGGCCTTGCGGCTACCCATGTTGGTGTAAAAAACGAAACCCCGTTCATCGACATGCTTGAGCAGTACGATGCGCTGATAGGGCTGCCCGCGTTCGTCTACCGTGCCGACCACCATGGCAGTAGGATCCTCAAGGTTAGCGGCTACGGCTTGCTGCATCCAGGTTTCAAACAAAGAGAGGGGGTTATCCGGCAAGCTGTTGCGGCGCAGGCCGCCTTGCAAATATTCCCGCCGGTAATTGGCCAGTTCCATAGACTCGTTTCTCGTGGTTCGCGATAGCTTATTGTGCTCGGCGCATCGCCAATTGGCAAGACAAGCCCTGCCGGAGCGGGATCACAAAAGTCGGAATCGAGCCTGACTGTCAAAGAAAATCAAGCAACGGTCACTTTTACGACCAGAACCACTAACAGCCAGCCAGCTTTGCGTCTATCTTGAACAGACAACCTTATGGTTTACCACTTAATGTTTTACTACTTATTTTTCTACTTATTGTTCTACGAGGAGCATCCATGAGAACCCTGGTCGCCACCATTATCGGCCCCGACAAAGCGGGCCTGGTCAAGCAACTGGCCACGCTTATCAAGCAACACCACGGCAGCTGGCAGGCCAGCGCCATGAGCGAGCTGGCCGGCTACTTTGCCGGTATTGTAGAAATCAGAGTGCCAGAAGAGCACAGCCAGGCGCTGGGCGACGCATTACAGCAACTGCCCGATTTTCAGATCCAGCTGCTCGAGGGCAAACAGGCAGCTCCCCCCGGCCAGAAGCTGAAACTGACCGTTACCGCAAACGATAGAATCGGCATTATCGATGAAGTCACCGCGGTACTGAATCAGCTTAACATCAGCGTAAAAACCCTTAAAACCGACAGCTACCCGGCCCCGACTACCGGCACCATGTTGTTTGAAGCCAATAGCATACTCACTCTGCCCCATGGCCAGACCCTGAATGATTTGCAGGCTCAGCTGGAAGCGCTAAGCGATGATTTAGTTGTCGATATAGATCTCATTTGAGTCGCCATTATATTGTCATAAAAATCTGTCATAAAGGGACGTAAACATGACATGTCCCGCCGACAGGAATAATGATGAGTACGGACAAATGGTATCTGCAAAAGGAACTGAGCTGGCTGTCGTTTAATGAGCGCGTCTTGCAAGAGGCAATAGACAAAAGCGTGCCCCTGATAGAACGGGTACGCTTTCTCGGTATTTTCTCCAATAATCAGGACGAATTTTTTCGGGTTCGGGTATCCGATATCAAGCGCCAGATCTTGATCGATGCCGATCAAGGCAAAACCAATGGTGCCGCGACTCTGCTGCATAACATTCAGCAAAAGGTCATCACCCTGGGTGAGACGTTTGACGACGTCTACAATGAGCTGATCATGACCCTGGCCCGGCAGAATATTTTTCTGCTCAACGAATCTCAGCTCGACCCCGATCAGGAAGCCTGGGCCAAACGCTATTTCGACAATGAAGTACGCGCCTATCTGTCGCCGATTATTCTGCGCGATGACATAGATCCGGTGCGCTTTATCAAAGATGAATACACCTATTTATGCGTGGGCATGATCAAGGGCAAGGAGCGGCATACCGCGCTGGTCGAAGTACCTACCGACGTACTGCCCCGCTTCGTGGTCTTGCCTCATGGCAAGAGTCGGCGCAAGAAAAGCATTATCATCATGGACAATGTGATCCGGCTTTGCCTCAACGATCTGTTTGCCGGCTTCTTCGAGTATGATGCGATTCATGCCTATTCGTTCAAGATGACCCGGGATGCGGAATATGATCTGTCGGACCAGCTGGATCAAAGTCTGATCGAGAAAATGAGCGATGGCCTCAAGCAGCGGCTCACCGCCCTGCCGGTACGTTTTGTACACGACCGTGAAATGCCGCCGGAAATGGTGCAAATCCTGGTGCGCAAGCTCAAGATACAGGGCCACGATGCGGTGATGTCTGGCGGACGCTATTACAACTTCAAAGACTTTATCGGCTTCCCCAACGTGGGTCGCAAGCACCTGGTCAACAAGCCCCTGCCGGCACTGAAATGCCGGGAATTTCGCGATAGTCCCTCGTCTTTCGATGCCATTCGCCGGCGCGATATCTTGCTGTATTTTCCCTATCACAGCTTTAGCCATGTGACCGAGTTTGTGCGGCAGGCATCATTCGATCCGGCCGTGATCAGCATCAAGATGAATGTTTACCGGGTCGCCAGTCTGTCACGCATTATTTATTCCCTGATGGACGCCGCCAGCAACGGTAAAAAAGTGACAGTCATCATAGAGCTGCGGGCTCGCTTTGACGAGGCGGCCAACATAGAGTGGGCCAAAACCATGACCGACGCCGGTATTAACGTCGAATTTGGGGTGCCCAATCTCAAGGTCCATTCCAAACTGTGTCTGGTCACCCGCCGCGAAGGCAGCCAACTGGTGCAGTATGCCCATGTGGGCACCGGCAACTTCAATGAAAAAACGGCCACCATCTATACGGATTTTTCGCTGTTGACCGCGAACCCCGACATCACCAATGAGGTGGCCACTGTGTTCGATTTTATTCGCCAGCCTTATCGTCGGGTCAAGTTCAATCATCTGCTGGTATCGCCGCTCAATGCCCGACGCGGCCTGTACAGCATGATTGACAACGAAATAGCCAACGCCAAGCAAGGGTTGCCGGCATCCATCATCCTCAAGATCAACAATCTGGTAGACAAGGGGCTGATCAACCGCCTTTATGGCGCCAGCCGAGCCGGCGTAAAAATCGACATCATAGTGCGCGGCATGTGCTCCCTGATGCCCGGCGTACCCGGCGTGAGCGACAATATCCGAGCCATCAGCATCGTCGACCGTCATCTGGAACATCCTCGGGTACTGGTGTTTCATAACAATGATCAGCCCAGGGTGTACATTTCTTCCGCAGACTGGATGACCCGCAATCTCGATTTTCGTATCGAGGTCGCCACCCCTGTCCTTGATCCCACTCTGAAACAACGCATCATGGATATTCTTGCTATCCAGCTGAGCGACACTACCAAGGCCAGAGTGCTGGATCAGGAACAAAGCAACCGTTATGTAGAAAGAGGTAACCGGCGAAAAATCCGCTCCCAGGCCGCTATCTATGACTATCTGAAAGCGCTGGAAGGATAATGCGTTAATGAACGAACCTCATGTAGCCACCATAGATCTGGGCTCAAATAGTTTTCATATGGCTATTGCACGCTATCAGGGTGACAGCCTGCGTATTGTCGATCGCCTGAAAGAACAGGTACGGCTGGCCGAAGGACTGGATGAGCGCCTGCAACTCAGTAAAGAAGCCATGGCCCGCGGCCTGGCCTGCCTGCGCGTGTTTGGCGAGCGTTTGCGTGGCTTTACTGCCGGGCAGGTTCGTGTTGCGGGTACCTTTACCCTGCGTGAAGCGAGCAACGCCGGAGATTTTCTGCACCAGGCCAGCCAGGCGCTGGGTTTCCCCATCGACATCATCAGTGGTAATGAAGAAGCGCGGCTTATCTATCAAGGCGTAGCCCACACCCAGCATACTCAAGGCAAGGTGTTGGTCATCGATATTGGTGGTGGCAGCACCGAACTTATCATTGGTCAGGGCTTCGATTGCAAGCTAGTGTCCAGCCACGGCATGGGCTGCGTAAGCTTTACCCGCCAGTATTTTGCCGATGGCCACCTGAATGAGCAGCAATTTATTCAGGCCAGTGATGCGGCACATTATCTGCTGGCTCCCGTACTGAGCTCTTATATCAGCGCGGGCTGGGATCAGGTGCTGGGATGTTCAGGCACCATAAAGACGCTGCTGGAAATGTGTAGCGCTATCACCGGCGAGCAATGCATCGACTTTCCCGGCCTGCTGTATATCCGGGCTCAGCTGATTGCTGCCGGTCATATTGACCAGGTCGCCATTAACGGGCTGAGCGAAGATCGCAAGCCGCTGATTGCCGCCGGTTTGTCGATCTTGCTCGGGCTGTTTCAGGGGCTGAATCTGGATAACATGGCCTTTTCCGACGGCGCTCTGCGCGAAGGGCTGCTCTACACCACTTTTGGCCGACAGAATCATAGCTCGGTTCAGAGCCATACCCTGCAAACCCTCAGCCATCAGTATGGCGTCGATACCCAACAGGCAGAACGGGTCCGTAGCACCGCGCTCGAGCTATTTGCACAGCTGCATCAGAGCTGGCAGCTGGACGGCGCTTTTGCTGAGTTACTGGCCGGAGCCGCCCTGTTCCATGAGATTGGCCTGCATGTCAACTTTACCGGTATTCACCGCCACTCTGCCTACATATTGCGCCACAGCGACTTGCCCGGCTTCAATCTGGAGCAGCAAAAGACACTGGCCGCCCTGGTACGCTTTCACCGCAAGGCACTCAAATTATCCGAGCTGGAACCGCTGGCTGCTCTACCAGAGGCGCAGCTGTGGCGGCTGGTGCGCATCTTGCGGCTGGCAGTGGCCCTCAATCGTCGGCGCCAGGACAAGGCTCTGCCCGTACTGCTGGTGGAATTGGCCGAGCAGGACAGCCTGCGCCTGCAACTTCCCGCTCCCTGGTGCGAACACAACCGGATGTTGTTAACCACATTGCAACGAGAACAGGAGTATCAGGCCAAGGTTGGCTGGCAGCTGGAACTGGTAAAATTGTAGCAACTAGCTGTAGCAACTCACTGTTACCACCATAGAAACGAACTTTATGTGGCCGCCTGTTTACGGGCGGCTTTTTTTTCTGCCCGGCGACGCTTGAAAAAGGCGCTGAGCTGAGTGGCGCATTCTTCTGCCAGCACCCCAGACTGCCAGTTCACCAGATGATTGAGGCCAGGTGTCGCCAACAGCCGCAGCACAGAGTCTACCGACCCTGTCTTGGCGTCAGCGGCACCATACACCAGCCGCTTAATGCGGCTGTGCACCATGGCGCCGGCGCACATCATGCATGGTTCCAGCGTCACGTAGAGAGTACAGTCCAGCAGCCGATAATTACCAATAGTCTGACCGGCCTGTCGCAGCGCCATGATCTCGGCATGGGCGGTGGCATCATGGCTGCCAATGGACTTGTTCCACCCCTGGCCAATGCATTGGCCGTTGAGCACCACCAGCGCCCCGACCGGCACTTCATCTTCGGCCTCGGCCTTTGCCGCCAGCAGCATCGCCTGGCGCATCCAGTATTCGTCTTGTTCGTTCATGTCGTCCGCCTATGTTGGCCGCGTATTATGGCAAAAGACGCCGTTGGCGAAAACAGGCTTCATCACAACGAAGAGGGGATTGGGGATTGGGGATTGGGGATTGGGGATTGGGGATTGGGGATTGGGGATTGGGGATTGGGGATTGGGGATTGGGGATTGGGGATTGGGGATTGGGGATTGTCTACTCTTCACTCTTTACTGCCGTTAAAACACCGCTTTGAGCAAGAAAGCAGCAAACGAACGCAAAAAATAAAAAGAGGCTTGCAGCACATTCGGACCCCTTATATAGTTGGCGTCGATTCGGCGTGTAGCGCAGCTTGGTAGCGCACTAGCATGGGGTGTTAGGGGTCGGAGGTTCGAATCCTCTCACGCCGACCAAATCAAAAAAACCCACCGTACGGTGGGTTTTTTATTGCCCGATTTTCGTGAGCGAGCCTTTCTTGCCAAAGGACGCAATGGCATGACACTCGTCACTGCGCCTCTATCATGTGTACCTAGAACTAGATTTTGCTTTCCATCAACAGCACAGACACGCACTCTCCTTTGCGCTCCAGCTCTCTTTGTTCGACAAAGCTGAACCCCATGCTCTCGAAAAAAGGCTTGGCTGTAATGCTGGCTTCACAATAGAGCCGTTCAAGACCTCGTGCACCCGCTTCTGCTTTTAATCTCTGCATCAGGCCCCGACCAATACCCTGGCCCTGATGAGCATGATGCACGTAGAACAAATCAATACGTCCATCGTCTGCCAGCTCGGCAAATCCCAGTAACTCACGTCCTTCGGTGGCCACCAGAGGATGGGTACGAATAAAACGACTCACCCAATGCGGTGCATCGAACTCGTCTGGCGCCCACACCACCAGTTCTTCGTGACTGTAATCCGCTTGATTGATGCGATGTACGGTATCGTGGAGCAAACGCCAAATACTGCCTGCCTCGCCACTGCGGATTTTCCTGATTTCCATTCTGACTCCTGCCGAACCCCCAATACCCATCCTATATATAGCCACATTTGGCGGTAATAAAAAAGCGGCTTTACGGCCACTTTGCCATATTTATTGTCCATATAGGCGATTTTGCTTAGATTTAGCCGCTTATTGGCAGGTAATGGCTTGAGTAAGCCTTTGGGGAGCAGATTGTTACGCGAGGCAAAAAAGGACCGTGTATATCATATTGCTAAAAAGCAAAAAACCCCGAGTTTTCACTCGGGGAATCATCAACTCGACGGTGGATACGTCAGGATTTATTTCAAGCCCAGCTTTTTCAAATCAGCATCAATAACCGCAGCAGGTACGGGTACATAGCCGTCTTTATCTACGATTTCCTGACCCTGCTTGGACAGCATCAGCTTAACAAACTCGGCTTCCATTGGCCCCAGCGGCTTGTTGGGGTGCTTGTTCACGTATACGTACAGGAAGCGGGATAACGGATAATTGCCGCTAGTGGCATTATCGGCATTGGCAGCCACGTAATCGGTAGAACCGGCTTCAGCCAATGGCACAGCACGTACGCTGGAGGTGCTGTAACCCAGGCCCGAGTAGCCAATGGCATTCAGTGAAGAAGACACAGATTGCACGACAGAGGCCGATCCCGGCTGCTCGTTTACATTGTTTTTGAAGTCGCCTTTACACAGGGCTTCATCTTTAAAGTAGCCATAGGTACCAGAAACCGAGTTACGCCCATACAGCTGAACATCACGCTGACTCCAGTCGCCGGTCAAGCCGGTTTGGCCCCACTTGGTAATTTGCTCGCTGTTGCCACAAGCCAGAGTACTGGAGAAAATGGCGTCTACCTGATCGATGCTCAAGCCTTCAATAGGGTTGTCTTTGTGCACGAATACCGCCAGGGCATCGATGGCAACGCGCACCGGTGTTGGCTTGTAGCCATAACGTTTTTCAAACGCTTCGACTTCGTTGCTTTTCATGGCACGACTCATGGGACCAAACTGAGCGGTACCTTCGGTAAGAGCAGCCGGTGCAGTAGAAGAGCCGGCAGCCTGAATCTGAATATTAACGTTAGGATAATGACGAGTGAAAGCCTCACCCCACAGGGTGGCCATATTGGCCAGTGTATCTGAGCCAACCGATGACAGGTTGCCGGAAACACCACTGACTTTTTCATAGTCTGGCAAGCTGCTATCCACTGCGGCCAGCACAGTACCCGAAGCCAAAGCGGCCGTTAAACCAAGAGCGGTAACCAGGTTGTTCAGTTTCATTATTTTCTCCATCTGAGTTCGCATCCTTTAGACGCTGCCAGTATTGCCGAGCTAGATGACAATGATATGAAATGAACATGACAAACCGGTGACAACAGTCTGGGGTTGGTGAAGGGTGAAAGAGGATACCGGGGCCGTCATAAGGCAAAAGACCGTATTTGTGTGGCATTTGTCTTTATCTGACGGCTTAAATCTTACGGCTGACCGCTGCTATTAAGCCGTCATCCTGATGAACATCAGGATCTCGATTGTTATTGCGAAGATAGTACCGAGTGTTCGGTGCTATGTTCAACAACCAGGCGATGTGTCGGCAGGATGAAGCTGAAACAGCTGCCTTCGCCTTTTTTGCTGCTGATGCTCAAATTCGCATTATGATGCGCCAGGGCATGCTTAACAATGGCCAGCCCCAGGCCCGAGCCTCCGGTTTGACGGCTGCGAGCCTTGTCAACACGGTAGAAACGCTCGGTAAGGCGGCCCAGGTGCTCTGGTGAAATACCCTCGCCAGCGTCGGTGACGGCAAAGCGGGCTCCTTGCTCCACCTGGCTCCACTCCACCACAATGCGGGTGTTTGCCGGGGTATGACGAATGGCGTTATACACCAGATTGGAAATGGTGCTGCGCAACTGCTCCTGATCGCCCAGTACTCTGAGTTGAGTGTCGACCGTAAAACACAGCTCATGGCTCATATCGCCACTCAACGCCTTCGCCTCCTGCTCCAGCATGGCCAGCATGGCAGGAATATCAACCAGCTGATCATTGGCTACCGCACTGGATGCCTCGATACGGGTCAGGGTCATCAGTTGCTGCACCAGGGCTTCCATGCGCAGGGTTTGCTCCAGCATCACCGCCTGGGTTTTGTGCCACATGACCGGCTCTGGCGGCGTTTCCAATATTTCAAGATAGCCCTTGAGCACCGTTAGTGGCGTGCGTAATTCATGAGACACGTTGGCCACAAAATTCTTGCGCATTTGCTCCAGACCGCGCAAACGGGTGACATCGCGTACGACCAACAGCAATTGATCTTCTACATAGGTCATGACGCGAAATTCCAGCAAGGTTTGTTC
Source organism: Oceanisphaera marina (assembly GCF_014643915.1). Taxonomy (GTDB): domain Bacteria; phylum Pseudomonadota; class Gammaproteobacteria; order Enterobacterales; family Aeromonadaceae; genus Oceanimonas; species Oceanimonas marina. Next base: position 27,750 of record NZ_BMKE01000001.1, read on the forward strand.
ACGCTGGGGAGCAGTCAGCTCGAGTGGTTCCTGATACTCGCCGCGATCCATATAGGCAATAAACAGCGGGGCGCGGATCAGGTTCCCAATGTGCTGCCCCGCATCATCGGGCCAGCGAAAACCCAGCAGTTGCTGAGCCAGCTTGTTGCACCAGATTATATTGCCGTCGCGGCGGATCACCACGGCAGCGTCCGGCAAGGATTCGGCCCCCTGGCGAAAGCGGCGTATCAGCCTGGCAAGTTCTCGCCGGCGCGAGCGCTGACGTTGTTGGAGCCGATAAAGGCCGTTGAAAATCGCCTCCCAGCTGCCCTTGCCTTGCGGCGGGATCAGGCTGCGATCCCGCCACAGCCAGATTTTCAATTTATGCTGAAAACGATAATGCCATAATAAATGCAGCACAGTGGCGCAGAGTAACCCCAGCGTTATGTTACCGATAACCAGACCGAGTAAAACAAAACAGCTGTAATAAAGGGTTAAACGCCACCACAAGCCAGAACTGGCTTCTTGTAATTGCATATTAGCCTCAAAGGCGGGTTGAAAAGCGATAGCCGGCGCCGCGCACCGTTTGTATTAATTGATCATGCCCTTCTCCTGACACCGCCTTGCGTAACCGCCGAATATGCACATCTACGGTTCTGTCTTCGACATAGACATTGGTGCCCCACACGTTGTTCAGTAACTGCTCGCGGCTGTAAACGCGCTCGGGATGGGTCATAAAAAAGTGCAACAGCTTGAATTCGGTCGGGCCCAGCTCCAACTGCAAATGATTGGCGCTGACTCTGTGACTGACAGGGTCCAGCTTGAGGCCCTGCACTTCAATCACGTCATCGACTGCAGTGGGAGCCACACGACGCAGCACGGCGTTAAGGCGCGATGCCAGCTCTTTGGGCGAGAACGGCTTGGTGATGTAATCGTCTGCACCTACGTCCAGGCCTTTGATTTTATCTTCTTCTTCGGCGCGGGCGGTCAGCATGATTACCGGGATCTGGCGGGTTAATTCATTTTGCTTTAAATGTTTGATCAGCTGAATACCACTCCCTCCGGGTAACATCCAGTCCATCAGGATAAGCTCGGGGTAAGGCTCTTTGATCATGGCAAGCGCAGCCTGATAGTCTTCTGCCGACTCAGTGGTAAACCCTTTCTGCTCCAATACCAGGCACAACATATCGCGAATGGCGACTTCGTCTTCTACTACCAGTATTTTCCGTGTCATTGTTTACTGTCCTTGCGGGTCTTACTTGTGTATGACCATTATTAGCAGTAAGTGTGACAGTTTTATGAATTGATAGCACTAGCATGTTGGCATAGGGCGTGATCTTGCTGTTTATCGCCTTTGGCCCGAAATTCCATATACAGCTCTGGCTGGCTGGTGGCGGCATCTGTGCCCTCGGCAATAATGCTAAAGCCTTGGTTACAATAAAAATTAACTGCTATGTCATTTTCGCAGTAAACCCGCAGCGTCAGCGTATGGCGTTGTTGTTTGGCCGTATCCAGCAAGGCTCTGCCAATACCGTTTTGCTGGCAGTCGGGGCGTACAAACAAGGCGGCCACATAGTCATTTACCAGTGCCACAAAGCCCTGCACTTCACCCTGACGTTCACATACCCAAATTTGAGCCGCTGGCAAATAGCGGGCGCGCATGGCTTCTTGCTGTTGCCACCAAAAAGCGGCAGGAATAAAGTCATGTGCCTGTAACGACGCCAGCAACCACACATCCAGAATGGTATCGGCGTCGTCGGGCGTGGCTTGACGTATCATCTCATTCTCTCCGACGGCAGTTTATTTGAGTGTACAGAGCTTGAGCCACCTCACCCGGGCTTTAATATCTCTCTGTGAGCCAGATCGGTTAGTCATGATTGATAATGACAGCCTGATCACAAAGCCGCTTTGCAGTACAATGCGTTTTTTGTGGCTCGTTATCGAGGATGCTATGTGGTTTAAGAACCTGCAGATTTATCGTTTTACCCGCCCTTTTGATGTCTCTATTGAAGATCTGGAAAAGCAGCTCGACGCCCTGCCCTTTACCCCCTGCGGCAGCCAGGAACAGGCCAGGTTTGGCTGGATTTCGCCACTGGGCAAGCAGGGCCATGCCCTGACCCACATTGCCGATGAGCAAATTTTGCTCTGTGCCAAAAAAGAAGAAAAAATGCTGCCTGGCTCAGTGGTGAACGACATGGTGGCCGAAAAGGTAGAAGCGCTGGAAATCGAGCAGGGCCGCGCACTCAAGAAGAAAGAAAAAGAATCGATTAAAGAAGAAATCATCGTCGACCTGCTGCCCCGGGCCTTTAGCCGCTTTCAGCAAACCTATGCCTGGATCAATCCCAAAGCCGGCTTTATTGCGGTCGATGCCAGCTCCGCCAAACGTGCCGAAGACTTGCTGGCCCTGTTGCGCAAGAGCATTGGCTCGCTGCCTGTGGTGCCGCTGGCGATGACCACGCCGCCTGAGCTAACGCTGACCGACTGGTTAAAAGAGGGAGCGGCAGCCCCGGGATTTGCCCTGGAAGACGAAGCAGAGTTGCGTTCAGCCCTGGAGCACGGCGGTATTATTCGCGCCAAACAGCAAGACTTGCTGAGCGAGGAGATCAAGGTCCACCTGGAAGCCGATAAACTGGTGACCAAGCTGGCACTCAACTGGGCCGAGACCATCAGCTTTATTCTCGGCGACGACATGAGCGTCAAGCGGCTGAAATTTTCGGAAGAGTTGCGCGAGCAAAACGACGACGTGACCAACGAAGACGCCGCCGCCCGTTTTGATGCCGACTTTGCACTGGTCACAGGTGAACTGTCGCGCTTCGTACCGGACTTGATAGAAGCCCTTGGCGGCGAAGAAAACCGGTAACTGATGGGGGTTCGTGAGGAGTTAAGCGTGAGAAGTGAGGCGTAAACCGACTTCTGAGATTTAGCGCCTAGCTAAAAATAAAAACGGCACCGAGAGTCATCTCGGTGCCGTTTTTTTACGTAAAGCGAAAAGCGTAATGTGTGCGGAGAAAAGCGCCAAATTTTCAGGCGAAGTGTTTTATCTTTTACTCCTCACCATTCACGATTCACCCTTCACTGTCACTTAAGCGTTGCCTTGCACTTTCATTTTCAGCTCGGCGGCAAAGTTCAGCATCCGCTCCAGCGGGATCATCGCTTTGATGCGCGTGTCTTCGTCCACCTGAATCTCGTGAGTCTTGCCACCATCACGCAGCGCATCACGAATGGCTACCAGGCCGTTCATGGCCATCCAGGGGCAATGGGCGCAACTGCGGCAGGTAGCGCCATTGCCACCCGTAGGGGCCGCGACCATCTCTTTATCGGGGCAGGCCTGCTGCATCTTGTAGAAAATGCCCTGATCGGTCGCTACTATCAGTTTTTTCTGGGGCAGAGTTTGCGCCGCCTTGATCAGCTGGCTGGTGGATCCAACGGCATCGGCCAACTCAATCACGGACGCCGGTGACTCGGGGTGCACCAGTACGGCGGCATCGGGATTTTGTGCCTTGAGATCTTTCAGAGCCTTGGCTCTAAACTCGTCGTGCACAATACAGGCCGCCTGCCAGCGTAACATTTTGGTGCCGGTTTCTTTTTCAATATAGGCACCCAGGTGGCGATCCGGTGCCCAGATGATTTTATGGCCTTGGCTGTCCAGGTGCTCGACGATTTCCAGCGCTATGCTGGAGGTCACTACCCAGTCGGCACGGGCTTTCACCGCCGCCGAGGTGTTGGCGTACACCACCACGGTATGGTCGGGATGCTCGTCACAAAAGGCGGTAAATTCATCGGCCGGACAGCCCAGATCGAGCGAGCACTCGGCTTCCAGCGTGGGCATCAGCACGGTTTTTTCGGGGCTCAGTATTTTTGAGGTCTCCCCCATAAAGCGCACGCCGGCCACAATCAGGGTTTTGGCTTCATGCTCTTTGCCAAATCGCGCCATCTCCAGCGAGTCGGACACACAGCCGCCGGTTTCTTCGGCCAGGGCCTGAATTTCCGGGTCGGTATAATAATGCGCTACCAGCACGGCATTACGCTCGCGCAGCAGTGCTTTAATTTCACCTTTCAACTCCAGCTGCTGATCAACCGTCAGCACAGCCGGCTTGGCGGGAAAAGGATAGTCAAATTCGTAAATATCAACAGCCTCAGTCATAACTTGGTTCCAGTGATCCGTCCGGATATCGTCAAGGGCGAACATTATAGCGCCACCGGCCCCGTAACCCAAATCGAGCGCACATAAAGATCCGGGATGCAGCGTGAAGCAAGCGCTCGGCTTTAAGCAATAAGTGGGAAGTTAAGCACAAACATCAGGATGATAACGAGAACAGAACTCAGTTCCCTGTAGTCCGGCGCTTTAGCTGCCGGCCCTGCGTTAGCAGGAGGGTTTGAATAACATCCCGCTGAGACGGGAGTGCCAGCTAAAGCGGCACCCTACAAAAAACCTAAAGACTCATCGTCTTCAGAATAACGCCAAACATAAGAAGATGCAGAAACGAAAAAATCCGCAGTGCGGATGAGGGAATATCAAATCTGGAGATATGTAAACAGAAATGGTGGGTCGTGCGGGATTCGAACCTGCGACCAATTGATTAAAAGTCAACTGCTCTACCAACTGAGCTAACGACCCGATAATTCGGTTACTACTTTAAACTCTTCACTTCAACTCTTTACTTCAATATGGTGGGTGATACTGGGCTCGAACCAGTGACCCCCTCCTTGTAAGGGAGGTGCTCTCCCAGCTGAGCTAATCACCCTGGGACTTGCTGTACTTCTTAAATCTGGTGGGTCGTGCGGGATTCGAACCTGCGACCAATTGATTAAAAGTCAACTGCTCTACCAACTGAGCTAACGACCCGATAATTCGGTTACTACTTTAAACTCTTAACTTCAACTCTTTACTTCAATTTGGTGGGTGATACTGGGCTCGAACCAGTGACCCCCTCCTTGTAAGGGAGGTGCTCTCCCAGCTGAGCTAATCACCCTGGGACTTGCTGTACTTCTTAAATCTGGTGGGTCGTGCGGGATTCGAACCTGCGACCAATTGATTAAAAGTCAACTGCTCTACCAACTGAGCTAACGACCCGATAAATCGGTTACTGCCTTAAACTCTTTACTTCAATATGGTGGGTGATACTGGGCTCGAACCAGTGACCCCCTCCTTGTAAGGGAGGTGCTCTCCCAGCTGAGCTAATCACCCTGGGACTTGCTGTACTTCTTAAATCTGGTGGGTCGTGCGGGATTCGAACCTGCGACCAATTGATTAAAAGTCAACTGCTCTACCAACTGAGCTAACGACCCGATAATTCGGTTACTGCTTTAAACTCTTTACTTCAACTCTTTACTTCAAACTGGTGGGTGATACTGGGCTCGAACCAGTGACCCCCTCCTTGTAAGGGAGGTGCTCTCCCAGCTGAGCTAATCACCCTGGGACTTGCTGTTACCGTCTGCTGATGCTCGATGAATATATCGGCTCAAAGACCATAACCTTACTTCAAACTGGTGGGTGATACTGGGCTCGAACCAGTGACCCCCTCCTTGTAAGGGAGGTGCTCTCCCAGCTGAGCTAATCACCCTGGGACTTGCTGTTACCGTCTGTTGATGCTCGATCATTATATCGGGCTCAATAAACCATAACCTTACTTCAAACTGGTGGGTGATACTGGGCTCGAACCAGTGACCCCCTCCTTGTAAGGGAGGTGCTCTCCCAGCTGAGCTAATCACCCTGGGACTTGCTGTACTGCTAAATCTGGTGGGTCGTGCGGGATTCGAACCTGCGACCAATTGATTAAAAGTCAACTGCTCTACCAACTGAGCTAACGACCCGTAATCTTTAATTACAACCCTTTTGGCGGCTCGCTAAAGCTCCCCTGCCAACGGCGGCCTATAATACGGATTTAATTTCCGGACGCAACCGCTAAATCATCATTTTATTCTGCTTGCTCAAAGATCAATCGACTCTTGTAAAAATTAACCAGCTTACAGACCTTCGAGATTTTTCTGTGCCAGTTTGGCGGCTGCCGAGCTGGCATATTCACTGACCACCTGCTCAAAATACTGGCGTGCCTGTGCATTGTCTTTTTGCTCTTGTGCGATCAGGCCCAGTTTCAGTAACGAGTCTGCCCGTTTATTGGATTGTGGGTACGCTTCTACTACCCGGGCAAACTGGGCTTTGGCCTGATCGAAACGCTTTTGCGAGAACAACAGCTGCCCCAACCAATAATGAGAATTAGGCACATAACTGGATTCGGGGTATTGAGTGATAAAACGCGCAAAGGCCGGAATGGCGGCGTCGTAGTCTTTATCTTGCAGTACCAGATTTACGGCATTGTCATAGGCGGTCTGTTCATTACCAAAAGCGGTATTGGAACCATTGGACTCGCTTTTACTGACAGGTTTGCTGCTATCGCTGTCCTTGACCTGGTTATCGGTGTTGGATGCAGCGGCAGCTTGCTCGCGGGGCTTGGCCGTACTTTGTGGTTTATCCGCTACATCTTGCAGCTTCAGCAATATATCGCGTTGCCTGTCTATGACTTGCTCAAGACGATAGTTTTGCTCTTCCAGCATACCGCGCAGTTCACTCACCTCTCGTTGTAACGAGGTCATCTGCCGGTGTTGCTCGATTTGTGCCTGGCTTTTCGCGCTGAAGGCCCTTTCCAGCTCTGCCAGACGGTCATTGACGGAGCCGCTGCCACCCACACTGCTTACCGGCGCCTGGGCCAGACAAGCGGTGGATAAAACAGCGGCCATCAATATGGCCGCTAATTTATAGGTCATAAAGTCAAATTAAGCCTTAATAAACCAGAACCGCACGACGGTTCTTGGAAAAAGCAGATTCGGTATGCGAGGCATCCATCGGCTTCTCTTCACCATAGCTGACAATGGCCAATTGAGCACCGTTCACACCCAAGCTCTGCAGGTAGCTGGTTACTGCCTTGGCACGACGTTCGCCCAACGCAATGTTGTACTCGGGAGTACCGCGCTCATCTGCGTGGCCTTCAACCAGAATGCTGACTGATGGGTTTGAACGCAGGAAGTTGGCGTGTGCTTCCAGTACCTGAGCATAATGGCCTGTCACTTCGTCCTGGTCAAATTCAAAGTAAATCACGTTTTCACGACGCAGTGCTTCGTACTGCTGGCGCATCTGCTCTTCGGCAGACAGTGCACCACCATTTTGCGCACCACCAGACTGTACGCCACCATTCAGATAGCTATCGTCGGCACCGGTCATGGCATCGGAGTCAGTAGTAGAGCTACACGCCGCCAGGGTTAACATAGGCAGGGCAATGGCCAGACTCTGCAGCAGTTTCTTCATTTGCATTATTTATTCCTTTTTACTTGTCATTGGATCAATTGAGATACGGTGACCATGCTGGTGCACGAACATCACCATTTCGTGCGGGTAGCCTGGCCTTAAAGCGACCATCCATAGACACCAAAGACAGTACCTGACGGCCCTGATAAGTCGTGCTATAGATAATCATAGTGCCATTAGGAGCTGGGCTTGGCGATTCATCCAGCTGTGTTTCTGTTAACACTTGCAGTTGACCCCCATCCAGATCCTGACGAGCAATTCGATATTGTCCCTGTGAACGACTGACCAGCACCATGCCGGTGCCGTCATTCGTTACACGAGGACCTAAATTAGTGTCGCCCTGAAACGTAACCCGGCGCGTATTTCCAGAGCCCAGTTCGGCTTGATAAATTTGTGGGCGCCCGCCTCGCTCAGAAACAAAATAAACAGATTGACCATCCGCAGCCCAGGTGGGTTCGGTATCAATGCTGCGATTATTGGTCACCCGAGTAAACTGCTTGCTCGATAAATTAAGCACATAAATCTCGGGCTGGCCATCTCGCGACAGCACCAGAGCCAGCTTGCTGCCGTCGGGTGACCACTGGGGGGCACCGTTAATGCCCTGTTGCGAGCTCACAACCTGACGCTGCTGACTGTAAATATCCTGCACCACGATTTCGGCTTTCTTGTTTTCAAAGGACACATAAGCCAGCTTGCGACCGTCCGGCGACCAGGCCGGGGACATCAATGGCTCGCGTGAGCGCAACAGCAACTGCTCATTAAAACCGTCGTAATCGGCAATCATCAACTGATACGGAAACTGGGCACCATGTTGTACGTTGACATAGGCGATGCGGGTCAAGAACGCACCCTTGATGCCGGTCAGCTTCTCAAAAGCAATGTCGGCAATGCGGTGTGCGTATTGGCGCAGTTGCGCCGCCGGCACGGTAGCACTGCGGCTTTCCAGCAACTCGGCACCATTTTGGCCCAGCACATCGGCCAGCTCAAAGCTGATGCGATATTGATCGCCACCCGCAGGTTCGATAGAGCCGACCAGTACGGCTTCTACCTGATGCGAACGCCACTGGCTGGCATCCAGCTCACTGGCACTGGCGACCTGCTGTGGCAGGCGATTACGATCCAGCGGCCGAAACATGCCGCTATTGCGAAAATCACTGCCAATCACTTCGGCCAGGTCCTGAGGCATACTGCCGCCACCTGTCCATTTGAACGGCACCACGGCCACGGGGCGCGCACTGTCGGTGCCACCGGTAATCTCTATGTTAAAGGCAGCTTTGGCTTGTGCTGTTAACAGCAGTAGCGGCAACCATAACCATATCCATCGTTTTGTCATCTCTATAGCCTCGGTTTCAGCGTCAAATTCAAGTTTTGTAGTTCTTTAACCAGCTCAGAATTTTTGGGCATGGGTAAAGGGCTTGCCTTGCGGATTGCCACTATGCCCGCCTGACACACTGCATTATCGCCACTGCCATCGCCTATTTTGAGCACCAGACCATCGGCGGCAACTCGCACATTAACCACACACTGCTTGCCCTGCATGGTTGAACTCACTTGAAAATAGCGTTCAACCGCTTGCTGTATCATGGCTCGGGCTTGATCAATCTCACCTTGTGAAGGGGCAGCCGGCGCGCTGCTGTTGCCGAGATCATCCCCCATCATGGCTTCCAGATCTTTTAAGGCCTGCTCACTGGCCGCTGCTTTTTTCGCTGCTGCAGCCTTGGCTTCCGCCGCTTTCGCCTCAGCGACCTTCTTCGCTTCGGCGGCTTTGGCATCTGCGGCTTTCTTCGCTTCAGCCGCCTTGGCATCAGCTACTTTTTTTGCTTCAGCGGCCTTGGCGTCAGCTACTTTTTTTGCTTCAGCAGCGGCTTTGGCCTCGGCCGCTTTTTTCGCATCCGCTGCCGCTTTGGCTTCTGCTGCCTGTTTTGCTTCTACAGCCGCCTTGGCCTCCGCCGCTTTTTTCGCTTCTGCAGCCTTGGCGTCGGCTTGTTTCTTGGCTTCTGCCGCCTTGGCATCGGCTTCGGCTTTTTGCTTGGCCGCTAATGCTTTTGCTTCGGCATTGGCTTTCGCCTCTGCTGCGGCCTTGGCTTCAGCTACCCGCTTTGCCTCAGCAGCCTTGGCCTCCGCCGCTTTTTTCGCTTCCGCGGCCTTGGCTTCAGCGGCTTTTTTGGCTTCTGCTGCAGCTTGCGCCTGACGCTGTTCGGTTACTTTTTGTTGTTCGGCCCTAGCCGCCGCCTGTTCTGCAGCCAGTGCTTTTTGTTGTTCAGCGACACGGGCGGCTTCTTGAGCCTGCTCCTGTTTGGCCGCCTGCTGCTCGGCCGCGGCCGCCGCTTTTTGTTCTGCCTCGGCTTGCGCTTGCTCGGCTGCCGCTTCCTGTGCCTGCTGTGCCCGCATTTCGTCGAGACGCTTGGCCTGCTGCGCCACCATGCCATCATCAATCATGGTAGCTTCAATAATAGATGCCGGCTGTGAAGGCCGTTTGGGTGCACTAAAATCGATGCCCACCAACAAGACAACCCCCACCAGCAAATGCAGAGCCAGCGAGATAACCACTGCTTTTTTAATACCGCCTTGCTCCGTTATCACAGGTCTACTGCTCCGGCTGGGTCATCAGGCCCACGCTCGGCACTCCGGCCGCTTTCAGCGTGGCCATTAACTGAATGACGGCGTCATAACGCACACTGGCGTCACCCTTTACCACAACCGGCGATTTTGGGGTCAGCTTTAACTGACTTTGCACCATATCGGCCAGGGCCAGCAAATCCACCGCCTGGTTACGGCTATCACCCACATCAAGAAAATAATTCCCTTCGGCATCGATCGAAGCCACCAAAGGTTTGTCACTGTCTTCCGGCATCATTTCGGCTTCGGCCTGGGGCAAGTCAACGTTCACGCCCTGGGTTATCACAGGCGCCGTGGCCATAAATATAATCAGCAATACCAACATAACGTCGATGTATGGCACCACGTTGATTTCGGCCACACTCTTGCGCCGTCTACGCTGATAGCCGTGCATCATTGCTGACCTGCCGCCACTTGGCGATTGAGAATGGTCGAAAACTCATCCATGAAGTTGGCTAAATGATTTTCCTGACGCTCAACCTGATAACTGAAACGGTTGTAGGCAATCACCGCCGGAATAGCGGCAAACAAGCCCAACGCAGTCGCAATCAATGCTTCGGCAATACCCGGTGCTACCATCGACAGCGTAGCTTGCTGTACTTCGGCCAGGGCGATAAAGGCGTTCATGATGCCCCAAACGGTACCAAACAAGCCTATATAAGGACTGATGGAGCCAATGGTCGCCAGCATGGACAGGTTGGTTTCCAACCTGTCTACTTCACGAGACAAGGCCACACGCATGGTGCGATAAGTGCCTTCCAGCATGCTTTCCTGAGAGCGCCCCTGCTTTTGCAGACGGATAAACTCTTTAAAGCCGGCATAAAAAATCTGTTCCATACCCGCCAGATTATCCCGGCGCGCATTGCTCTCGTGATAAAGACGGCTCAAATCGGAACCCGACCAGAACTTGTCTTCAAACGATACCGAGTCACGTTGTGCCGACGTCAGTATCTTGCGGCGATTGATAATCATGGCCCAGGATAAGATCGACATGGCCATCAATAACAGCATCACCAGCTTGACCAATAAGCTGGCCTGTAAGAAAAGACCTATAAATGATATTTCAGCATGCACCTGACAATACTCCCATCAGCGGCTCAGGAATGGCAAAGGGTTTCATATGAGCTATTTGAACACATGCAATCAGCACGGTTCCCCGCACCAGAGAAAGGCCCGCATCATCCAGAATTTCTTGCTCAAACACAATAGATGCACGTTTCAGCTTTTTCACCGTCACGGTGACTGTTAGTGCATCATTGAAGCGGGCGGGTTTCAACATATCCAGCTCGATACGACGCACCACGAAAGCCACGCCCTGCTCAAGCAGATTATCTTGCTCAACACCCAGGCTACGTAACCACTCGGTGCGAGCTCTTTCCATAAATTTCAAATAATTAGCGTTGTAAACAATACCACCGGCGTCGGTATCTTCGTAGTAGATCCGCACCGGCCAGCTAAAGAGTGTTTCTGACGTCATTCGCTTAGCCATAAAGGGCCAAAAATAGATGCGAATACTATACCTGAGTCAAATTTAGGAAAGAAGACAATGGCCAACAGCGACGACAATTCTCGACCAGGAAACGGAGTGGGTGAAGGGTGAAGTGTAAAGCGAACAAGCCAAGCAAACCCAGAGGACTGGTGTGTTCTGTAGTCTGCCGCTTTAGCTGGCAGGCCAGCGTAGCTGGATTTAAAACCCTTCTGCTAACGCAGAACCGGCAGCTAAAGCGCCGGGCTACAGGGCGTGGCGTTAGAGGCAGTGTGTCCTGTAGGGTCGAATTTATTCGACCAGCAACCGTGACTCGGCCTTGAAGCGGTCCAATGAATTGGACCCTACAAAAACAAACCAGAATTCTGGTTTTTAGTTGGGAGTTTGCCGCTGGATGCTGGGCGCGGCCAATCGTCCTTCAGGTAGTTCGAAGCCGAAGTGTACATAGGCGCGGGGGGTGGCCATGCGACCGCGGGGGGTGCGTTGTAAAAAGCCCTGCTGGATCAGATACGGCTCGATGACATCTTCAATGGTTTCTTTTTCTTCACCAATGGCGGCCGCCAGGTTATCCAGCCCGACCGGCCCGCCCATAAATTTATCCAGCAGCGCCATCAACAACTTGCGGTCCATGTAGTCGAAACCCTGCTTGTCGACATCCAGCATATCCAGCGCCTGAGCGGCAATATCGGCATTGATGTCGCCACTGCCTTTTACTTCGGCAAAGTCCCGTACTCGACGCAGCAAGCGATTGGCAATACGTGGCGTGCCCCGGGCTCGGCGCGCCATTTCCAGAGAGCCGTCATCATCTATGCTCAGGCCCAGCTTGTCGGCACTGCGGCTGATAATGTGCGCCAAATCGGCCACCTGATAAAACTCGAGCCGCTGCACTATGCCAAAGCGATCGCGCAACGGCGAGGTGAGCGAGCCGGCGCGGGTAGTGGCGCCGACCAGGGTAAAAGGCGGTAATTCCAGTTTAATGGAGCGAGCAGCCGGTCCTTCGCCAATCATGATGTCCAGCTGATAATCTTCCATCGCCGGATACAGGATTTCTTCTACCACCGGGCTCAAGCGGTGGATTTCATCGATAAACAGCACATCGCCGGCTTCCAGGTTGGTCAGCATGGCCGCCAGATCACCGGCTTTCTCCAATACCGGGCCCGAGGTGGTTTTAATACTCACGCCCATTTCATTGGCCACTATATTGGCCAGGGTCGTTTTACCCAGCCCCGGCGGGCCGAAGATCAACAGATGATCGAGCGCTTCTTCCCGGCGCCGTGCCGCTTCGATAAAAATTTCCATCTGGCTGCGCACATGATCCTGGCCACGATAATCCGCCAGCGCCTTGGGCCGAATGGCGCGATCGATGACTTCTTCTTCCCGCTGCGGGGCGGGATTGATAAAACGGTCCGCTTCTATCATGGGTTACACCATACTTCGCAGGGCTTCGCGGATCAGTTGTTCGGCATCCAGCCCGGGCTTGGCAACCTTTTTCACCATTTGTTCGGCCTGACTGGCCTTGTAACCCAGAGCCTGCAAGGCGGCAGCCGCCTCGCCTTTGGCATCTTCAATGTGCCCGGCCTGGGTCACCGACTCCGGTGCCGGATTGAACAAGTCATAACCGCCAAAGTTTTTCAGGCGATCACGCATTTCAATAATCAGCCGCTCGGCGGTTTTCTTGCCTACCCCGGGCAGCTTCACCAGAGCGGTAATATCGCCTTGATCCACATTATAAATAAACTGATCCGCCGTCATGCCCGACAAAATACCCAGTGCCAGTTTAGGTCCTACGCCGTTGGTTTTAATCAGTTCACGAAACAATGCGCGTTCGGTTTTGGTATTAAAGCCAAATAACAGCTGAGCGTCTTCACGCACCACAAAATGCGTGAGCACGGTCGCCGCTTCGCCCACATTGGGCAATTCGTAAAAGCAGCTCATGGGCAGGGTGACTTCGTAGCCCACACCATTGATATCCAGCAGAATATCGGGGGCCTGCTTTTCGCTGATAATACCTTTTAACCGACCAATCACGGCATGTCTCCTAACCTAGGGGTAATGCGCAAAGAATAATAAATAACTGGATAGATATCCAGTTAATACCAGCACTCAGCCTTAAGCTGGAAGCGATCAGCTAAAAAACACACCGCACCCTGTAGCCCGGCGCTTTAGCTGCCGGTTCTGCGTTAGCAGAAGGGTTTTTAACATCCCGCCGAGACGGGACTGGCAGCTAAAGCGCCAGACTACAAAACGGGCTTTGGTTTATCTTCAAGCTTGGGTTAACGCAGTCTGCCTCTTACCGTACCTCTTACCTGGCCGGCCATGCTGATCAGGCTTTGGCGGGTATGGCCGTGGCAAAGAGCTACTGCCAGGGCATCGGCGGCATCGGCCTGGGGGGTACCGGGCAGGTTCAGCAATTTAACCACCATGTGCTGCACCTGAGACTTGTCGGCGCCACCCTGCCCCACCACCGCCTGCTTGATTTGCCGTGCCGAGTACTCGGCCACCTCCAGCCCGGCATTGGCTGCGGCAACAATAGCCGCGCCCCGAGCCTGGCCCAGTTTAAGCGCCGAGTCGGGGTTTTTTGCCATAAACACCTGCTCGATGGCGAACAGGTCGGGCTGAAACTGCAGGATAATTTCGCTGACGCCGTCGTAAATTTTTTTCAGTCGCGGTGCCAGATCGGCGTCGGTCATGCGGATGCAGCCCGAGCCAAGGTAGGTCATTTTATTACCGGTTTGGCTGACCACGCCATAACCGGTAATGCGAGAGCCGGGGTCGATACCCAGAATGATTGCCATAAAAAGCAGCTTTAAGCTTACAGCTCCCCGAAGGGGCCGCCTTAAAGCTGGGCCGCCACGTCGTCGGAGATGTCACCGTTGTGATACACCTCTTGCACGTCATCGGCATCTTCCAGCATGTCGATCAGGCGCATGAACTTGGGCGCCGTTTCTTCATCCAGCTCGGCACTGGTCGTGGGGATCATGGTGACTTCGGCATTCACGGCTTCAAGTCCGGCCGCATCCAGCGCATCTTTTACCTGACCAAATTCATCCCACTGGGTATACACGTCGATTGAACCGTCGTCGTTGACTTCCACGTCGTCGGCACCGGCCTCGAGTGCGGCTTCCATCAGCGTTTCTTCATCCAGATCCTGATAGCTGATCACGCCCTTTTTCTCGAACAGGTATGCCACCGAGCCGTCTGTCCCCAGGTTGCCGCCACTTTTCGAGAAGGCATGGCGCACTTCCGCCACCGTACGGTTACGGTTGTCGGTCATGCATTCCACCATAACGGCGGTGCCACCCGGGCCATAGCCTTCATAGATAATGGTTTCCAGTACCTGACCGTCCAGCTCGCCGGCACCGCGTTTGACCGCACGATCTATGGTATCGCGGGTCATGTTGTTGGACAGGGCCTTGTCGATGGCCGCCCGCAGTCGCGGATTGGTCGCCGGATCCGAGCCGCCCTCTCGCGAGGCCGTAGTCAGCTCGCGGATCAGTTTAGTGAAGACTTTACCGCGTTTGGCGTCTTGTGCCGCCTTGCGGTGCTTGATATTAGCCCATTTACTATGACCTGCCATCAGTGTCATCTCCCTTGTTATTCATTTGGATCAGCCTGTCGATGGCCAGCTTGTTGGTCCAGGAGCTCGCGCGTTCGCGAGCCTCGGCCAGCGGCAGCCAGCACTGAGCCTGATGCTCGGTTAGCTGCACCCGTTGCGGGCTCGACAGACGTAAATAAAATTCATATTCCCAATTATGGGTGACCCCGGGGCGGTAACGATGCCGCCACCGTGGATAAATTTCAAACCGCACCCGGCGTCCGGTTTCCACCAGCTGCACGCCATCCCCCGGACGCAAGCCGGTTTCTTCGGCCAACTCGCGCTCCGCGGCCTGAAAACGGGTTTCGCCAGGCTCCAGGCTGCCGGTCACCGACTGCCAGAAGTCGTCATTATCCAGGCGCTGCAGCAGCAAAACCTGATCGTCGGTATGGATCAAAATCAATACCGACTCCGGGTGCTTGAACGCCATGCTTAGCTATCGGCCTTGTTGGCTTGCTCTGTCTTATCGGCCTTGGTGGGCAACTCGATCCGTACCGCCAACTCTGCTAACGAGTCGGGATTCGCCAGGCTGGGTGCATCGGTCAGCAGGCAAGAGGCAGTGGTAGTTTTCGGAAACGCAATCACGTCACGAATGTTGTCGGTGCCGGTCAGCAGCATCACCAAACGATCCAGGCCAAAGGCCAGACCCGCATGGGGCGGCGTGCCGTACTTCAACGCTTCCAGCAGGAAGCCGAACTTCTCTTGCTGCTCCTCGGCATTAATGCCCAGCAGGCGGAACACGGTTTGCTGCATGTCGTTATTGTGAATACGCACCGAACCACCGCCCACTTCGTAGCCGTTGATGACCATGTCGTAGGCATTGGCCAGCGCCGTTAATGGCTGTGCTTCCAGCTCGCTGGCACTCAGATCCTTGGCGGCGGTAAACGGATGGTGCATGGCGTACAGGCGATCGTCTTCTTCTTCAAACATCGGGAAGTCAACCACCCACAGCGGCTTCCAGCTGTCTTCGAACAAGTCCAGATCTTTACCCAGCTTCAAGCGCAGCGCGCCCATGGCATCGCTCACCACCTTGGCAGAGTCGGCACCGAAGAAGATGGCATCGCCGTCAGCCGCACCGGTACGCGCCAGCAACTCGGTCACTATGCTTTCATTCAGGAACTTGGCAATCGGCGATTGCACGCCTTCCAGCCCCTTGGCGGCGTCGTTCACCTTCATCCAGGCCAGACCTTTGGCGCCGTAAATGCCGACAAACTTGCCGTATTCATCAATCTGCTTGCGCGACAGGGCCGCACCACCCGGTACTTTAAGGGCGGCAACGCGACCTTTGTCATCGTTGGCGGGGCCGGAAAATACCTGGAAGTCGACGTCTTTCACCAGGTCGGCAATATCAACCAGCTCGGTGGCGATCCGCAAATCCGGCTTGTCGGAACCAAAACGGCGCATGGCTTCGGCGTAGCTCATTACCGGGAAGGTGCCCAAGTCCACACCGATCACGTCTTTCCACAGTTCGGTGACCAACTGCTCCATGATTTCCCGTACCTGATCGGCACTCATGAAGGAGGTTTCCACATCGATCTGGGTGAATTCTGGCTGGCGGTCGGCGCGCAAGTCTTCATCCCGGAAGCACTTCACGATTTGGTAATAACGATCGAAGCCGCTCATCATCAGCAACTGTTTGAATAGCTGAGGTGACTGGGGCAAGGCATAGAAGTAGCCTTTGTGCACACGGCTGGGCACCAGGTAATCCCGGGCACCTTCCGGGGTGGCCTTGGTCAGCATCGGGGTTTCAATGTCCAGAAAACCCTGTTCGTCCATAAAACGACGCACCCGGCTGGTCACCTTGGCACGGGTTTTCAGGTATTTGGCCTGCTCGGGGCGGCGCAAGTCCAGATAACGGAATTTAAGGCGCTGCTCTTCCGAGTTGTTCTGGTTAAAATCCAGTGGCAGGGCTTCTGCGCGGTTGATGATGGTCAGTTCGTGGGCAAAGATTTCTACCGCACCGGTCGCCATGTCCTTGTTAACCTGAGACTCGGGACGAGCACGCACCACACCGCTCATTTGAATACAGAACTCGGCACGCAATGAAGACGCCTTGTCATAGGCTTCGGCTTTATCCGGATCGAAAAACACCTGCACTATGCCTTCGCGATCTCGCATGTCGATAAAAATCAAACCGCCCAGATCACGACGACGATGTACCCAACCGCTAAGAGTGACGCTCTGGCCGACCAGGGCAGCATCTACCTGCCCGCAATAATGAGTGCGCATGGAGTCTTCCTATGGTGTAGCCCCGCAACAAAAGTGGTTGCACGGCATGAATTTGTTAGTAAATAGCGGGCTAGTATAATGGAAAAAGCAAAGGTCGGTAAAATCATGTCTTTATAAAGACGGGAATAGGGATTAGGGACTGGGGACTGGCAAGGGCAAAGCGTGGATTCCTGATCCCGATTATCCAGTCCCGAGTCCCGTTGTTGAAAGGAAAAATATGTCGTTATATATCGGCTTGAGCCAGTGGTCACATCCGGCATGGCCCGGCCAGCTATTGAGCCGTGGGCTGAAAAGCACCGAGCATTTGCTGGACTATGCCAAAGTATTCAACTCGGTAGAAGGCAATACCAGTTTTTATGGCGTGCCCGATAATAACAGCCTGGAGCGCTGGGCCAACCAGACACCGGATGAGTTTCGCTTTACCTTCAAGTTTCCGTCTACCGTGAGCCATCAAGGCCAGTTGCTGGATAATCACACTGGGGCACTGGGCTTTATTGAGCAACTGGCACCGGTGCGCGAAAAACTCGGCATGCTGATGTTGCAGTTGCCCGCTGCCTGTGGCCCCGAGCAGCTGAACGGCCTGGCATACTTGCTGGGGGCCTTGCCCGTTGATCTGCAATATGGGGTAGAAGTTCGCCACCCGGCCTTTTTTGCCAAGGGCGATGCCGAGCGCCAGCTTAATCGCTTGCTGCTGGAACATGGCGCCAATCGTATTATCATGGACTCGCGGCCGGTATTTTCTGCGCCGCCCAATACCCCGGCGCTGGCGGATGCCCACCAAAAAAAGCCCAGAGTGCCGGTGCATATCATCAGTACCGGACAGGCTCCGGTGATCCGCTTTATTGGTCATCCCGAGCCCGACTATAACCTGCGCTTCTGGCAACCCTGGCTGCCGCGCATTCAGGGCTGGCTGGATGAGGGAAAGTCGGTGTATGTATTTGTGCACACCGCCGATAATCAACTGGCACCGCAGTTGGCGGCAGACATAGCACGGGCCCTGCAACGGCCCCTGCCGGACTTCCCCGGCCTGGCCCCCAGCCCACAGGGGCAGTTGTTTTGATAAATAGTAAAGAGGGATGAGTAAAGGGTGAAGAGGACGACAGAAGAGCGAAAAAAGGAAAAAGGGGTAGGAGCCATTTTAAATTAATGACTCCTACCCCTATATTGGCTACCAAAGAGACGGGCGGGCTACAACAACGCACTAGATGTGGACGATCGCGTGGCCTTATGTCGTTCTCTTCCCCCTTCACTCTTCACTCTTCACTCTTCCACCTTCACCGCTCTTTAATTAGTTTGTCGCCTGATGCGGCTTCTTTTACAATAGCCGACATTGTGTGCAGCTCGGCTGCCGTCCGCCACAGGTCATTATTACTCCGCTATGCAATCAAAAGATCACATCTTCGCCGCCCCCATTGCCCAGTTGGGTGACTTCTGCTTCGACCAAAAAGTGGCCGAAGTATTTCCCGACATGATCAAGCGCTCTGTGCCGGGCTACTCCAATATTATTTCTGCCATCGGCATGATGACGGCCCGCTTTGCCCAGCCGCACAGTCAGTTATATGACCTGGGCTGCTCTTTGGGTGCCGCCACCCAGGAAATGCGCCGCAACCTGACCCAGGATGGCTGCGCCATTATTGCCATTGATAACTCCAGCGCCATGCTGGAGCGCGCGGCCAATCATCTGGCAGCCTTTAAATCGGACGTCCCCGTCACGCTCACCGAGGCCGATATTTGCGATATCGAGATTGAAAACGCCTCCGTGGTAGTGCTGAACTTTACCCTGCAGTTTATTGCTCCCGACAAACGCGAAGCCTTGCTGAAAAAGATTTATCAGGGCCTGAATCCCGGTGGCGTGCTGATTTTAAGTGAAAAGTTCATCAGCGCCGACGACACCGTCAATCAACTGCTGATCGACCTGCATCACGACTTTAAACGTGCCAACGGGTACAGCGAGCTGGAAGTCAGCCAAAAACGCACCGCGCTGGAAAATGTACTGCGCCCGGATACCCCGGAGCAGCATAAAGAGCGTCTGGCTCGCGTGGGCTTTAATCACGTAGACATGTGGTTTCAGTGTTTTAACTTCGGTTCTATGGTTGCGATTAAACAGGTTGCCATTAAATGATTGATTTTAGCGAATTTTACCAGCAGATTGCCAAAAGCCGCCTGCAGCACTGGCTGCATTGTCTGCCCGCGCAGCTGCACGCCTGGCAAAAAACACATCTGCATGGCGACCTGGCGCGCTGGGTGCGGGCGCTGCGTAAACTGCCCAATACCCACACCGATCATCTAGAATTAACCGATAGCGTCAGCATTGGACGCCCAGACGAGATAAGCTCTGGCGAACAAAAGAAGATCAACAGCCTGCTGGATCAGTTTCACCCCTGGCGCAAGGGGCCGTTTGAAATACACGGCATTCATATTGACACCGAGTGGCGGTCCGACTGGAAATGGGAGCGGCTGGCGCCTCACATCAGTCCGCTCAAACACCGCTATGTGCTGGACGTAGGTTGTGGCAGCGGCTACCACTTGTGGCGCATGCGCGGCGCCGGCGCAAAAATGGCAGTAGGAATTGATCCTTCCCCATTGTTTTTATGTCAATTTGAGGCGATAAAGCACTTCGCCAATGGTTATAAAGGAATTCAGGTATTACCGCTGGGCATTGAAGAGCTGCCCGAACTAAGAGCCTTTGATACGGTGTTTTCCATGGGCGTGCTCTATCACAGGCGCTCGCCTATCGATCATTTGCTGCAATTGAAAGCGCAGCTGTGCGATGGGGGAGAATTAGTGCTGGAAACCCTGGTGATTGATGGCGACGACCATCAGGTGCTGGTACCGGGCGAGCGTTACGGCAAGATGCGCAACGTCTGGTTTATTCCCAGCTCTGCGGCTCTGGTCGGTTGGTTGCACAAGTGCGGTTTTGAAAATATAAGAGTGGTGGATGAAAGCACCACCACTTTGCAGGAACAAAGGCGCACCGATTGGATGCGCAACGAATCACTTGCGGACTTTCTGGATCCAGAAGACGCGAGCAAAACCATAGAGGGCTACCCGGCACCCAAACGGACGATTATTATCGCCAACAAGCCGGTTGACCCACAAAATCATCAACAAGAGGCACAATATGAATAATGTCGCGACATCACTGATTCTACCCCTGTTGCTAACCGCCTGTGTTAGCCAGACGTCACCGATGGACGCGCAGCCCGAGCCTCTGCCTGTTACCGAGCAACAGCTCAATGCTAACCTCTCCAGCCTGGAAGCCCGGCTGGTAGAGACCATATTTGAACAAAACCAGCAAGTCAGCAGTAATCACCATGCCTTTATGACTGCATTGCAACAGGATATCAGAAACTTGAAGAAGCAGATTAACCGCCCCATCATTGCGCCACAGCCTGCTGTGACCCCGACCAACGCCACCGAGTCTCCCAAAGACGAGACCAGAGATGGCAAGCTGGTAGTCGGTGAAACCGAACAGGTATGGCTCGATATTATTGAAGACAGCTTTGCGGCGCGTATCGATACCGGCGCCACCACCTCGTCGTTAAGCGCACAAGACATCACGGTATTCGAACGTGACGGCAAGCCCTGGGTGAGCTTTAACATGGCCCACGAAGGCGTGGATGAAAAACTGCAGGTAGAAACCCGTCTGGTACGTTATGTACGCATCCGCCAGGCCTCAGCCGACAGCGTAGAACGACGCCCTGTGGTCAAACTGAACATGCGTCTGGGCCGCCTGTCGGAAAAAACCGAGTTTACGCTTACCGACCGCAGCCAGATGACCTATTCGGTTCTGCTGGGCCGTGAATTTTTAAAAGACATCGCCGTGGTCGACATTGCTCGCCAGAATGTACAAGGCAAACCCAAGCGCCCTTCTCAAGCTAGCGAGTAACCTTCATGTCCTCTCGTAAACCCTTTTATATCATTGTTGCTGCCCTGTTTCTGGTCGGCTTTGCGCTAATGCTGCAGCGGCACTTCGTATATGAAGTGCCCTGGCTGCCAGGCGAAAAGCGCCAAATCTGGTCTATTGAAGCCAAGGTGGAATTTGAAGCCAAAGGCAAACCGGTCAAGGCGTCGCTGGCCATTCCGGGCAGTCAGCCCGGCTTTACCCTGATGAACGAGTCGGCCGCCTCACCGGGTTATGGCTTGTCCTTTGTTGAAGCCAAGGGTGGCAGTCGTGCCGAGTGGACCATTCGCAATGCGTCCGGCCCCCAGGAGTTGTACTACAAAGTCGACATGATGCTGGATCCATTCGCCCAGGCCCCCTTGTCGACCAAATTGCCGACCATGATGCAGGTAGAGGTGGCCGAACCTTATGCCACTGCCATGGATCAAATGTTGTCACTGGCAGAAGAACGTTCGGCAGACGGCATCACCCTGACCCGAGAGCTGATAAAGGAACTGAACAATCGTGGCCAGAATGCCGAACTGCTGGGTCAGTATCTGCCACCCGGGCCACTGCTGGTCGAACTGTTACACCGCGCAGACGTACCGGCTCGTCTGCTGCAGGGCTTGCAGCTGGAAGATGGCCGTCGTCGCCAACCGCTGATCAATCTGGTTCAGGTGTACAACGGCGAACAATACGAAATATTCAACCCCGAAACCGGGATACAGGGACGCCAGGAACAGCTATTGCTGTGGGAATACCATTCCTCACCGGTACTGGATCTGGTGGGCGGCAGCAACTCGCGCGTCACCTTTACCATGCTGGAGCAAGAGCAGCCGGTGAATGTGGCACTGGCGAAAAAGTTCGACCAGCCTCACTGGATCAACGTGTCGTTATACAATCTGCCGCTGGAAGAGCAGGCGCTGTTCAAAGGCATTTTGCTGGTGCCGATTGGTGTGCTGGTGGTGGTGTTCCTGCGTATTATTGTGGGGGTGAAAACCTCGGGCACCTTTATGCCGGTGCTGATTGCCATGGCCTTTATTCAAACCAGCCTGATCACCGGTCTGGTGGGCTTTTTGATTATCGTAGGCACCGGCCTGATACTGCGCTCTTACCTCTCGCATCTTAACCTGCTGCTGGTGGCGCGAATATCGGCGGTCATCATAATGGTGATCGGTATTATCGGCTTCTTCAGTATCATTGCCTATCAGCTGGGCCTGACCGAGGGCATGAAGATCACCTTCTTCCCGATGATCATTCTGGCCTGGACCATAGAGCGTATGTCGATTCTGTGGGAAGAAGAAGGCCCCAAAGAAGTCGTCAAACAAGGCGGTGGCTCACTGATGGTCGCCGTGGTGGCATTTTTGGCCATGAACAGCGAAGTGGTACGTCACATTACCTTCAACTTCCTGGGGTTGCAGCTGATGGTGATGGCAGTGGTACTGCTGCTGGGTAACTATACCGGCTATCGCCTGACCGAGCTCAAGCGCTTCAAGCCTTTGGTTGATGAATACAAAACTGATGATCACAAGCATGATTAAACGCTGGCTCGAACAATACGCCTCCCCCTTTGCCCTGGGCGACATGGGCATTATGGGCATGAATCGGCGCAATATTTCCTATATCAGCCGCTATAACCCGCGCCGCTTGTACCCGCTGGTGGACAACAAGCTGGAAACCAAGCGCATTGCCCTGGATGCCGGTGTCACCGTGCCCGATCTGATTGGCGTCATCGAATTTCAGCATCAGGTCAGCAGCCTGCTGGATAAGGTAAAAGACTGGCCCGGCTTTTGTATCAAACCGGCAAAGGGCTCCGGCGGCAAAGGCATAGTGGTGATCGTGAATCACGACCGGCAGAACTTTGTTAAGCCCAGCGGCAAGGCCGAAAGCATCAGCGACCTGGAGCGGCATGTATCCAACATTCTGGCGGGATTGTTTTCGCTGGGTGGCAAACCGGATGTAGCGCTGATTGAAGCCTTGATTAACTTCGATGATGTGTTTGAAGGCTTTTCCTATGAAGGTGTGCCCGACACTCGCGTTATCGTGTTCAAGGGCTTTCCGGTGATGGCCATGATGCGGCTGTCGACCGAAGCGTCGGACGGCAAGGCCAACCTGCACCAGGGAGCGGTTGGCGTGGGCCTGGACATCAACACCGGCAAGGCCATTCGTGCCGTGCAGTTCAATCTGCCCATTCGTTATCACCCCGATACCGGCCGTGATTTACTGGAGCTGAAAGTGCCCTACTGGGAGCAGCTGCTCAGCCTGTCGTCGTCGTGCTACGAAATGTCGGGGCTGGGCTATATAGGCACCGACATGGTACTGGACAAGCATAAAGGCCCCATGCTGCTGGAGCTGAACGCCCGCCCCGGTCTGGCCATTCAAACCGCCAACGGCGCCGGCCTGGTTCCCCGTTTGCGCAAGGTGGAAAAACTCGGCAAAAAGACCATCTTCAGCCCGGAACAAAGGGTCGAATACTCGCGCCGCGAATTCGCCATGGGCCTGAATATGGAGCTCAACCCCAATCAATAAGCGATGAGCGTCAGCCCGACGTAAACAAAAAAACCATCAAACATACCGTACCTTATAGCCCGGCGCTTCAGCTGCCGGTTCTGCGTTAGCAGATGGTTTTAAATCCCGCCGAGGCGGGACTGCCAGCTAAGGCGGCAGGCTACAGAACACACCGAACCCTAACGCCACACCCTGTAGCCCGGCGCTTCAGCTGCCGGTTCTGCGTTAGCAGAAGGGTTTAACATCCCGCCGAGGCGGGACTGCCAGCTAAAGCGGCAGGCTACAGAACACACCGAACCCTAACGCCACACCCTGTAGCCCGGCGCTTCAGCTGCCGGTTCTGCGTTAGCAGAAGGTTTTAAATCCCGCCGAAGCGGGACTGCCAGCTGAAGCGGCAGGCTACAGAACACACCGAACCCTAACGCCACACCTTGTAGCCCGGCGCTTCAGCTGCCGGTTCTGCGTTAGCAGATGGTTTTAAATCCCGCCGAGGCGGGACTGCCAGCTAAAGCGGCAGGCTACAGAACACGCCAGTCCTCTGGGGTTGCTTGGCTTGTTCGCTTTACACTTCACCCTTTACTCTTCACAACACCCGCGACGGGACTGCCAGCTGAAGCGGCAGACTACAAAACCTAAAACCAGGTCCGGTGTTCGTCGGAATGACCGCAAAAAAAACCCGAGCCTGTTGGCTCGGGGTTTTGATGTTGCTCTTTAACTCACGGCTTCCAGCTGTGGTGCTTACAGCCGGGTTTTACGCTTTTGCCGTGGGTTGGCACTGCGTGGGCGGGTGGGGGCCGGCTTTTTCTTGGCGCCTGTACCAGTACTGGCTCCGGTGCCCGCACCTGTGCTTTTCACGCGGGAGTTATGCTTGCGCACCGCCTTGCGAATTTGTGCCACCTGCTTGTAACGCTCGGTGGCATGTACGTCTACCTTGCTTTCTTTCTCGGCGGTTAATCCAACCTCGGAGCGCAGGTAGTTCACCTGATCCAGGCCCATTTCGGACCAGCCACCCCGTGGCAGGTTGCGAGGCAGCTCGATTTTGCCATACCGTACCCGGATCAGTCGGCTGACCTGCATTTCCTGCGACTCCCACAGGCGGCGCACTTCACGGTTACGGCCTTCTTTCAGCGTAACGTGGAACCAGTGGTTCATGCCTTCGCCACCCTGATACTTGATGGTGTCGAACTTGCCCATGCCGTCTTCCAGCATCACGCCCTTGCGCAGCCGCTGCAACATGGCTTCGGTCACTTCACCAAATACCCGCACCGCATATTCACGATCAATTTCGTGGCGTGGGTGCATCAGGCGATTGGCCAGTTCACCGTCTGTGGTAAACATCAGCAGACCGGAAGTATTTACATCCAGACGCCCAACAGACACCCAGCGTGCGCCCTGCAGCTTGGGCAGGCGGTCGAATACCGTGGGCCGACCTTCCGGATCTTTACGGGTGCTCACTTCGCCTTCCGGCTTGTGATAGGCCAGCACGCGGCAAACAACCTCGGCTTCGGGCTGGGTTTCAACCGGATGGCCATCCAGACGAATTTGCTCTCTACCGGTTACACGGTCGCCCAGGGTCGCCACGTTGCCATCTACGCTTACTCGCCCTTCGCTGATCAGCGCTTCAATTTCACGGCGCGAGCCTTTGCCTGCCCGAGCCAGCACTTTTTGCAGTTTTTCAGTCATGTTATTCACTTATTCAAAGGGACGAGTGTCGCCGGCACCAGCACGGGCAATCACGGGGGTATTATCGTACAACTCAATCACGGTCGTCGGCTGGGGATCCAGCACACCACCGTCAATAATCAGATCGACCTGCTTTTCCAGTTTTTCACGGATCAATTGCGGATCGTACTCAGCGTCGGTTTCACCGGGTAAAATCAGACTGCCCGACATCAAGGGTTCACCCAGGGCCTCAAGCAAAGCCAGGCTAATGGCATTGTCCGGCACCCGCAAACCAATGGTTTTACGCTTGGGGTTCTGCAGCCGCTTGGGCACTTCCTTGGTGGCGTGCAGAATAAAGGTATAGGCACCCGGGGTGTTGTTCTTCATCAATCTGAAGGCACCGTTGTCTACCCGGGCGTAAAAAGACAGCTCGGACAAATCGCGGCACACCAGGGTAAAGTTGTGATCTTTTTCCAGCTTGCGAATGCGACAGATACGCTCCATGGCGTTCTTGTCGCCCACCAGACAACCGATGGCATAGCCAGAGTCGGTGGGATAAACCAGCACACCGCCCTGGCGAATAATCGCCACTGCCTGATTGATCAGGCGAGCTTGCGGGTTTTCGGGGTGCAGTTCAAAATATTGGCTCATGATTCCTCCCGGAATGATTTAAATAAAACGCGTCCACACGGCAGTGGCTTCTTTGGGTAGCCACAACTGCCGGCCCAGCTCTCGCCATTGGCTGGGAAAATGAAAGTCAGATCCAACCGACGCTTCCAGCTTGAATTCCTTGCTCCACTCACCCAACGTAGCACGTTCCTGTGGGCTCTGCTGTGCCATGGAGACTTCCATGGCATCGCCACCTGCCTCGGCAAAGGCCGCCAGCATTTTCTTGACCCATTTATTGGATAAGTCGTAGCGCGTCGGGTGCGCCAGCACCGCCACACCGCCCGCCTGATGAATGGCATCAATGGCCTCGTCAAGGGAGCACCAGTCTGGCGGAGCATAGCCGGTATTGCCACGGCTTAAAAACTTTTTAAACACCTTGGGTATGGAGTCTGCCGCCCCCTGACTCAACAACCACTTGGCCATATGAGTACGGGTAATGGGCGCATCTCCGGCCAGGGCCCGGGCGCCTTCATAACCGCCCGGAAATTTGGCTTTCTCAAGCCGTTCGGCCATCAGGCGCGCTCTTTGCTCGCGTCTGTGTTGCTGTTCGGCCAGCAAGGCATTCAGGCCCGGATGATCGCACTGAATATTCAGCCCCACCACGTGTACTTCCAGCGCCTGCCAAAGACAGGAAATTTCCACGCCGTTAATCAAACGCACACCATGCTCCGCCGCCGCAATGGCCGCTTCGGCCAGTCCGCCCAGGGTATCGTGATCGGTTAGCGCCAGCACATCCACTTCTTTTTCGGCCGCGCGGGCCATCAGCTCGGTGGGAGTCAGCTGGCCATCCGACGCCGTAGAATGGCTGTGTAAATCAATTCGCATAAAAAATCCTGTGCTCGGGGTTGACTTGCCCCCCCGAATATCGTTTAACTATGTCTAGTTTCAGATTAACGAGAAGAGCGCGATGTTTCAGCAAAATTCCACTCTACGCATTATTTGGTGGTGGCACACTCCCTAACCGCGGGTGTGTGATTTGCTGTATTCGTCTTTAAGTCTCAGCGAACATGAAAGCCCGCCCTAGTGCGGGCTTTTTTATTATCCAGCAAAAGGTGACGCGATGAAACCGACCGACAAGATTTTTTGGCGATGGCAATCTCAGCCGCAGGTTACCCCGATTAAAACGGCATTCGTGACCATTACCGATGACGACATTGCCAGCCAGGTGATCAGGCAGATACCTGATGACCGCGATTAACACATAAGGAAGACAACAAGATGGCGCAAGGTCAGCTCCACGTTTTATTGCAAGATGCACCCTACACCGACGATCCGCTCGCGTTATTCGCAGCCCTTACAAAAGCCGGCGACAACAGCATGCTGCTGGAATCGGCAGAAATAGACACCAAGGCCGGTACCCAAAGCCTGTTGATGCTGGATGCCTGTGTTCGCCTGGTATGCCAGCAGCACACCGTCACCCTCAGCGCCCTCAACAATAACGGCCTGCCCGCGCTAGACCTGGTTCAACAGGCACTGGGCGGCGAGCGGACAGCCCGGCAACTGGTGGTGACCCTGCCCCAGGCAGACGATACCCTGGACGAAGACAGCCGCCTCAAGGCGCCATCGGTACTGGAAACCCTGCGCCTGATTTTAACGCGCTTTCAGGCCGATAAAGGCCAGCAGCACATCTTTATGGCCGGCACCTTTGCCTACGATCTGATTGCATCATTCGAGCAGTTAGCCGCCGTGCCTGAAGGCATCAATGCCTGCCCCGACTTTTGTTTTTACCTGGCCGAAACCCTGATTACGCTGGATCATAAACAGGAAACCGGACGTCTGTCGGCCTGCGTATTTGACGCCGCCGAACAAAACCGACTGCTGGCAAGACTGCAACAGCTGACCGAGGCCTGTGGTCGAGCTCATCCCGAGCCCGCCGCCGATGCCCAGTTGCACGGCCACATTCAGGCCAGCAAGAGCGATGCCGAATTCAAGGCCGATGTCACCAACCTCAAGCAGCATATTCAAGACGGCAATATTTTTCAGGTGGTGCCGTCGCGCAGCTTCAGCCTGCCCTGCCCGCGCCCGCTGGCCGCCTATCGCAAACTCAAGCAAACCAACCCCAGCCCGTATCTGTTTTATGTGAATGACCAGGACTTCACCCTGTTTGGTGCCAGCCCCGAAAGCTCGGTTAAATTCGACCACGCCAGCCGCATGGTTGAAATGTACCCCATAGCCGGTACCCGCAAGCGCGGCCTGAACCCGGACGGCAGCGTCAACCTGGATCTGGACGGCCGCATCGAGCTGGATCTGCGCCAGGATACCAAGGAAACCGCCGAGCACCTGATGCTGGTGGACCTGGCCCGCAACGACATTGCCCGCATCAGCGAGCCCGGCACCCGGTATGTGAAAGACCTGCTCAGCGTAGACCGCTACAGCCATGTGATGCACCTGGTGTCGCGCGTAGTGGGCACCCTGCGCCACGATCTGGACGCCCTGCACGGCTATCAGGCCTGCATGAACATGGGCACCCTGACCGGCGCGCCCAAAATTCGCGCAAGCGCCCTTATTCGGGAAGTGGAACAGGAACGTCGCGGCAGCTACGGCGGTGCCGTGGGTTACATTAACGGCCAGGGCGACATGGACACCTGCATCGTGATCCGCTCGGCCTTTGTCAGTGATGGCGTGGCCCACGTGCAGGCCGGTGCCGGCGTGGTGTATGACTCGGATCCGCAGTCGGAAGCCGACGAAACCCGCAACAAGGCGGCGGCGGTACTTAACGCCATCGCCCTGGCCCACGGCACCACACTGGCGGAGGTGAGCCATGACTAACACTATTTTCCTGCTCGATAACTACGACTCTTTTACCTACAACCTGGTGGATCAATTCCGTACCCTGGGCGCCACCGTCAAGGTGTATCGCAATACGGTGCCGGTACCCCAACTGATGGCTGCCATGGAGCAAAGCCAGCAACAGGGAGATCGGCCTATTCTGGTGCTGTCGCCAGGCCCCGGCACCCCCAGCGAAGCCGGCAACATGCCGGCGCTGATCACGACCTGCATCGGTCGCTTCCCTATTCTGGGCATTTGCCTGGGCCATCAGGCTCTGGTGGAGCACTACGGCGGCGTGGTCGGCAGCGCCGGTGAAATCAAGCACGGCAAGACCTCACTGATCAGCCACAACGGCCAGGGGGTGTTTGCCAACCTGTCCAACCCGCTGCCGGTGGCCCGTTATCACTCGCTGGTGGGCAGCAAGATCCCCAGTACCCTGCCGGTGATTGCCGATTACCACGGCATGACCATGGCGGTGCAGGATACCGCCAAGCGGGTATTGGGTTTTCAGTTTCATCCCGAGTCCATCATGACCACGGAGGGCGCGCAACTGCTGGCCCAAAGCCTGGCCTTTTTAAGTGCGCCGGAAACCAAGGCCATGGATCAGCTGTATCGTGGCGAACACATCAGCCGCAGTCAGTCCCAGGCCCTGTTTGGTGAGCTGATCAAGGGCGACATGGATCAAATGACCATGGCCTCTTTGCTGACGGTACTGAAAATGAAGGGCGAAACCCCGGATGAAATCGCCGGTGCCGCGCAAGCCCTGCTGGAGGCCGCCTCGCCCTTCCCTCGTCCTGACTACCCGTTTTGCGACATAGTGGGCACAGGTGGAGATGGCATGAACATCTTCAACGTGTCCACTACCTCGGCACTGGTGGCGGCCGCCTGTGGCCTTAAAGTGGCCAAGCACGGCAACCGCGGCGTGTCGTCCAAGTCCGGCTCGTCCGACCTGCTTGAGCAGCTGGGCATTGATCTGAACATGAGCCCGGAGCGCGCCCGCCACTGCATGGACGAAGTGAATGCCTGCTTCCTGTTTGCTCCCAACTACCATGGCGGCATGCGCAATGCCATGCCGGTGCGTCAGGCCCTGAAAACCCGCACCATCTTCAACGTGCTGGGGCCGCTGGTTAACCCCGCCCGCCCCGACTTCATGCTGCTGGGCGTGTATTGTGAAGAGCTGGTGCGCCCCATTGCCGACACCCTGGTGGCCATGGGCCTCAAGCGCGGCATGGTGGTACATGGCAGCGGCCTGGATGAAGTGGCCATTCACGGCCCCACCACGGTAGCAGACATTACCAATGGCGTGATCAGCGAATATAGCATCACTCCCGAAGAGCTGGGGCTGGAGCGTTATCCCATTAGCGCGGTTGCCGGCGGCGAGCCCAGTGAAAACAAGGCCATAACCCTTGAACTGCTGCAGGGCCGTGGTACCCCCGCCCAGCAAGGTGTGATTGCCATGAACGTGGCGCCATTGCTGGTGATGAGCGGCCAGACCGATACCTTAAAAGAAGCGGTTGCCCAGGTGCTGGCTGTGTTAAAATCGGGCAAAGCCATGGAAGTTGCCAATAAACTGGCGGAGTTGAGCCAATGTTAAGTACCGTTTTGGGCAAAATTGTTGCCGACAAAAAAATCTGGGTCGCCGAGCGCAAGCAAAGCCAGCCGTTAAGCAGCTTCGAAGCTACCTTAACCCCCAGCGACCGCCCCTTTGTGGCAGCCCTGCAGGCCAGCAGCCCGGCCTTTATTCTGGAATGCAAAAAGGCGTCGCCGTCCAAGGGGCTGATCCGTGAAGATTTCGATCTGGATGCCATCGCCCAGGTATATGGCCGCCATGCCTCGGCCATTTCGGTACTGACCGACGAAAAGTATTTTCAGGGTCAGTTCGACTTTGTGACCCGGGTGCGTGGCCAGGTGAGTCAGCCGGTGATCTGCAAAGACTTTATTATCGATCCCTATCAAATCAAGCTGGCCCGTTTGCACCAGGCCGATGCCATCCTGCTGATGCTGTCGGTACTCGACGACGAACAGTATCGCGAGCTGAACGCGGTGGCCGAATCCCTGAACATGGGGGTGTTGACCGAAGTCATAAGCGCAGAAGAAGTAGAGCGCGCCATTGCCCTTAACGCCAAAGTGATTGGCATCAACAACCGCGATTTGCGCGACCTGAGTATCGATCTTGATCGTACCAAGGTGTTGTCTGCGCTTATTCCGGTCGATCGCATCGTGATCTCCGAATCAGGCATTCATGATCATGCCCAGGTGCAGGCATTATCGGCTTATGCCGATGGCTTTCTGGTGGGCAGCTCGCTGATGGCCCAGCACGATGTCGAGCTGGCGGTACGCAAGCTGATTCTGGGCAGTAACAAGGTATGTGGCCTGACTCGGCCACAGGATGCCGCCGCCGCCTATAGCGCCGGCGCCGTGCACGGTGGCCTGATTTTTGTGGGCAAAAGCCCACGCTGCGTGAGCACAGAGCAGGCCCGCACCATTATGGCCGCCGCGCCCCTGCACTATGTGGGCGTGTTTCAAAATCACGATCTGACCGAGGTAAGCAGTACCGCACGCGAGCTGGGGCTGCACGCGGTGCAGCTGCACGGCAGCGAAGACGACGCCTACATCAGCGCCCTCAAGCAGCAGCTGCCCGACACAGTGGCGGTCTGGAAAGCGGTGCCGGTCACCGACGCCCTGCCCGCCTTGCCAGAAGGCGCCGACCGCCTGTTGTTTGATACCCAGGCCGGTGGCCAGAGTGGCGGTACCGGCCAGGCCTTTGACTGGTCTTTACTGAACAACATAGACAACAGCCAGGCCATGCTGGCCGGCGGCCTCACCCCGGAAAACGCCCACCAGGCCGCAGCCCTTGGCTGTCTGGGGCTGGACTTCAACTCCGGCGTAGAAAGCGCCCCGGGGCAAAAAGATGCCCAGAAACTGCAGGCCGCTTTCACTTCTCTTCGCAGCTATGGCCGCAGAGCAAATCGCGGAACCCCCCATTCAGGACGCAGGACAACCAAATAATGAGCTTACTTAATCCTTTTTTCGGTGATTTTGGTGGCATGTATGTGCCGCAAATCCTTATGCCAGCCTTACTGCAACTGGAGCAGGCCTTCGTTGATTCACAACAAGACCCCGAGTTTGATCGCGAATTTCGCGAACTGCTCAGCGAGTATGCCGGTCGCCCCACGCCACTGACCCGGGTGCGTAACCTGGCCTCCCACACCAAAACCCGCATTTACCTGAAGCGGGAAGACCCACCGCCCTGGCCTGTGCACTTATGGGCCTGAAGTGCCGCGTGTACATGGGTGCCAAAGACTGTGAACGCCAAAAGCCCAACGTCTTTCGCATGAAACTGATGGGCGCCGAAGTCATACCGGTGCACGCCGGCTCGGCCACCCTGAAAGACGCCTGTAGCGAAGCCATGCGCGACTGGGCCGCCAACTACGAAACCGCCCACTACATGCTGGGTACCGCCGCCGGTCCGCACCCTTTCCCCACCATAGTGCGTGAATTTCAGCGCATGATTGGTGAAGAAGCCAAGGTGCAGATTGTGGAGCACGAAGCCCGCCTGCCCGACGCCGTAATTGCCTGCGTGGGCGGTGGCTCCAACGCCATCGGTATTTTTGCCGACTTTATTGAAGAAGAAAACGTCAAGCTGATTGGCGTAGAGCCCGCCGGCAAGGGCATTGCCACCGGCGAGCACGGCGCGACTCTGGGCGAAGGTACCCAGGGCATCTTCTTTGGCATGTTGTCTTTGATGATGCATAACGAAGACGGTCAGGTATCCGAGTCTTACTCTGTGTCTGCCGGTCTCGACTTCCCTTCTGTGGGCCCTCAGCATGCGTTTCTTGCCACCACCGGCCGCGCCGAATATGTATCGGTCACCGACGATGAAGCCCTGGACGCCTTTCAGGCTCTGGCCCGTAACGAAGGTATTATTCCGGCCCTGGAATCCTCTCACGCGCTGGCTTACGCCCTTAAAATGGCCGACGCCGAGCCTGAAAAAGAGCAGGTGCTGGTGGTTAACCTGTCCGGCCGTGGAGACAAGGACATCTTTACCGTGGCCGACATTCTAGAGCAGAAGGGAGAAATATAATGAGCCGTTACAATCGCTTGTTTGACCGTTTAACGGCTGCCAACCAGGGGGCCTTTGTGCCCTTCGTCACTCTGGGCGATCCTACGCCCGAGCAATCACTCAAGGTGATTGACGCCCTGATTGCCGGGGGTGCCGATGCCCTGGAGCTGGGCATTCCGTTTTCCGATCCGGTGGCCGACGGCCCCACCATTCAGGCCGCCACCCTGCGCGCCCTGAATGCCGGCACTCGCACCCAGACCTGCTTCGACATGCTGGCCCAGGTACGGGAAAAATACCCCGACATTCCCATGGGTCTGCTGGTATACGCCAACCTGGTGTTTGCCCCCGGCCTGGACAACTTTTACCGCCGTGCCGCGGCCGCAGGCGTAGACTCGGTACTGGTAGCCGATGCGCCACTGGAAATGTCGGCGCCCTTTAAAGCCGCCGCCGACAAGGCGGGCATAGAAACCATTTTTATCGCCCCGCCCAACGGCGACGAAGCCACCCTGAAAGCCATTGCCGAAGCGGGCTCGGGCTACACCTATCTGCTGAGCCGCGCCGGCGTAACCGGCACCGAAACCAAGGCCGGCAAACCGGTAGACACCCTGCTGGCCACGCTCAAGCAGTTTAATGCGCCGCCTTCACTGCTCGGCTTTGGTATTTCTACCCCGCAGCAGGTACGCGACGCCATCAGTGCCGGTGCCGCCGGCGCCATCTCCGGCTCCGCCGTGGTCAAGATTATCGAACAGCACCAGCATGACCACCAGGCCATGACCGACGCCCTCACCGCCTTCGTGAAAGACATGAAAGCGGCAACGCACAAGTAACATAGCCGAAAGCGGTAAGCTGGAAGCGAAAAGTTAACCCCAAACACCGAGCCCCAGGCTCGGTGTTTTTTATCGCGCTGTCATGTGTTTAGCCGTCATACCCGGAGCTTTGCATCTTTTGTAGCTGCCACTTTAGTCGGCAGGCCAGCGTAGCTGGATTTAAAGACATTTTGCCACGACTCTTTACTACGAGAAGCACAGACGAATAACCAACGCTACAATCCCCTGTAGTCCGGCGCTTCAGCTAAGTGGATACTCATCATTTTAGCCCACTGCGAATATTCACTGGATATTCGATTAAGCTGAAATGATTCGTCACGGCGAGGCAGGCTCGCCCCTGCGTTAGCAGGATAATTTTAACACCCCGCTGAGACGGGACTGCCAGCTAAAGCGGCAGACTACAGAACACACCGCTCCCTGTAGCTCGGCGCTTTAGCTGCCGGTCCAGTGTGTCGCCAGGCGTTACCTTGCACTCTTTACCACCTCCTGGTTTTACCCGCTATACCGTGTATTTTTGTTTTTATACGCTAAAGCGTGTAAAGTTATTTTTATCGGCTATAGCGTGTAAGGGAAACCCTTGAAAGTAACATCTGCTCGCCAGCTCAGCTATATATTGCAGGATCAGCGTAAACAACAAGGGCAATCGCAAACCGTCATTGCTCGTAAAGTAGGGCTGCGCCAAGATACTGTATCCAAATTCGAGAACACCCCAGAAGGCACTCGACTCGATACCCTGTTCAAATTACTTTCGGCGTTGGATCTCGAGCTGGAAGTCAAACCCCGCGGCAGCACTCCTAATGCCGCAGAGCAATGGAAGGAAGAATGGTAATGGCCAATCTAACCATTGCCATGAATGGCTACCAAGTAGGGACTTTATATCGATCACCATCTGGTGCCCATGAGTTCTGGTATAACCAGGACTGGCTCAATATGCCGGGAGCCCGCCCTATTTCACTGTCATTACCACTAAGGCAGCAACCCTTCAAAGGTGAAGTGGTATATAACTTCTTCGATAATTTACTGCCGGATAATATGCAAATCCGACAGCGTATTGTCGCGCGCCATCAGGCAGCTTCGAGCCAACCCTTCGACCTGTTAGCCAAAATAGGGATGGATAGCGTTGGGGCTCTGCAGATCTATCCAGCCGGCTGCCATCCGGAAGATATTCGAGCAATCCACTGCAAGTCTTTGAATGAGTTGTCATTACTAAATATATTGCAAGGTTACCAATCCAATGCGCCATTGGGGATGATTGCCGGAGAAGAAGACTTTCGAATTTCGATTGCCGGCGCACAGGAAAAGACTGCACTACTCAAACAAAATGGAAGCTGGTATCTGCCACTGGGGAGCACGCCAACAACGCATATTATCAAGTTGCCAATAGGTGCAATTCAAAGTCATTCTCATACGATTGATTTAAGTACCAGTGTCGAGAACGAGTTGGTTTGCTTACGCTTGGCCCAAGCTTTAGGCCTAGAAGTAGCAGAAGCAGATATTCTTGAAGTTAAGGCTTTCCGAGCGCTATCGGTAACCCGTTTTGACCGCCGCCATTCTTCTGACAACCAGTGGATAATGCGTTTACCGCAAGAGGATTTTTGTCAGGTGCTGGGGGTATCTCCCGGCCTCAAATACGAAAGTGACGGCGGCCCGGGAATTATCGACATAATGACTTATCTGCTGGGTTCTGCTCGGCCAGAGCAAGACAGAGCGACGTTCATGCGAGCTCAAGTGGTATTCTGGCTGCTGGCAGCAACGGACGGCCACGCCAAAAACTTTTCGGTTTTTCTACTGCCGAGTGGAGCTTTCAGACTAACGCCCCTCTATGACATTTTGTCGGTCTACCCAGTGATGGGAGGTTTGGGGTTATCTGAACGCAAAATAAAAATGGCCATGGGACTACAGGGGAAATCTGGCCGACATTACAAATGGTATAACCTTTTTCCTCGCCATTTTATAGCAACAGCTCAGGCGGCCGGGTTTGATGAAACAACGATGCAGGCAATACTGGATGACGTTGGCAATCGCGTCCCCACAGCCATAAAAGCAGTCAGAGAATCGTTACCGGCAAACTTTCCGGACGAAGTTAGCGAGGCTATCTTCTCAGGGCTAGAAAAACGAGCCAAACGGTTAACAGCCGCTTCCAACTAAAAGATACCCCCTGTAGTCTGGCGCTTCAGCTGCCAGCTCTGCGTTAGCAGAAGGTTTTTTAAAATCCCGCCGAGACGGGAGTGCGCGCTCAAAGCGGCACCTACAATAAACCGCCCTATGCCGTATTAACAGGCTTACCCCGGTATCTTGTTTTGTATTCTGAAGATACAAAACACACTGCCCCCTGCAGCCCGGCGCTTCAGCTGCCGGAACAGGCCATGCCCAGTCATCAGGCACAATACCAACCCTACCGCCCAGTTGGTTTAACTTACCGCTGACAGCTTACGGCTTAAAACTGTCCTTTATCCCGAAATAGCGCTTGTGCAGCTCGCGGACTTCGTCCATCAACTCCGGCACCGGGCCCACTACGGTGATCTCGGGCGCCACCTCGTTGATGGCCAGCGCCTTGACCGGCGCGGCCGGCAGGCCCCATTCGTCGCACCAGGCAGCAAACTGCGCCGCGGAGCAGATATACACCACTCGCCCCAGCCCCGCCCAGGCATGAGCCGCCGCGCACATGGGGCAATGCTCACCCGAGGTATACAGGGTGGTTTGCGCCCGTTCGGTTTCGCTTAAATGCTCAGCCGCCCACTGCGCCAGGGCCAGCTCGGGATGCCAGGTGGCATTGGTATGGATCTGGTTGTGATCTTCGGCCAACACGGCGCCATTGGCCGACACCAGCACAGAACCAAACGGCTGGTCCCCGCTGTTCAGTGACTCTTCCGCCAATGCCACACACCGGCGCAGATGTCGTAAATCCTGCTCGTTCAATGCCATCTTATCCCCCTGTTTGCGGTAGATTCAGCAAAAATGATTTGTTACCCACTCTAGCTGACCGGATTCGGCACTACAAAATCACAACCTTGCCCGACCGAGTCAGACAAGTCTTTGTTGAGTCTGATACAGTACCGAAAGGCACCCACTTTTACAGCAGAAAAATGTCACTCGATTACTATCAGCAGCAAGCCGAGCTTTTCCATCACAACACCAAATCCGTGGACATGACGCCCCTGTACCAGCGGTTTCTGCCTTATGTTGCCAAGGGCGGCCACATTGTGGACGCCGGCTGTGGCTCGGGCCGAGACAGCCTTTATTTTGCCAGCTCGGGCTTTAGCGTCAGCGCCTTCGATGCCAGCCCGGCACTGGTCGAACTGGCCCGCCAGCACACCGGCCTGCCAATCAGCCTGTGCCGCTTCGAAGAGTTCACGCCCCCCACACCGGCAGACGCCATTTGGGCCTGTGCCTCTCTGCTGCATGTACCGTTAGCCGAACTAACCGCCGTGATGGCGCACCTGACCGAGCAATTGAAACCCGGCGGCGTGTTTTACTGCTCCTTCAAATACGGCCATGGCGAAGTGACTCGTGAAGGACGCCACTTCACCAACCTGGATGAAACCGGACTAGAGCAGTTGCTACAGGGCCTGTCGCTGAATCTGGTTGAACACTGGCAAACCGGCGATCTGCGCCCCGGCCGGGAACAGGAGCGCTGGCTGAATGCGGTGTTAAGAAAGGATACCGTCTGATGAGCTCGCCACAACTGCTGACCGGTGGCAGCCCTCAGGATCCGGGCTTTAATCAGCCGCTGCTCGAACCTCTGCTTAACGCCATCAACCAGACCTGTGCCCACAGCCAGATCGACATTGCCGTGTCTTTCATTCGTTACAGCGGCTGGCGCCTGTTGCATACCGCCCTGTTTGAGGCCCTTGATCGCGGTGTAACCCTGCGCATCATCACCTCCGACTATCTGGATGTGACCGAACCGGTCGCCCTGCGAGAAATGATGCTGCTGGCCGAGCGCGGTGCCCGGGTGCACATCTATGAAAGCGCAGGCAATGCGGGTTTTCACCTCAAGTCGTATTTGTTTATTCAGCAACACACCCGCCAGCATCTGACCGGACTGGGCCTGGTGGGCTCCAGCAATATCTCGCGCGCGGCACTCACCGAATCACTGGAATGGAATTGGCAGCTAAGGGTCGACGACGACATTAACAGCCCTGCCGCAGCCAGCTTGCTGGCGCTGCAAAGCCGGATAGAGCAATTGGCACAAGACCCTCGCCTGAAGCCACTGACTCATCACTGGATCCATGCTTATCTTGAACGTTACCAGCAAAGTTCATTACCCCAGCTTCGTCTGATCACCGGCGATACCGCCAGCGACGATGAGACGCTGCGCGACACACCCCTGCCCAATGCGGTACAGGAAGAAGCACTGGCCGCCTTGCATCACACTCGCCAGCAAGGCTTCAAGCGCGGCCTGGTGGTCATGGCCACCGGCTTGGGCAAAACCTGGCTGGCTGCCTTTGATGCTCGCCAGCTGAAGGCCGGAAAACTGCTGTTTGTGGCACACCGCGACGAGATTATCCGTCAGGCTCAGGCCACCTTCATTCGCATGAATCCCAAGGCCCACACCGGCCTGTATAACGGCCAACAGCAACAACAGGCAGACTGGCTGTTTGCTTCGGTGCAAACCCTGGGCCGCGCCGAACATTTACAGCAATTCGATCAGCATCACTTTGATTACATCATTGTCGATGAATTTCATCATGCCACGGCCCCGACCTATCGCCGCTTGCTGGATCATTTTCGGCCCCGTTTTCTGCTTGGCCTGACCGCCACGCCCGACCGCACCGATCAGGCCGACATACTCGCCCTGTGCGACGATAACCTGGTGTTCGAGCGCGGCCTGCGCGACGCCATCGTCGATAAACATCTGGTGCCCTTTATCTACCAGGGCGTATTTGACGAGTTTATCAACTACGACGAGATCCCGTGGCGCAACGGCCGCTTCGATCCCGATGCTTTAGACGCCGCCTTTGCCAGCCAGAAACGAGCCAGACACGCACTGGAAAAATGGCGCGAGTTTAGCCAGAGTCGCACTCTGGCATTTTGTATCTCTACTCGCCATGCCGACTTTATGGCGCGCACCTTCAACGCAGCCAACATCAAAGCCGCCGCCGTGTATGCCGGTTCGGCCATGCCCCGTAACCAGGCACTGAGCGAATTGGCGGAAGGAAAATTGCAGGTTATTTTCTCGGTCGACTTGTTCAACGAAGGCACGGATCTGCCGGCCATCGACACCCTGCTGATGCTGCGCCCCACCGAATCACGCATTGTATTTTTGCAGCAGCTGGGCCGGGGCCTGCGCCTATGTGCCGGCAAAACGCACCTGATGGTGATCGATCTGGTGGGCAATCATAACGCCTGTCTGTTCAAGCCAGAGCTGTTACAGACCGTCACCGGTACTGAAAGAATAAGCGGCAGCCAAACCACGCCGGCCCTGCCCGAAGGCTGCTTCATCAACCTGGATCCCCAGCTGATCCCCTTGATGGAGAAACTGCGCTATGGTGGCCGGGTTAAAGTCGTGGACGATTATCGCCGCTTGAAAGACGAACAGGGCCACCGACCAACGGCCGTACAGGCTTTTCAGGCGGGGCTCAACTTTGGCAAATTACGCCAACAACACGGCAGCTGGTTTGAACTGACGCAAAGCGAAGGTGATCTCACGCCTTCTGCCGTGATCGTGCTGGACAAGCTCAGAGACTTTTTACTGACCGGCATAGAAACCACCTCGTTGACCAAAAGCTTCAAGATCATCCTGCTGCAGGCGCTGCTGGATCTCGACGGCCTGCGCCACCCGACGACCCTGAGCGCCCTGGCCGAGCAATCGCGCCATGTGCTGGAACGCCACCCAGACTTGTTACAACTAGACTTGCCTGCCGCACAGCAGGCCATGACTGCCAACTCGACAACCTGGCTGACCTACTGGAAAAACAACCCCGTTAAATTCAGCACCGGCGGTAACCCCGACTCTCGGGCCGATTACTGGTTTGACGTCATCAACGAGCACTTCACGCCCCGTTTCAGCTTGCCCGATAATGAACTGGCAACCCTGCACCTGATGATGCAGGAACTGGTCGACTTGCGCCTGGCCGAATACCGCCGTCGCAAAGCCGATGCTTTGGCTAAAACCAAAGCAACTGCAAGTGTTACCCAAGCAAACGTTATCGAACTGCCCTACTTCCCCAGTCTTAAAATTGCCTGTGGCCATTTTAAAACCGGCCGCAGCGACGATGCCAAGCTCATGACCATTGCCGATCAATACGGCCCTCTCGACAGCAAACGGCACTTTCTGGCTCACGCCAGAGGCAATTCCATGAACGGCGGCAAACATCCCATACAGGATGGAGATCTGCTACTGCTGGAATTGATCAGCTCGGATAGTGCCGGATCCATCAGCAATCAAACCCTCGCCATCGAACAACAAGACACCACCGGCGATAACCAGTATCTGCTGCGAATCGTGAAGAAAACCCCGGACGGCAGCTACCACCTCCACGCCAGCAACCCGGATTACGACGACATCACTGCCACCGACGACATGAAGCCGTTTGCACGACTGAAAGGCGTGATTTAAGAACCTGCTCAATGACAATAAAAAACAATAACAAGGGATAAGATGAAAGCACCATTGGCACAGGGACTCTACGATCTGCTCACCACTCAGGGAGTAGAACAGGCAGTATCAGAAAGCGGGCTCAGCGCCCACCCCGAAGAACTAAATCCGGCCTTCAGTCACGAACGTTTGGCTGATGCGTTGGC
Organism: Oceanisphaera marina; assembly: GCF_014643915.1. GTDB lineage: Bacteria > Pseudomonadota > Gammaproteobacteria > Enterobacterales > Aeromonadaceae > Oceanimonas > Oceanimonas marina. The sequence goes on from NZ_BMKE01000001.1 coordinate 68,089, forward strand.
CGAGCAGCTGTCCCAGCTTTTAGCTGGGGTCAGTGGTGATAAACAGGTCAAGGTGAAGGCACAAGCCGAGCTTATCAACGACATACTGCGATACTCTCGTCAGCGAGTGAACCAAGATGATGTATCCGATCTGTTATGCACTCCGCCTCAAGTACTGCGATCCTTGTACCCCGCTCAGCAAAAGCCTGAGCTTCCAGCCATCGGTTTAGCACAACCCTGGCTGTTTACCGCCGGTAAAGATTCTCCCGCCCTGTTGCATGAGCTCACAGCCGAACTGGCATCATGTAACAGCGTCGATATTCTGGTGAGTTTTATCACCGTATCTGGAGTCCGAAAGATCATAGAGGTGCTCAAGCAGATCACCAGCACCGATGCCAAGGGGCAAAGCCAAGCCAAGGTACGAGTGCTAACCACCACCTATGTGGGTGCTACAGAACAAAAAGCGCTGGATACACTGGCCCGATTGCCTAATTGTGAAGTTAAGGTATCACTCGACGGGCGTCGTACCCGCTTACATGCCAAGGCTTGGATATTTGAACGTAATACCGGCTTTGGCTCCGCCTATGTGGGCAGCGCCAATCTGTCTGGAGCCGCTTTAATGGGCGGGCTAGAATGGACGGTTAAATTTACAGAAAAGGGCCAGAACAAACTCTATCAACGGGCACAGGCACATTTTGAAACCCTGTGGCAAGATGGCGAGTTCTTATCTTATAACCCAGAAGATCAAACACATCGTAATGAGCTAGCCAAGGCACTTAAACGCGAGTCTGGCCGAGATTTGATTGCAATCCCCACCTTTTTCGATATCGAGCCCAAGCCCTTTCAGTTAGATATCTTGGAACAACTGGATAATGAAAGAGCCCATGGCCGAATGCGCAACCTGCTGGTTGCGGCTACCGGAACCGGTAAAACCGTGATGGCGGCTTTCGATTACCGTCGCCTAGCCCGCAAGCAAGGAGGCTTGCCACGGCTACTATTTGTCGCCCACCGTAAGGAATTGCTGATACAGGCCATGCGCACCTTTAGGCTGGTATTGCGCGAGGCCGAGTTCGGTGATCTATTTACCGGTGAGCACCAACCAGAGCAAGATCAGCACCTATTTGCCACCATTCAAAGCCTGAATGCCCGCAAGCTAGTCTCTCAACGAGCTACAGATTACTGGCACATGGTAATCATTGATGAATGTCATCATATTGAAGCCAACAGCTTCGAAACACTGCTCTCAAGTATCTCTCCGGCTTATTTACTGGGCTTAACTGCGACACCGGAACGAGCAGATGGCAAGAATATTCTGCGCCATTTCGATAACCGCCCAGACGGCTCACCGGCAGCACAACTACGTCTGTGGCAGGCGCTAGATCTGCAACTGTTGGCCCCCTTCGAATATTATGCCTGTGACGATGATACCGACTACCGGGAGATCCCCTGGAAACAAGCTAACGAACTCAAAGCCCTAGATAACCTGCTTACTGGGAACCATGTTCGAGCGGCGGCAGTTGTCCGCGCTTGGCAGCAATTAGTAGACGATCCCCGGCGCGGCAAAAGCTTGGTGTTCTGCGTGAGCATTGCTCATGCCGAGTTTATGGCCTCTCAGTTTGAAAAGGTCGGCATCATCGCTCGCGTAATTACTGGTAAAAGCTCCGTTCAAGAGCGTCGTGATCTGCCCAAACAACTGGAGCGTGGCGAGATACATGCCATCGTGACCGTAGATCTCTATAACGAAGGGATCGATCTGCCCTTTGTCGATACCTTGCTGTTACTTCGTCCTACCCAAAGTGCCACTCTGTTTCAACAGCAAATAGGCCGCGGTCTACGACTGTTCGAGGGCAAGGAAAGCTGCCTGATCCTTGATTTTGTTGGCCAGCATAAAGAAGGATTCCGCTTCGATATGCTCTACAGCGCCATTACTGGCCTATCTCGCCGAGAAGTGATCGAAAGCATAGATAAAGGCTTTGGCCGACTACCTAGCGGTTGCTATATCCAACTACAAAAGCAAGCCAGAGAACATATTCTTAGCAGCCTGAAACAGGCTCTTAATCAGAACTGGCGACGCCTGCAACAGGAGTTGCACGCTTATGTGAGCCTGACTGGCAATCACCAAGTGGCTCTTGATGATTTTCTCAACGAGCAGCAGTTGGAGCTGGAAGATATTTATCGCGCAGGCCAAAACAGCGGTTGGACCAATCTGCAACGAGATGCCGGGATCTTACCGGGTGAAGCTTCAGCCGAGGAACGATATTTCAGCCGTCGACTGGGTAGTTTGTTACATCTGGATGATGCTGCACAGTTACAACTGATAAATCACGTCGCCGAGAATAATGCCCATTACGCGATCGAAAATGAGCAACAACGGCAGCGGCTACAAATGCTGGCATATCAAATAGACGGCCAACAAAGCCAAACCGGGTCGGCGCATGACTTCCTCACTCGTCTATCTAAAGTTCCAGTCGTATGTAATGAGCTTGCTCAGCTCAGCAACTACCTAGACGCAAGAACACAGCATCAATACTCACCCTTACCTGGGCTAGAAAACACGCCGCTGCGATTACATGCGGCTTACCAAAGCCGGGAAATCCTTACCGCCGTAGGTTTTCTTAGCGCAGAAAAGCGTACGCCGTTTCAGGCGGGTGTACTGACGCTCAAAGAGAGAAAAACCGAGTTACTGTTCGTGACGTTAGATAAGAGTACGGCCCTACACGAAGGTGTGGCCTATAACGACTACGCCATCAGTCAGTCTCAGTTCCACTGGCAGTCTCAAAACAGTGCTGGCCCCAGCACTCCAAGTGGCAGCCGCTACATTGAAAGCGAAGCTAATGGCTGGCAGTTTCAGCTATTTGTGCGCATCGACAAAAACTCACCCTATCGCGCCTGCGGCCCGGTGAAATTTATGCATTATCACGGCAGCAAGCCGATGAATATCACCTGGCAGCTTAAACATCAGCTACCAGTAAGGTTATTCAAAGAGTTTAGTGTGCTGGGATAAGACTAGCTGTCATATTAATAGTTTTTGAGTGGCCGCGATGCTACGCGGTCTACTCGCTCACGATCTACATCTTTTACTCGATGACTTATTTGATAAGATATTGCCTGTATTTTATCAAGGTCTAGCTTACCGTTTTGCACATCAGGAAATAAGTAGGGAAGCTGCTTAGGATTCATTACATAAAGTGACTTTCTTTTTTCCTCTGATGTAACATACCATCCGGGTATGGTCAGGACTCCTTCGACTGGAACATCAAACCCTGTTGCGTCACTCAGCCACTTTCGCACGGCTTGTACATTACGCTTAACCTGTAGAATGGGCTCATGCTCGATATGTTTAGGAAAATGGAGCGCATCACCTTTTACACTCACCTTAAAGAGCTTATTGCCATTGTGAAGTGGTTTTGATCTTCCTTTAGTTTCAATAACAAATACACCCTTCGGACCGACGACTAAGTGATCTATATTAAATCCGTCAAAGGGGATATCATGATACACACGATAAGGTCGATTATCGGGACGAACTATCTGTTCTAGCTGTTGCCCTACAGCCATTTCACACGCATATCCTAACCTAAGATTCTCTATTTTTTTTATTTGCTTAAAGAATTTTCGCACATAGTATGTAAGGCCAATAATCATCAAAATTACAATAGGAACCCAGCTAGCAAAAGAAACACTCCGCTCTTCTATTTTTACCTGTATAAAAAATAGGGCAGGTACGATAGCTGTTAGCACAGGAATCATCATCATAGACTCCATCAAATTCCATTGCATACTATCTATTCTTTGCTGTAAAGAAAACCCTGGAGTACGGAAAAGGTCTTCCGTTAGTGGATTAACTCTGCGGCCAGCCTCTTTTTTCCTTACATATGTCAACACACTCAACAAAACAAACATAGGTAAAAATAAAAAAATAAAAGCCAAACCTAAGTAATAAATTGGTGACAACCAATCCATGTCAAACCTCACACCTATTTAAATTAAAATACAATCCATCTACTTTAACAACTTTTAATACAAGCACCTAAGGTAATATCTATTACTCCATGAATTTTCCTCATAACTGTCTAGCATAATCAAATTGACTTTTTTTAAGGGTTTACTTCTTTTACGCTCGTGCTTGGCGCATAGATTAGCTTCCTCCAGGTACTCTATCCATACAGTAGTTGCCCGCAGGTCTTACCAACAAGCAACTCCATAGCATAGGCCCGGATGAAGGGATCTTCTCCACCGACAATCACATGACAAGGAGGTCATGTGTTTGAGCGCCACATGGATGTGCTCGCAGCGTGTCGGTGGAGGAGACTCTTCGTTCGGCCTTTACAGGGCAGCAAAATAACTCGAATGTCATTCTTGCTCAGTCTCGCTGGATGTCTGCTCTATCTCTACTGCCGGCCGCAGGCCCTGGGCCCGTTCGCGCAACTCGGTTTCGTCCAGGGTTTCTACCTCCAGCAAACCGGATTATTTGCTGCAGAAAATTGCCCACGGCGCGCTATCGTTTTTTGGCCCGCGCCTGGCGCAGGGCTTTACGTTGCTGCTTGGTGGGCTGGTGCTCTCTGGTGTCGAGCACACTTTTCAGATCTCGATAGGCATTTTGCCACACCGCCGTATCTTTAAAGCGGATAGGAAGCAACAGCGAGGCTTTATCCCGGGCGGTGAGCGTGGAGGTTTCCGGGCACTTGAGCAAGGCCTGGCGGCGATTCATCAAGGTGCCGGTGTGCATGGCCCGTAGCTCAGCCAGGGTTTTATGCGCTATCGCTCCAGCTTCGATTGCCTCAGCCATTTCACTCACTCCTGCTGATTTTCAACACACAGTATCTTGAAAGATATCGCATCCGGAGTTAGTTCAACAACCAGTAAGGATAACGTACAGGCATGAACCAGTGCAGTTACAAAGCGGCCAAACGGTATTGCCACATAAAGCATGGAAATGCGCATAAAAAAACACCGCATCCGTGGATGCGGTGTTTTTTATTTTCATCTGGTGAGAGTGTTATTGGGCTTGTGCCAGCTTTAAACGGGCGTCTCGCTTGAGTTTGAAAGGGGCAAAAATAAGCGCGAATACCAAAAACAATCCCAGATAGCCAATCAGCGGGTAGAAGAAAGCCACCAGCTTGGTGAAGCCGGCAAAGCTGGCCACAAAACCGATTACCAGGGTGGCAATGCTGAAGCGGTTGCCGGCCGGGGTGCGCATGTCTACAAAGCGGGCCACAAAGGCGTAGAACATGCTGGCACCGGTGCTGAAGATCATGCCGAACAACACAAACGACATGGCGGTGGCCAGCCAGGGCGAAATGCCGTCGATGATTTTAAGCAACGGCAGTGGATAACCGGCGATATTGTCGATTTGCGAGAACATGGCCAGGTGGCTGATCATGATCAGCACGCCAATGCCGGCACCGCCCAGCAGGCCGCCCCACTTGGCAACATTTTCATTTTTCTCGGCACCGCCCATGACCAGCGACATGGCCGCGCCCACGGCAATATTGAATGACACATAGTTAACGGCCGACACCAGCCAGTGTGGCAAGGTGGACTCTATGCTTTCGGCAATGGGTGCCAGTTCGGCAAAGGTGCGATCCATGGTCAGCAGGCTGTAGCCGCAGATAAGCGCCAGTGCCAGCACCAGAAACGGCGTTATGCTGCCGATAAGGCCCACTACGCGGTTTACCTGCAGCATCAGGGTGGCGCCCATCAGCAAGGTCATCACAACGCTGCCAATATAAGAAGGCAAACCAAACTGCTGATTGAGAATAGAGCCGGCACCGGCGATCATCACTACGCCCACGCCAAACAGGGTAAAGATGATCACGTAATCGACGATCACGCCAATATAGCGGCCGCTGATTTGGTAAATCACGGTTTTGTGCGAACGGGTGCCGGTACGGCTGCCAAGCCAGGTCAGCATCATGCCCAGATAGGCAAACAGCGCGGTGGCTACCACGGCGGCGGCGGTGCCCATGTATCCAAAGCTGGTAAAGTACTGCAACACTTCCTGGCCAGACGCAAAGCCGGCCCCCACGATAATGCCAATAAATGCACTGGCTATTTTCAATATGTTCCACATGATCGTCTAATAATCCATTAAGTAGCCTGCCAGCTGAACGGCACTGACCAATTTCGATAGAAGATGCTGTTGTAGCATCCGTAATGCGCGAGACCTTAACAGACTGAATTGACAAGTCACATCCGACCTTAGTGGAATGTGAGGTCAGGCACAGTATACCCATGCCCGTTTTGAACAGGCTCGGTATTTAGTCGCGCTTTGGGCCGATAATGATTTATGCGACGTCAGTATCCACGTATTGGATTAGCGGGCTTTGCCATTAACGGTTGTAGGCTTGCTACAAAACGGATATACCCCTGTGTGTTGTTTGATATTGATGGATGAATCTGTGAAAAAGCTCGTTATCATTTGTGGTGTGGCGCTGTTATTGGCCGCTGTATTCAGTGTGGCCGTGCGCCCGGTGCCCATCGAGCAGAAACTGATACAGATCCAGGCCGGCGACAGGCTGAAAGAATTTCCCGGCATTGAAGAAGAACCACTCAGGGTTCAGGCCATACTGCTGGATCTGGCCGATGACCCGCTGCTGCGGGTAAAGGCGCAGGCGGCGTTTATACGTTATCCGAACATGGCCCGCGGTGTGTTTTCACTCTACGGTGCAGAGCCTGAATTTCAGGATATTCTGCGCCGCTATGGTGAAACCGTGCTGCCGCCTATTCATCATTTTATGACCCGCCCCATTTACAGCATTGAGCTGATCAATAAGGCGGACCAGGGCTATCAGGCGCTCAAGCAGTTTTTTACCGGTGCGGCAAAAAGTGCCGATGCTCCAGAGGCCCCTTCGAGCCAGTATCAGGCGCTTTCTTCACAACAGCGGGGCTGGTTTGCCGTTAACTTCATCAAGCAAGAAGGCCATGACTTTCTTGGCCAGTTTGTGGTGGACGACCAGGGTGAAACCCAGTGGGTAATGACCGAACGCATGCTGGAAGGACTGAACCAGTTTTTTACCAGCGGCATTCGCAGCCTGGAAACCAAATACCGCGCTGGTGAAGAAGTTACCGCCGGTGATTTTGGCTGGGCATCGGTCGATGTGCTGGTGTTAACGAGCGCAGTCAAGGTATTGAATATGGGCCGTGCCGCCGCGGTGACCACCCAGAGTGCCAGCCGGGCCACCCGCTCGGCGGCCCTGGCGGCTCGGGTAAGCCAGGGTGGGCGTATGGTGCTGAGCAGTGCCCGATATGCAAAATGGCCGCTGTTTATCGGTGCCGGTTATCTGGTAATGACCCACCCCAGCCTGATCAGTGATGTGCTGGCCGGGGTCGCCAAGGTGCTCGGCTATCCCGTGCTGGCGGTGCAGTTTGCCGGGTGGCTGTTGCTGTTGATTCCGCTGCTTTACCTAGGCAGTTGGCTGCTCTGGCTGTTTGGCCCGCTACTCATGGGCGTGTTGCGGGTAGCTCATTTCATACTGGCCAGGCTGAGTGGCCGGGCACGCCGGGCTTATGTTGGCGTTGGGGTCGGGGGAAGCAGCTCGGCGTTGCTCAGGGAGCGAGGCCGGTAGTTGTCTACGCGTTGCCAGCGCGCCCATACCGACGGGTCTATGCTCACGCCCACCGCCAGGTTGCCGGCGTTATCGCGAAAAATGTCTCGATAATAACGGCCATCGCCCTGATGAAACCAGCGCCGGTAACGCCTATAAAAGCCCGCCAAAAACTCGCTGAACGAGTCGTGTGGCGCACTCAGCCAGGCATATTCTGCCGGGATCACAGGCGTAAGCACCAGGCCGGCGGCCATGGCTTTTTGCTGCATCCAGGCCAAAGGTAAATCGGCCAGCGGATCATTATGGTAGCCGCCGCCCACATTGGCGTGGGCACCAATAAACCAGCGTTGCTCCACCGCTAGTTGCTCGGGCTTCTTTTGGCCGTTGGGGCTTATCCAGGGCACGGTGTTGTACACGGCTCTGTGCTCGTCCAGGGCAATGGCCTGGTAGGCCCGCTCCACGATTTTTGACAATTTGGTATCGTGCCAGGAGTAGGTTCCCCGCTCCGAAATCAGGGTACCGGGAATGCCCAGGGCCCCTACTGTGTCCCACACGCCCAGCAGGTGTATCTTGATTTCTCGGCTGTAAAGGTCTCGAAACTGGCGGCAGAGCGCATCATCGGGGGCGGCGCTTTTATTGCGGTATAATCGTTCGGCGGCCGCCAGCTGAATGGGCGTAATAATGCGCAGCAAACCGCATTTACGGATCATGCCCACCATGCTGCGTGCGGTATAGGCACCGCGACTGAAGCCGAACACCCACACCTCGTCGCCTGGCTGATAATGCCGTGCCAGCCAGTCGTAGCCCAGGCACAGGTTTTGGCTTAAGCCCACGCCAAACATGCCGCCCAACAGGCGAGTGGCATCCGTGGTGCCCACGCCCGGGCTGTAAAAAAAACGCTGGCGACGTTCGCCATCAAAGGGCGCTATGCTGCGCGCCAGCTTGATGACGTTGGTATTGTTTTGCGGGTCGTTCCAGGTGCCGTCGAACAGCAGCACCAATCGTTGTGGCTGGTATGACATAGGCAGGCTCTCGAGTTCAATTGATGCATATAGCGTATGCCAGATTGGAGAGCACAGTGTTGATCTGAAATCCGTGAAAGGGAAAACATGGCGCCCTGCGCCGAGCTAAACAGATTCATTGGGGAATGGGGAATGGAAAAAGATCTTAAGGCACTTCTTGCCACCGAATACACGGAAAAACACGGAAGAATAAAATTTTTCAATGGACTCAGTGAATTCCATGGCAGATCTGATGTTTAGTCGTTACGCCGTCATGCTGACGGACATCAGGATGGCGGGGTTGGATTCAGGATTTGCAGAGCCCGATTCCTTGAACCGCTTTAAGGTCTGCTCTCTGTTTTTCCGTGGGCTCTGCGCTCTTTCACTGCGAAAGGTGTTTAACATCCCGCTGAGGCGGGACTGCCAGCTAAAGCGGCAGGCTACAAAGATCACGGGTTCGGGGACTTATAGTTAACTTATAAAGTACAGCTGACAGCTTAACGCTTTGTTTTAGCCATCCCCCTCACCTTCAAGAGGAGTTTTATATGCTGATTGTGACTGATCAGGCGCAGTTGGACAGTTTGTTGGCCGAGCATTCGGCGGTGCTGGTGTTGTATGGCGGCCAGGCTTGCGGCGTGTGTCAGGCGCTAAAGCCGCAACTGCAACGGCTGCTGGCGGAGCAGTTCCCCTACATGCAGGCCTGTTATGTCGACTGCCAGACAAGGGGCAGCGCCTTGTGTGCCCAGCAGCGCATTATGGCGCTGCCGGTAGTGCAAATCTGGTTTGAGGGCAGTCGCTTTACCGAGTTTTTCAAGGTGTTTTCGTTGGCTGATATAAAGGCCGCGCTGGACAGGCCCTACTCGCTGTTGTTTGATGACAGCTTGAATAGCGGCAACTGAAGCAAACCACGAATCTGCCCGTTCGTAGCGGTCGAATAAATTCGACCTTACCGTCGCCGACCCCGCCGGTGACCATTTAAATAAAAACGCCGTGCTCTCTGGCACGCCGTTTTTGGTTGTTCGGGGCTGATTAACCGAAGAGTTGTTTAATCCAGGGTTTGTACGCCGCCACCGTTGACGAACAGTACCTGCCCACTCACCCACTTGGAGATGGGGGCGGCAAAGTACAGTACGGCACCGGCGATGTCTTCCGGCTCGCCCAGGCGCTTGATTGGGGTGTGGGAGAGCATGGTGGCTTCAATTTCCGGTGTGAGTACCGAGGCCAGGGCATCGGTTCTTACCGCCCCCGGGCCCACGGCGTTCACCCGAATGCCGGCGGGGCCATAGTCGAAGGCCAGGTTGGCGGTCATGTGGTTGATGGCCGCCTTGGACGAGGCATAGGCGCTGATGGCCGGGCTTTTGTTGATCGAGCTCATCGACGACATATTGATGATGGAGCCGTAACCGGCATTCTCCATGTGCGGCGCGCACAGCTGGGCCAGGCGCCAGTTGCTGAACACGTTGAGCTCAAATGTATGGGCAAACTGCTCTACCGTCAGCGTGGCGGGGCTTTCACGACCTGCACCGCCGCCACCCACGTTGTTCACCAGAATATTGATCTGGCCAAACTCGGCCAGGGTGGCATCGACCAGGCCGGTCAGGTCTTCATCTTTGGTGACATCGCAGGCCACGGCCCTGGCCTGGCCGCCGTCTTTACGGATCTGCTCGGCGGTGGCTTCGGCGGCTTCCAGGTTAAAGTCGGCCACCACTATGCTGGCACCATGAGCGGCCAGCATCTCACTGCAGCCCTTGCCAATGCCCTTGGCACCGCCGGTGATAATGGCCACTTTACCGTTGAGATCGAACAAGCTTGCTGGATTCATGATGTAGTCCTCTCGATTTTAAAAAAATTGCTGCCACGAAAAGCAAGCATCAGAGTGATGGGTAACACCAAACCTGAAACCGGTCGAATGAATTCGACCCTACGATTTATGATGCTGCGGTGTATCTTTCGCTCTTCATCTGGCCTTGCCTTTCGGTTACTGAACGCTTACGGCTGCGCGACGGGCTTTGCCATCAGATGATCGGCCACGGCCTGGTAGGCCGGCAGAGACGTGGGGTCGTTGGCACCATTGGCCGCCACCGGATGCGAGGCAAAGCGCACCAGCACCATCTCGGCGGCGGGGTCGATATAAATGGTCTGGCCATGCACGCCGCGGGCGGCAAAGGCGCCATTGGCATTATGGGTCACCCACCACATGTTGCGATAAGACCAGCCTTTCAGTTTGTCGTATCCGGCTTTGGCAAAGGCGTCTTTGCTGCCGCCCTTGCGAATATCGTCGATGGCGGTGGCCGGTACTATCTGCTCACCCAGCCACTGCCCCCGGTTGCGGATCAACTCGCCAAAACGCGCCATGTCGCGCAACCCGGCACTCAGGCCGCCACCGGCAAACGGAATGCCCAGCTCATCCACCTGATAATAGGCGTCCTGCTCCATACCGATGCGCCGCCAGATTTTTTCCGACAGCAGTTCGGCCACCGACTGTCCGGTTGCACGCGAAATAATCCAGCCCAGGGCGTCGCTGTTAATGGTTTTATAACCAAAAGCCTGACCATGTTCGCCCTGCTTGTTCACCCGGGTTAAATACTCGAAATACCCCACTGGGCCGGTGTAATCGGCGGGCTTGGGCAAAGGATTGCCGGCAGCCGAGTATTCCCACACCTCGGCCTTGGGATCGGCATAATCTTCGCTGTATTGCAGCCCGGTGGTCATGTCCATCACCTGGCGCACGGTGGCATCGCCAAAGGCCGAGTCTTTCAGTTCGGGCACGTATTCCACGACTGCTTTGCTTGGATCCAGCGCGCCTTCGGCCACCAGCATCGCCGCCAGGGTACCGGTAAAGGATTTGGTCACCGACATGGCGGCGTGCTTGTTATCTTCTTTCAGGGAGCCAAAGTAGCGCTCATAGACCACTTCACCCTGGTGCAGAATAAGCATGCCGTCGGTGTAGTTATGCCACAGCGAGTCTGCAAAGCTCATCGGCTGCTTGCTGTTCCAGGGTAAAAATTGCAGGCTGTCGATCAGCGGATCCAGCCGGTATGCCAGCGGCTGTGGAGCCGCCAGGCCGCGTGATACGGCTACCGTGGGCAAGAACTGGCGCATGTGAGTAACGCTGTAACGCAGCGCCGGAAATTCAAAAAACGAGCCATCGGCCGCTTTCAGCCGTTTGTCGGGCGCGGGCGGAAAACCCTGCATCCAACCCATGTTATTGGGATCACTGTCTTGGGCCGACAGTGGCGTCGCTGTCGGTGCCGAGGTCTCTGCGGCCTGAGCCAGACCACCCGAGGTGAGCAGGGGCAGGCTGCACAGCAGGCCACAAAAAAACGTCCGATAGGATGAGAATGTGCCAAAACGCGTGCCGTGCAGATCAATAAACTCGCTCATGAGGGCTCCTGTTTAGCGAATAAACAAACCATATCGATTCAGTGTAGTTACTTCCAGACGCTATATGGCGACTTATCAAGACCAATGGTTTGAGACCTATGAGCAGCTTACCTCATGATTCGGCGCATAAAAAAACGCATCCGCCCATTATGGGCGGATGCGTTTGATAACAAGGGTCTCGACGGTTATACCGCGCTGAGTACGCCTTGTGCCAGCCAGCCGGTGTAGGCCAGGTAAATGGCGAGCAGCAAGCCCCCTTCAATGCGGTTGATGCGCGCCGGCCGCCCCCTGAAGCCGTACCCCAGCACAAACAACGACAGGGTCAGCCCTATCATCACCACAAAGTCACGGCTGATCACTTCGCTGGCCACGTCCAGAGGATGAATGACACCTGCCAGACCGACCACCGCCAGGGTGTTGAACAGGTTGGAGCCAATCACGTTACCGATGGCCAGGTCGTGCTGATTTTTACGAATCGCGGCAATGGAGGAAGCCAGCTCGGGCAGCGAGGTACCGATGGCGACTATGGTCAGGCCGATAATCAGATCACTGACGCCAAAGGCATGGGCAATATTCACCGCGCCCCATACCAGTATCCGGGAACTGACCACCAACAGCAGCAAACCGAATACCAGCCAGAAGATCGCCTGTTTGAGGGTCATCAGGTTTTCGTCCAGCTCTTTCACCTCTTCGCCGGTCATGCTGTCTTTGCCGTCGTTCATGCCCTGTTTGATGCTCCAGGCCATTAACAGCACAAACACCACCAGCAGCACGATGGCATCGGTACGCGCCAGCATGCCGTTCCACAGCAATGCCAACGACAGCAAGGTGATCACCAGTAAAATGGGCAGCTCTTTACGCAGCACCTGAGAGTGTACGGAAATGGGGCTGATCAGCGCCGTTATCCCCAATATCAACCCGATATTAGCAATGTTAGAGCCATAGCCATTACCCAGCGCCAGCCCCGGGTTTCCCTCCATGGCGGAAATGACCGACACCACAATTTCGGGCGCCGAGGTACCAAAACCCACAATCACCATACCAATCAGCAAAGGGGGCATGCCGGCATAACGGGCGGTGGCCGAAGCACCATCCACAAAACGATCGGCACTCCATACCAGTACCGCCAGGCCGAGCACGATGGCCGCAATAGACATCAGCATACAAAACCTCCTGTACTTGCCGGAGAGTCAGGAGTTAATTTATTGATTTTTTTAAATAAAATAGCAGTGGACAGCATAATGACTCTTAAGGGCGGGACCTTTATACCAGAGCCGCCCTATTCCCCGCCCGGCGAATAAGGTTGGCTCAGGTCTCATCAATCCAACAGGACACCATCACCATAAGCTTGTGGCTTAGAGATTGTTGACGATGGTTTCGGCTGGCGCCGAACGATTACTCCCCCAAGAAGCGCACATTGTGCCAGCTTGCGCCGGGCAAGAAAAGGCCTTGCAGCTGGCGATTGATGCGAAGGCAGGAGTCCAGTGCAGATAGACTATTACCCGAATACAGAAGGTACGCCGCAGAGCGCATAGCTCACCTTCGCGAAGGTGACCAGTACCAGGTGCCATGAACAATGAATACAACACAAAGCGACACCATGTACTTTGTTATCAAGCGGTCAGCAGGTGATAACCTCCGGTAATACCGTCCACCAGTACTTCCAGTTCAATATCCTCCTTGCCATAAGTACCGGCCACTACCCACAGCGGCTTGAATACACGGTTCTGCTCGGTAATGACGGGTTTCACATATTGCAAAGTACGTTTTTTATGCACCACCGCATGGGCACTGTAACGCAAGGCTCGAAGGGCTGCAGCCGACATGGCCATAGCACTTTCCACTACCTTGTCTTCTACCGCCAAACGTTCGATTCTCAGTGGATCGCAGGTGGCGGCCACGCCATCGCAAAGATTAACCAGACACTGTAACTTGATTTGCTGCTGACGCCACAAAGTGCGCAAGCTGCAATCCACCTGAAACCACGCATAGGGAAACCAGACCGGATCACACCGGTTCACTCTAAAATCACCAGGCCATTGCTCTACCAGAGCTGTGGCATCTTCCCTGGAAAGACGCCGGCTAATTGTCTGTATTGTCTGCATATTCTACCTCGTAGAAAAGGCGGATATCATCCGCCCCTAGCTTTACTCTGTAGTCAGGCCGGACGCAGCTGCTTGGCTTCGCCAGACAGAGAGAAGTCCTGCTTATTCAACAGATGAGCCGGCAATGCCCGCAGGCTCGCACTTTCATCCATGGCTTCCAGAATGTAATCCGGCACCGGGTAGCGCTGCTGGGTCAGCAGACTGACCGATACCATGCTGACGCAGGAGCAGACCACACCTACCAGCATCGGATGCAGACCAGTACTGGCGCTCATATCCAGTAGCTCCCACAGGAAGGAGCTTCCCGCCCCCATCAGCATGGAGGCAATGGCACCCGGGGTGTTGGCTTTTTTCCACCAGACTGCCGCCACATAAGCCGGCAAAAAGGCACTGCCCAATACTGTGGTAGTGAAGATCACTATGGTGAAGATTCCAGGGGGTTGGAGCAGAGCAATAGCATAACCACAGGTTCCCATAACCAGCACGATGAGGCGCGATACCCACACCATTTGTCGTTCACTCATATCCGGGTTGATGAACCGCTGATAGATGTCTCGGGAGGCAATGGATCCGGTCTGCAGCAGCAGCGAGTCGGCGGTGGACATAATGGCTGCCATGATGGCCGCCATCACAATCCCCACCACAGCCGGGGGCAGCAGCGCTTCAGCGGTCGCAAAGATTGCCATTTCAGGATCGGCGATATTAGGCACGATAAGAATGGCCAGCAAGCCAATAAAGTAAGGCGCGGTCACAAACATAAGATTCCAGATCGTGGAATAGACGCCAGCCTTGCGAGCGGTCAGCGGGCTGCTCATCGCCATGTGCCGAGTCACCACATGAGGCCAGCCCATATAGCCAATGGAAAACACAAAGAAGGCACCCACAACAATACCCCACTGGCCTTCGTTTTCTAGGCCCCTTCCCCAGATGGATAGCAAGGTCGGATCCAGTTCAGCCAGAGCTGCGTGAGCCGCCACAGGTCCACCGACATGATCCAGTGCGGCGAACAGCACCCACATAACGCCCACCACCATGATCAGGGCCTGTACCAGATCCGTATAGGCAACCGCCGCATAGCCACCCATGAAGGTGTACATGATAATCACCGCCACCGCGATCAATAGTGACCAGGCATAAGGGAGACCGGTGACCATTTCCAGCCCCTTGCCACCGGCAATAAACTGCGCCAGTACGTAGAAAAACAACAGGAACACCGACAGGCTGGCTCCTATCATGCGAACCCAGCGGGAGGGATAACGTTTTTCCAAGTATTCGATTGAGGTTAGCGCCCCCAGCAACTGGGACAGCTTGCGCATGCGTCGCCCAATCACGGACAAGTTAAGTACTCCACCGCCAATATCCCCGGCTGCAAACCAGTAGCTCCAATATCCCTGGGTATAACTAAGAGAGCCGGCCCCGAGAAACATGTAGCCGCTCATGGAAGTAGACTGCAACGTCAGTGCGGTCACCAAAGGACCGACCTGACGCCCACCCAGCATATACTCCTCCAGGTTGCTACCAGCTCCTCGGCGCATGGCCCAGAGACCGATCATCAGCATTGATGAAAAATACAACAACAAAAAGACAATGGTGCTACTCATGATCATTTCTCCCCTTTTCTTGTTGCTCATCTTTCCAATGGCGGCTGACCCACATAAAGCCCAGGGTATAAAGTACCCAAAATAGAGGAATGCCAAAGACCATTAGTGCGGTGGCGGTTGGTAAGCCTAACGTCATAAAAAACCTCCTGTTTATTACTCAGTTATTATGCCGAATATCCTTTCGTCTAAACGCTCGCACAAACAAAGAGTGCGCCACCTGACGCACAGATACTTCATCAGAAAAAATAAAGGCCGCCTGCAAGGGCGACCTAAAAATGGGTTACATACTCGGAAAGGCAAAATCCGAAGCCTGGTGGCTGGCGCGTTCCGGCCAGCGCTGGGTGATGGTCTTGCGCCGGGTATAGAAACGCACCGAGTCGGGGCCATAGGCCGCCAGGTCACCAAACAGCGAGCGTTTCCAGCCGCCAAAGCTGTGGTAAGACACGGGCACAGGCAGCGGCACATTGATGCCGACCATGCCCACTTCTATTTCGTCGCCAAACATCCGGGAGGCTTCGCCGTCGCGGGTGAAAATGCAGGTACCGTTGCCGTATTCGTGGGCATTGATAAGCTCGATAGCGGCTTCCAGGCTGTCGACCCGTACAACGCACAGCACGGGGCCAAAAATCTCTTCCTGGTAGATGCTCATCTCGGGAGTCACCCGGTCGAACAGGCAGCCACCGAGAAAGTAGCCTCCTTCATGGCCGGGCACTGTCAGACCGCGGCCGTCCACGGTAAGCGCCGCACCCTGCTCTACCCCGGCACTGATGTAGCCTTCAATTTTGGCCAGGTGCTCTTTGCTGATAACGGGGCCCATGTCCTGGCCACTTTGGGTACCGGGGCCGATTTTAAGGGCGCGGATCTGCGGCTCCAGCCTGGCGATCAACGCATCGGCCACCGCATCCCCTACGCACACCGCCACCGATATGGCCATACAACGCTCGCCGCAAGAGCCATAGGCGGCGCCCATCAGGGCATTGGCGGCACTATCAAGATCCGCATCCGGCATCAGCACCGCATGGTTTTTGGCGCCTCCCAGTGCCTGAACCCGCTTGCCGTTGGCGGTGCCCTGGGCGTAGATATATTCCGCCACCGGGGTAGAGCCAACGAAGCTGATGGCCTTGACGTCTTTGTGGGTCAGCAAGGCATCGACCACCGTCTTGTTGCCGTGCACAACGCCAATCACTCCCTTTGGCAGGCCGGCCTCTTCCAGCAATTGGGCGATCAATAACGAAGAGCCGGGATCTTTTTCCGACGGCTTGAGAATAAAGCAGTTACCACAGGCGATAGCCATGGGCAGCATCCAGAGCGGCACCATGGCCGGAAAGTTGAACGGTGTGATGCCGGCCACCACGCCCAGCGGCTGAAAATCGGACCAGGCATCGATATTGGGGCCCACGTTTCGGGTGTAGTCACCTTTCAGCAGCTCGGGCACGCCACAGGCGTATTCCACGTTTTCGATACCCCGTTGCAGCTCACCTCGGGCATCTTCCAGCGTCTTGCCGTGCTCTTCGCTGATCAACGCGCAGATATCATCGGCTCGGTCTTCCAGCAACTGCTTGAAGCGGAACATCACCCGCGCACGTTTAGCCGGTGGCGTGTCACGCCAGGCCGGAAACGCCGCCCTGGCAACGGCGACCGCCTCGGTAACCTGGCTTTCGTCGCCCATGGATAGCTGACTGCACACCTGGCCGGTAGACGGGTTATAGACGTCCAGGGTGGTGGTGCTGTGGTGGCGCTCGCCATTGATCAGGTGTGGAATAATGTTCATTTAGTGATCCTTGTGTTTGTTAATCTTGAAAAGTATTTGGTCTCAAGCTCGAATAGTTTCCGGTGACTCCGACACTTACCGCTATGACTGGGCCTTCAGGGTACGGTGCACCGCATTGAACAGCTGCTCCAGCTCGTCCGGTGTCGAAATAAAAGGCGGTCCAAACTGCAGGGTATCGCCGCCAAAGCGCACGTAGTACCCCTGCTGCCACAGGCTGAGGGCCAGCTCCATCGGACGGCGAGCCGGCTCTCCGGGATACGGCGCCAGCTGCACCGCTCCGGCCAGACCACAGTTGCGGATGTCCACCACATGAGGCAGTCCCTTCAGACGGTGAATTTGCTCCTCAAACACCGGCATTAATGTGCGTACCTGACCCGGCATATCTTCATCAACCAGCACATCGAGGGATGCCATGGCCGCGGCACAGGCCACCGGATGGCCGGAATAGGTATAGCCATGGGGAAACTCCACCATGTAATCCGGACCGGGCTGATCCATAAAGGCCTGATAGATATGATCCTTCGCGATCACCGCCCCCATGGGGATCACGCCGTTGGTCAGCTGCTTGGCCAGGTTCATGATGTCGGGCACCACGCCAAAGGCCTCGGCACCAAACATGGCGCCCATCCGTCCCAGGCCGGTGATCACCTCGTCGAAAATCAGCAGAATATCGTGCTGATCGCACAATTCGCGCAGCCGCTGCAGGTAGCCCAACGGCGGTACTATGACCCCGGCCGACCCCGCCATGGGCTCGACGATCACGGCGGCAATGTTGGAGGCGTCGTGCAGCTCAATCATCTGCAACAAATGATCCGCCAGCTCGACACCGTACTCGGGTTGTCCCTTGCTGAAGGCATTTTCTGCCAGCAGGGTATGGGGCAGATGGTCCGCATCCAGAAGCTGGCCGTAGTGCTTGCGGTTGCCGCCAATGCCCCCCAGGCTGGTGCCCCCCATGTTCACCCCGTGGTAGCCTCGGGCCCGACCGATCAGTTTGGTCTTTTCCGGCTTGCCTTTGGCGCGCCAAAAGGCTCGCGCCATTTTCAGCGAGGTGTCGGTACACTCGGAGCCGGAGTTGGTGAAAAACACCCGGTTCAGATCTGCCGGCGCCAACCTGGCCAGCCGCTCGGCCAGCTCGAAAGCCAACGGATGCCCCATTTGAAAACCAGGAGCAAAATCCAGGATATTCAATTGATGCGTAATGGCCTCGTTGATTTTAGGGTGTTTGTGCCCCAGCCCCGTACACCAAAGGCCAGAGAGACTATCGAACAGCTTGTTGCCCCGGGTATCGGTAAACCAGGCTCCCTCGGCCTCGGCAATCAGCCGGGGAGCCGCCTTAAAGGCCCTGTTACCGGAAAATGGCATCCAGAAGGCGTCCAGATTCAACTGCTGGGCTTTGGCCTCTGCGGTTCGTTGCGTGTCAATCATGGTGTTCATCACAACTCCTTGTCATGTTCAGTCGCCTCACCGGCGTCACTAGATGACTGAAGCATGCTGCACGTTACATAAATGTTAAATGTAAACTTTATGAACTTCAGTTCACTGTTTACTTAACTTTACCCTGGCGTTATAAAATGGGAGGCAACAAAGCCGCAAGCTGGAAGCGGTCAGTTAAAGATAAACACCGTCTTTTGTAGCCGGCGCTTCAGTTGTCGGGACTGCGGAGCAGGGTGGTCTTAATAACATCCCGCCGAGACGGAAATACCAGAGTCGGTTGAATAAAGGAGTACATAATGGCGGAAGGAAAACAGCCGGTATTGAATCAGGTCAGCGATTTCGAATTGAAGCTGTTGAAGGTGTTCCGCACCGTGGCGGCCTGTGGCGGCTTTTCGGCGGCGGAAGTGAGCTTGGGTATCAGCCGGGCGGCGATCAGCATGCAGATGGCGGATCTGGAAAGCCGATTGGGATTCAAACTCTGCCAGCGCGGCCGGGCCGGTTTTGCCCTCACCGACGAAGGACGACGAGTGCTGGAGGCCAGCGATCGGCTGGTGGGGGCCATCGACCACTTCAAGGCCGAAATCAACGATCTGCACCAGCACCTGCGCGGCACCCTGGCCATCGGCATTACCGACAACCTGGTCAGCCACCCAGGCATGAAGATCACCCACGGTCTGGCCGCGCTCAAGGCCCGGGGGCCGGAGGTGAAGATCAATATTCACATGCAACCGTCGAACGATATAGAAATCGGCGTGCTCGACGGCCGGCTCAATGTGGGCGTGGTGCCCCGGGTGCGCGAGCTGCCAGGGCTGGATTACCTGCCGCTCTACGAAGAAAGCTCCAGCCTCTATTGCGCCGTTGGCCACCCGCTGTTTTCTGCGGACGACGAGGCCTGTCAATCTCTGACCGACTACGAGGTGGTGGTGCCCAGCTTCGCCCTGCCCGCCGAGGCGCAAGCACTGTATCGCCGTCATCCGCTGGGCGCGAAGGCCAACGATCGGGAAGGCATCATGTTTTTACTGCTTACCGGCTGTTATCTCGGCTACCTGCCCGACCATTATGCCCGTCCTTGGGTGGAACGCGGCCGCTTGAAAGCCTTGCAGCCGGAAAAAACCGGCTTTACCACCCGTTTTTGCGCCATTACCGCCCGCAGCCGCCGAGCCAATCTGGTGCTAGACACCTTTCTGGAAACGCTATTACCGCCCTCCTCTGCAGGCTGAGCCGCCTCTTCGGCGCTGTCTTTGTCTGCTGACTGCCGGAACGACTCGAATAAACAAGCTTGTTTATTGATCCACATCAGCTCAACTTGACTCTCTTTCATACAAACTGGCATTGCAGATACATATAATAATACCAAGTCGCTGACAATGCCGTATGCAGGGAGCCGTATATGAAACTCAACAAACTGGTTGCAGCACTGAGCTTTACCTTCGCCCTTTCCGCCCAGGCCGCCAGCCTGCCGGTAATAGACGCCGTATTGACTTCTCCTCCCATGGTGCCGCCGCCCATCACCCGGGATCACGCCGCCAAGGTGGTGGTGAAAATGGAAACCGTAGAAAAGGTGATGGAAATTGCCGATGGCGTGGAATACATGTTCTGGACCTTTGGCGGATCTGTACCCGGTCAGTTTCTGCGGGTGCGCGAGGGCGATGAGGTTGAGTTCCATCTCTCCAATCACCCCAGCTCCAAGATGCCCCACAACATCGACTTGCACGCGGTCACCGGCCCAGGTGGTGGTGCGGCCGCTTCCTTTACTGCGCCGGGCCACACCTCGGTATTCAATTTCAAGGCGCTTAACCCCGGGTTGTATGTGTATCACTGTGCCACGGCGCCGGTGGGCATGCACATTGCCAACGGTATGTATGGCTTGATCCTGGTCGAGCCAGAAGCAGGCTTGCCGCCGGTAGACAAGGAATATTACGTGATGCAGGGCGACTTCTATACCAAGGGCGCCTATGGCGAACAGGGACTGCAGTCGTTCGATATGGACAAGGCCATCAAGGAACAGCCGGACTATGTAGTGTTCAACGGTGCCGTAGGCGCGCTGAATGGCGAAAAGGCACTGACCGCCAACGTAGGCGAAACCGTGCGGCTTTTTGTGGGCAACGGCGGGCCTAACCTGGTGTCGTCTTTCCATGTCATCGGCGAGATTTTCGACAAAGTCAACGTAGAGGGTGGCAATCTGCAGAACGAAAACGTGCAAACCACCCTGGTGCCCGCCGGTGGCGCCGCCGTGGCCGAGTTCAAGCTGGAGGTGCCCGGCAACTTCATTCTGGTGGATCACTCCATCTTTCGGGCCTTCAACAAGGGGGCACTCGGCATGATGACGGTAGACGGCCCCGAAGATAAAATCGTCTATTCCGGCAAGGTGGCCGAAAACGTCTACCTGCCCGAAGGCTCGGCGATACAGAGCATTCCCAACGGTCATCCCAAACTGGTCGCCAACAACAAGGACGACCAGTTGCTGTACGGCAAGCGGGTGTATGAGGCCAACTGTCAGGCCTGTCACCAGGCCGACGGCAAGGGCATCCCCGGCGCCTTTCCTCCGCTGGCCAATTCAGACTTCCTGAATGCCGATACCACCCGGGCGATTGACGTGGTGATCCATGGCCTGAAAGGCCCTATCAAGGTGAATGGTCAGGCCTTCGACAGCATTATGCCCGCCATGAGCCTCACCGACGAGGATACCGCCAACGCCCTGACCTATGTGCTGAATAGTTGGGGGAATAACGGTACCGCCATTAGCCCGGAACAGGTGGAAAAACGCCGCAATGAAGGCAAAGCCATCATTATGGAAGGGAGCGCTCACTAATGATGATGGCACTGCTGCTTGGCATGACGGCATTGCAGGCATCGGTGCCAGGTATGGTCGAACTTCCCCGCGGGGAGGTTCGACCGCTTTACCTGACCAAAGACAGCCCGCTTACTCAAGTGGCACCATTTTGGCTGGATACCACCCCGGTGACCAACCGCCAGTTTGCCGATTTTGTGCGACGGCATTCAGGCTGGCAGCCCCAACAAATTCCTGCTCTGTTTGCCGAAGCACAGTATTTACGTCACTGGGCCGAACAAGGCCCAACCACAGAACAACAAGAGCAACCCGTCACTTATGTTTCCTGGTTTGCCGCCAGTGCCTATTGCCAGGCCCAGGGAAAACGTCTGCCAACAGTGTCGGAATGGGAATATGTGGCTCAGGCTTCGGAGCTGGCTGCCAACGGCAGTACAGAGCCTGGTTACACTCGGCGTATTTTGTCCTGGTATGCCCGCCCGGCCACCGCCACCCTGCCTGATGTGGGGCACAGCCCGGCCAACTACTGGCAAATACAGGATCTGCACGGTTTGGTATGGGAATGGACGCAAGACTTCAACTCAGCCCTGGTGACCGGCGAGTCGCGAGGAGACAGCTCGCTTGATCAGGGGTTGTTTTGTGGCTCGGCGGCCGCAGGCAGTGCCGACCCGTCCGATTATGCCGCTTTTATGCGCTTTGGTTTTCGCTCCAGCCTGAAGGCGCCTTATACCCTGCAAAACCTGGGATTCAGGTGTGCACAGGATCTGGCGCCACCCGAATCACCAGGAGAGACCCCATGAAGATATTGCAGATGTTGATGTTACTGGTCGTATTTAATGTGCACGCCGCCCTGCCGGGGGATTCGGTTTATCAGCTGACCAGCCAGTGGCAAAACCGTTATGACAACCCCGTTAACCTTGCCGAGCTGGCCGGAAAAAAGCAGATAGTAGCGTTGATCTATACCGACTGTATTACCGCCTGCCCGGTTATTGTATCGGACATGAAAGCCATACAAAAGGCACTCACTCCGGTGCAACAGCAGCAAGTGGGCTTTGTGTTGGTGTCGTTAACGCCCGCCCGGGATACCCCCAAAATCATGCGTCACTTCGCCAAAAAAAGAGGCCTGAACCAGCATTGGAGCCTGCTTAGCGGCCACGATGCAGACGTACGCACCCTGGCCATGGCACTGAGTATTCAGTATATGGGGTTGGCCGACGGTGACATTGCCCACTCCAATGCCATCAGCGTGCTGGACGAACAGGGGCGATTACAGTTTCAGCAAGTAGGTTTGCCCGGCGGACCAGAAGCCCTGATTAACAAGGTTTGGCCTCAGACAAAGCTGGAAGCCTTACGCGATACGCCATCAGTTAAAGACAAACCCGGCATTTTGTAGCCGGCGCTTCAGCTGCCGGGCCTGCGTTAGCAGGATGGTTTTAAACATCCCGCCGAGACGGGACTGCCAGCTGAAGCGGCAGACTACAAAACACACTACATCCTGTAGTCCGGCGCTTCAGCTGCCGGGCCTGCGTTGGCAGGATCGTTTTAACATCCCGCCAGGACGGGACTGCCAGCTAAAGCGGCAGACTACAAACAGACTCGTCTTTTGTAAGCGGCTCGTTTTTTATTCTTCCAGCTCTTGTATGCGGGCTTGCAGGCGGGCTATTTCGGCCTGCAGGTCGGTGACTTGCTGCAGTAGTGCCTGGTTGTCCTTGTCGTTGCCGGTGTCGGCGTAATGCTCGTAATCGGTGTCACCAAACAGGTGGCCGTAACGGGCATCTCGCTTGCCCGGCAACCTGGCCAGCTTGATGACATACGGCCCCTTTTCAATCAGACTTTGCAAGCCCTCTTCTACACCAGCAACCTCACTGAACTGATGCAGGCGCGAGGTGCGACTGCGCAGCTCACCCGGCGTTTGCGGGCCACGCAGCAGGAGTTCGCAAACAATGGCCAGCTCGGCGCTACTGAACTGCAGATCACCAAACTCGGTATTACAAAAGCGATGCTGATATTTGGCGGTGCGGGAGTTGAAGTCGGCACAGTTATTAACCAGATGTCGTGCCGAGAGCGAATCCAGCGCGACTTGCAGCTCGGCTTCGGTCAGGCTCATCACCGGCTGGCGATTACTTTTCTGATTGCAGGCATTGAGCAATGATTTCAGGGTCAGTGGATACACTTCTGGGGTAGACACCTGTTTCTCGATCAAACAGCCAATAATTCTTTGTTCCAATAGCGAAAGCACTTCCATATACCGACTCCTCAGTTTTATGTTCCAACCTACCGTAAAAAACCATAAACACCAATAAAAACTGATATTTAGCTACTATAAAGCTCTGTTGCTCACAGCCTTTCACCCGTCTTGAATATACAAATTCGTCAAGTATTTACCCTAGGCGCCGATAGAAATAACACCAGATCAACATTACCTTTACATACTGGCAATCAAGACAGAAAATGTGTCCCAACGCAAAACATAAGAATAAACACATTTAATCAGTAGGTTGCTCTGAAAGAAACGACTAGATTAGGAGTCGTTATCGAACACGCCATTACTAAAGGATTAGTTGTATGAAAATAACCCATAAGGTTGGCCTTGCCGCCGCCACCGTGCTGTTGCTGACCGTCAGCATCTTGTCGTGGATGCAGCTCTCGCAGGTAAAGGATGCCCTGCGCAGCCAGACTACCGCGGCCATCACCGAAACCAGCTCTACTCTGGCCAGCCAGATAGAAAACTGGCTTAACAGCAAGCTCAAGCTGGTCGACATGATGGCTCAGAGCATCAATCGTGATTACAGCCCCGAACAGGTACAACGCGTGTTTGACACCCCGCTGTTGAAAGATGAATTTTTACTTGTGTTCGGTGGACTGGAAAGCCAGAACGGCCGCAGCATCGGCAATGATCCAGGCTGGAATCCTCCCGGCTGGGATGCACGCCAGCGCCCCTGGTATCCGGTGGCCAAGCAGGCCAACAGAGCCGTACTGACCGAACCCTATGCCGATTCCGTCACCGGCGACATTCTGATTTCTGTGGTTTCCGCCATTCGTACCAACGGACAGTTTCAGGGTGCATTTGGTGGTGACCTCAGTCTGCAAACGGTCACCGATGCCATTAACCATATCGATTTCAACGGTGCCGGCTATGCCTTTCTGGTTGCCGAAAACGGTAATATTATTTCTCACCCCAACGCCGAACTGAACGGCCAGTCGCTGAATACCCTGTTTGAGGGCGTAAAACCTGAACTGACGCCCTCGATTACCAGCTATTCGTTGGCAGGCCAGCCGCACTGGGTTTCGTTCACCCCACTGACCCAGCTGCCAGGCGAAAACTGGTATATAGGCGTGATCTTGAATGAAGCCGTGGTAATGGCAAAGGCAGATAGCCTGCAATGGCAAACTCTGCTTATTTCCGTGTTCGGGGTACTGGTTAGCCTGGTCTTGCTGGTGTTACTGATGAGTAATCTGCTCAAACCGCTTGGTGGATTGCATCAATCATTGATCAACATCAATGGCGGCCAGGGGGATTTGACCAAACGACTGCCCATTCTGCGTGAAGATGAATTTGGCCTGGTTGCCAATGAATTCAACGGTTTTCTGGAGCACTTGCAAAAACTGATTGGTGAGGTGATGGAGAGTTCTCACAAGCTGAAAACCAGCATCAATGATACGTCCGGGCAATCGGAACAAGCCGAGAATCAACTGCAGGTGCAACTGCAGGAACTCGACCAGCTGGCAACCGCCATGCATGAAATGGCCGCTACCGCCAACGAAGTGGCCCAGCACGCCCAACACGCAGCCGAAGCCGCCAACGCAGCCAGTCTGGAAACCGAACAGGGCGCCCAGGTAGTGTCCCGTTCAACCCAGGCAATTGAGCGATTGGCCGCAGATATGGAAGACACCATGGTCTCGGTAAATGAATTGGCACAGCTGAGTCATAACATAGAGTCCATTCTGTCGGTCATCACGGGTATTGCCGAACAAACCAACCTGCTGGCACTGAATGCCGCCATTGAAGCCGCCCGGGCAGGAGAATCAGGCCGTGGTTTTGCCGTGGTAGCCGATGAGGTGCGATCGCTGGCCTCTCGCACTCAGCGCTCCACCCAGGAAATAGGCGGCATGATAGAAAAGCTGCAAAGCGGCGTGAAGGTAGCGGAAAGCAAAATGAAGCAGAGTCAGCAGCTGGCAGCACAGACGTCGGTGGATGCCACCGAGGCCAACGATGTACTGACCCGCATTCGTGATGCCATTACTCGTATCAACGACATGAATCTGCAAATCGCCACGGCAGCGGAAGAGCAAAGCGCCACCAGCGAGGAGATAAACCAGAACACCACCAACATCCGCGACATCAGCCAGGATGTGGCGACCGGTGCCGTGGCTCAGGTAAAATACTGTCAGGCCATGCTGGAACAAATGCAACAACAGAACAAATTGTTGGGAGAGTTCAAAGTGTGATCTCGCGTTAAAACCAGCTCACCCTCAAAGGCGTCCACTCACGGGCGCCTTTTTCTTTCGCACGCAAACACGGCATACTGATGACCAGACCTCGGCATCACAATATGCAGTCACCATCAGGAGAACAATATGTTAATGGAGTCAGGTAAAGCGGCGCTTATGGTTGTGGATGTGCAGGAAAAACTGCTGCCGGCCATCAATGACAGCGAGCAGTTGAATGCCCGTATTCAATGGCTTATTTCGGCCTGCCGGACCTTGAATACCCCGATATTATTTACCGAGCAGTATCCCAGAGGCCTGGGCCATACTGTGCCGGCCCTTACGGCGCTGGTCGAGCAGCCGCAGGTGGTAGAAAAAATGCACTTTTCGGTGGTGGCCGCCAACTGCCTGCCCGAACACTGGCAAGGCTACCCCCAGATCATCGTATGTGGCATGGAAACCCATGTCTGTGTACTGCAAACCGTGCTGGAGCTGGTGAAAGCCGGTAAAGAGGTGTTTGTGGTCGCCGATGCCGTGGGCAGCCGCACCGAGCAGAACCGCCAGTTGGGTCTGGAGCGGATGCGCGACGCCGGTGCACAGATTGTCAGCCGGGAAATGGTCATTTTCGAGTTGATGCATCAGGCCGGTACCGAACAGTTTAAAACCATCAGCAAGCAATTCTTGCGCGGCGAGCAACCTTAAAGGCGGGGAATGGGGAATGGGGAATGGGGAATGGCAGCATTGCCTAATCCCTAATCCCCAATCCCCAATCCCCAATCCCCAATCCCCAATCCTAATCTCTAATCCCCAAGCTTACTTCTTGTTATCCCAGATGCCTTCTTCCAGCTGGCTCTTAAGCTCGGGGTACTTGGCGGCATCAAAGGTAGGCAACTTGCCCAGTTTGCGCTGATCGTTGTAGTCCCTGGCCAGTTTTACCGCCACTCCCGACAGCAGCAGAATAGCCACCAGGTTGGTCAGCGCCATCATGCCCATGGACACATCGGCCATGGCCCAGATGGTAGGCAACTCGCCAATAGAGCCAAACATCACCATACCCAGCACAAACACCCTGAACGTGAACAATCCGGCTTTGCTGTCGTGCTCTAAAAACACCAGATTGTTTTCTGCATAGGCATAGTTGGCCACTATGCTGGTGAAGGCAAAAAACAAAATAGCAACGGCAATAAAAATACTGCCCCACTCGCCCACTTCATGAGACAGGGCTCGCTGGGTAAGCTCGATACCCGTAATGCCGGAACCGGGTTCAAATTGACCGGACAACAGGATAATGGAAGCGGTACAGGTACAAATAACCAGGGTATCGGTAAACACCCCCAGCATTTGCACATATCCCTGTGAAGCCGGGTGCGGCGGATAAGGCGAAGCAGACGCCGCCGCGTTGGGCGCCGAACCCATACCGGCTTCGTTGGAAAACAAACCCCGTTTAATACCGTTCATCATGGCCTGGGAAATGGCATAACCAATGGCACCGCCCCCTGCCTGCTCTAGCCCGAACGCCGATTTGATGATCAGCATGAACACACTGGGCAGCTCGGTTACATTCATGGCAACCACGACCAGTGCAATCAGCAAATAGGCCAGCGCCATCACCGGCACCACCAGCTCGGCAAAGCGGGCTATGGTACGCAGACCACCGAAAATAATCAGCCCTGCAGCAACCACCATGGCGACGCCAGATGCCCACGCAGGCACACCAAAGGCGACATCCATGGCTGCACTGATGGAATTGGCCTGAACGGCATTAAAGACCAGGCCAAAGGCGATGATCAAAAACACGGCAAACAGCATGCCCATCCAGCGCATCCCCAGGCCTTTCTCCATATAGTAGGCCGGGCCACCACGATAATTGCCTTGTTCGTCTTTTACCTTGTACAGCTGCGCCAGTGCACTTTCGGCGAACGCGGTAGACATGCCGATCAGCGCAATCAGCCACATCCAGAATATGGCGCCAGGGCCGCCCAGATACAGCGCCACGGCCACGCCAGCCAGGTTACCGGTGCCTACCCGGGCCGCCAGACTGGTACACAAGGCCTGAAACGAAGAAATACCGGCTGCATCGGAGCGGCGACTGTGTTTGAGCACAGAGAACATATGCCCAAAGTGACGAAACTGGATAAAACCAAGCCGTATGGTGAAAAAAGCGCCTGCGCCCAGAAGCAGGTAGATGAGCACGCTTCCCCAGAGCAGGTTGTTGATAAAGGCAATCGTTGTATCCATGAATTGAGTCCTGCTTAGATGAGTAATGGTTTTGCTTTGATTGAACCTATGCCACTCGGGCGGCGCCAACAAAGGCGCGCTAATGTAACAAATTTGGAGCAATCAGAAAAACCCTGATACTAAACCATCATCGGCAAGAAAAACGGCGACCAGTCCACTCTTTACGATCCGGTTGGTCAAAACGCGACCCCGGTCCGAAGCACGGCTTTATTTTAATGGCCCGAATGAGAGATACTGTGTCCCGTTTTTATGCAGACCCAAGCCAAGGATCCTGAATCATGACCGATAAACTCACCCAGCTAAGAGCCCTGACCACGGTAGTGGCCGACACCGGCGACATTGAAGCCATTCGCAAGTATCAGCCTCAAGACGCCACCACCAACCCGTCTTTGATCTTGAAAGCGGCACAAATTCCCGAGTACCAGCCTCTGCTGACCCAGTCTGTAGCCTGGGCAAAAAGCCAGAGCCAGGATGCCGACCAGCAATTGATGGATGCTTCCGACAAGCTGGCCGTGACGATTGGTTGCGAAATTCTGAAGTTGATTCCCGGTCGTATTTCTACCGAAGTGGATGCTCGCCTGTCGTTTGACACCCAGGCCAGCATCAGCAAGGCTCGTCATCTGGTGGCCTTGTATCAGGACGCCGGCGTGAGTCGCGAGCGCATTCTGATCAAGCTGGCCTCCACCTGGGAAGGTATTCGTGCCGCAGAAGTGCTCGAAAAGGAAGGTATCAACTGCAACCTGACCTTGCTATTCAGCTTTGCCCAGGCTCGCGCCTGTGCCGAAGCTGGCGCTTATCTTATTTCGCCTTTTGTGGGTCGTATTCTCGACTGGTACAAGCAAAACACCGAGCAAAAAGAATACACCGCCGAGCAGGATCCGGGTGTGGTGTCGGTGACGCAGATTTACGACTACTACAAGACCCACGGTTACAACACGGTCGTCATGGGTGCCAGCTTCCGTAACACCGGAGAAATTCTGGAGCTGGCGGGCTGCGATCGTCTTACCATAGGCCCTAACCTGCTGGAAGAACTGAGCCAGGCAACCGGCGATGTCGTGGTTAAACTGCAAGACAAGGGAGCCACACAGCCGCGCCCTGCTCCCATGACCGAAGAGCAATTTCGCTGGGAACATAATCAGGATGCCATGGCCACCGAAAAGCTGGCCGAAGGTATTCGCAACTTCGCCATCGACCAGAATAAACTGGAAACCATGCTGACAGCCATGCTGAACAAATAACGGCCGTCATTATCTGAATATATTTTATTTTTAGAATAAAAAGATAACTGCAAGTCAGCCATGCATAAAAGAGGCCGGTGTTATTTGACACCGGCCTCTTTTTGTAATCAAAAAGTAATATAAAACTTCTATTCTATAACTCTCCATGCTATATCCAATTGCGACTGCAACTGATTAACCAAACAGGAGGGAGCCCCCATGGAAAGGAGCAGCTTCAATCAGGAACTTGTAGTTACAGAATCCCCACGGGCCAAATCACGTGGGTCTGCCAAAAAAAGCAAGTGGCGGGAAATAGAAGCAATACAGGATCAAAAACGCTTACAAGAAGAACTTCAGCAATTCGACTGCACACTGGATATTGAAGAACTGGCAGCCGAACTTGACCTGTAAAGTTGAAAGAAAGCACGGATATAAATTCAAGCGCCCTCGGGCGCTTTTTTATTGTCCCATTTTAGATAATAACGCCAGCTCTGGCCTGATAAAATAAAAAATACCCAGAGCATGTCGAGCGGGGATTACTGGCGCAGGTCCAACGAGAGGCGAGGCCCGATACCGACCCGGGTGGTCAACATCCGCCTTTGTGCAAATTCATTCGACCTGCCGCGCTTTCTTGGTGCAGAATAGGGTTAGCTTCTTTTATAAATATAAGGACTTATCTTATGCAGCTGCGTCTTGTTGGTGTGGGTTTGCTGGCCGTTGCACTATCGGGTTGTGCCAATTGGGGCTTTGATAGCAATGTGTCGCCAGAAGGTATCAAGGATTATTACAAAGGCGATGACGTCGCACTTTATACCAAGGCCGAGCTGGATGGGGTCAATTACGTGACTTTAGGCTCGATAGAAGGTGAAGCCTGCCAGATAGAAACAAAAGACGCTCCACCGAAAGAAGCCGACGCGCGAGCCAGTATTCGTCGCCGCGCCGCCGACATGGGTGCCAACGGCTTGTTACTGGATCGCTGTATTCGTTTTGATGAAATGCCCGGCTGCATGGAACAGGTGCTGTGCAGTGGCCAGGCCATCAAGGTGGCCAGGTAATGCCGGACACAGGTTCAACCCCGGCGCCGCAAACGGTGCTGGACACCATAGGGGTCATTCGCTCGCCCTACAAAGAAAAATTTGCGGTGCCGCGCCAGCCAGGTTTGGTATCCAGCGCCACTGCGCGCCTGGAAATGCTGGCCCCCTACAATGAGCCCAGCGCCTTTCGGGGACTGGCGGAATTCAGTCATTTATGGCTGATGTTCGTGTTTCATCAAACCCAGGATAAAGGCTGGAACCCCACGGTTCGCCCACCCAGGCTGGGCGGAAACGAGCGAGTGGGCGTATTTGCCACCCGCTCTACCTTCAGGCCCAACCCGCTGGGGCTGTCCGTGGTTCGCCTGCTCGACATGTGCAAAGATGGCAACAAGGTGTGGCTGGAGCTGGGTGGCGTGGATCTGGTAGACGGCACGCCGATTGTGGATATAAAACCGTACCTGCCCTGGGTAGACAGCGTGCCCGATGCCCACGGCGGCTTTGCACCTGCAGCACCCGACCTGAGCATGGAAGTGCTGTTTTCGCCGGCGGCAGAGTTGGCCTGTGCCCGCTCGAGCATTGCCGACCTGCAGCAGTTTATTACCGAGGTGCTGGTTCAGGACCCCCGCCCCGCCTATAAACGCCAGCTGCAGGAATGGCAGCAATACGGGGTGCGGCTTTATCATTACAACGTGCGTTTTGAAGTTTTTGGTCACCTGACCCGGGTACTCAGCATAGAGCCCGACGAATAACCCCGATGTACAAGTTGGGCCGGCGGTATTTTGCCCTTCTGCCAGACCGGCCCCCCTGCTACAATTGGCCCCTTCCCATGGTTTTTAAGCTCAACAAGGTTCAAGCGCATGCGTACCACTCAATACTTGCTTTCCACTCTTAAAGAAACCCCAAGCGATGCCGAGGTGATCAGCCATCAGCTTATGCTGCGCGCAGGCATGATCCGCCGATTGGCGTCTGGCCTGTACACCTGGCTACCCAGTGGCCTGCGGGTATTGAATAAAGTGGCCGCCATTGTGCGGGAAGAAATGAACCGCGCCGGTGCGGTAGAAATGCTGATGCCGGTGGTACAGCCGTCCGAGCTGTGGCATGAAACCGGTCGCTGGGACAAGTTTGGCCCCGAGTTACTGCGTATTAAAGACCGTCACGACCGTGGTTTTGTACTGGGCCCAACCCACGAAGAAGTGATTACCTCGGTAGTGCGTAACGAAGTGTCTTCTTACAAACAGCTGCCACTGAACCTGTATCAGATTCAGACCAAGTTTCGTGACGAAGTACGCCCGCGGTTTGGTGTGATGCGCTCACGCGAGTTCATCATGAAAGATGCCTACTCTTTTCATACCAGCCTGCAAAGTCTTGAGCAAACCTACGAAGACATGTACCAGGCCTACAGCCGTGTGTTCGAGCGCATGGGTCTGGACTTCAGAGCCGTATTGGCCGACACCGGCGCCATTGGTGGCAGTGCCTCCCACGAGTTCCATGTACTGGCCGACAGCGGTGAAGATGACATCGCCTTTTCGACCGAGTCGGATTATGCCGCCAACATCGAAATGGCCGAGGCCGTGGCGCCCAAGGCCCAGGCCGATGCGCCCAGCCAGGACATGACGCTGGTGGATACGCCTGATGCCAAGACCATTGCCGAGCTGGTAGAGCAGTTTGATTTAAACATTGAACAGACGGTTAAAACCCTGCTGGTAAAAGCCGCCGAAGGGCAAGAGTCTACCCTGATAGCCCTGATGGTGCGTGGCGATCACGAGCTGAACGAAATCAAGGCCGAAAAACTGCCCGAAGTTGCCAGCCCGCTGACCTTTGCCACCGAAGAAGAGATTCGCGAGCTGGTGGGTGCCGGCCCGGGCTCTCTGGGTCCGGTCAATATGCCGTTGCCGGTGATTGTGGATCGCTCAGTGGCCGTCATGAGCGACTTTGGCGCCGGTGCCAATATTGAAGACAAGCACTATTTTGGCATTAACTGGGGCCGCGATGTGGCACTGCCTGCGGTTGCCGATTTGCGCAATGTGAAAGAAGGCGATCCCAGCCCTTGCGGCAAGGGCGTGCTGCAAATCAAACGCGGCATTGAAGTGGGCCACATTTTCCAGCTGGGCAACAACTATTCCAGCAAGATGAATGCCACCGTGCTGAACGAAGAAGGCAAGTCTACCGTGCTGGAAATGGGCTGCTACGGCATCGGCGTGTCCCGCATTGTGGCCGCCGCCATAGAGCAGAATCACGACGATCGCGGCATTATCTGGCCCGAGGCGATTGCTCCCTTCCAGGTGGCGATTATCCCCATGAACATGCACAAGTCCGAAGCCGTTCAAAGCGTGGCCAGCAAGCTGTATGACGAGCTGACCGCCGCCGGTATTGAAGTGATCTTCGATGACCGCAAAGAGCGCCCCGGCGTGATGTTTGCCGACATGGAGCTGCTGGGTGTGCCCCATACCGTGGTAATTGGCGACCGTAGCCTTGAGAAAGGCGTGGTGGAATACAAGACTCGCCGCGAAGGTAACAAGGTTGAAATTGCGACTGCTGATATGGCTGCGCAATTGATCGAGGCCATTAAAGCCGGAGCATAAACCTGGCTGTCGAGCCGCTCCAGGCCGTACGCTATCGGCTATAGAGAAAAACAAAAAAAATCCCGAGCCCCTTGGTTCGGGATTTTTTTGGCCAGGTGTTTGATGCCAGGCATGAGTGTGACGGGTTACGCTTCACACTTCCCGCTGTTATTGTTTCACTGACAGAGAATCCACCCCTTATACTGGGTGAAAAGGGAGTGTCATTAATGGAACTAGAAGCGAGTAATCCCTGCGCCCTGGTATTGACCGGTGGGGGCGCACGAGCCGCCTATCAGGTAGGGGTACTGAAGGCTATTTCCGAGTGTTATCCCCGTGGTCAGCCCATTCCTTTTCCCATTCTATGTGGCACCTCCGCCGGTGCCATCAATGCCACTGCGCTGGCATGCTATGCCTCTTGTTTTCACCTTGGGGTGCGTAAACTGGAATATGTGTGGCGGCACCTGAACACCGAAGATGTGCTGCGCCTGCAGGCGGGCAAAGTCATTCAGCACTCTCTTAAGAGCCTGTTGTGTGGCCTGCTGGGCAAACCGAGCCAGATTGCACTGCCCCTGTTCGATAACAGCCCGCTGGAGCGATTGCTGGAAAAGGTCATCGACTTTCAGCGTATTGATAACAACCTGTTATATGGAGCCCTGGAGGTGCTGGCGGTAACCGCCTC
The DNA here is from genome assembly GCF_014643915.1 of Oceanisphaera marina. Classification (GTDB taxonomy): domain Bacteria; phylum Pseudomonadota; class Gammaproteobacteria; order Enterobacterales; family Aeromonadaceae; genus Oceanimonas; species Oceanimonas marina. The sequence continues at coordinate 101,856 of NZ_BMKE01000001.1, forward strand.
CAACTACAATACCGGCGACTCCACCACTTTTTATCAGGGGCGGCCTTATCATCAACCCTGGGCAAGAGCCGGTCGTTCGGGCCGCTCCGCCATTATTGCTCCGCCGCATTTAATGGCCACCAGCGCCCTGCCCTTTATTTTTAAACCCTGCCTGCTGCAGAACCACCACTATGGTGACGGCTCCATTCATCAGCTGAATCCGCTCAGCCCGGCCATTCACCTGGGGGCTCAGCGAATTTTAATCATCAGCCTGGCACCGGATGAAAGTGATGCCGACACCCTGCCCAGTGACCCCAGCAGCTCGGACATTGCCGGCCACTTGCTGGATACGGTGTTTACCGATGCTCTTACCTCGGATATAGAGCGGCTGCAGCGTATTAACAACACCATCAGGCTGGTGCCCGAGCGCAAACGCGAGCAATTGTCGCTGCGCCATATCGACAATCTGGTGCTCAAGCCCAGCCAGAATCTGGACGATCTCACCCACAAGCACTTTCACAAGTTGCCGTCTAATATTCGCGCGTTGTTGAGGCTGTTTGGCGTCAATGCCGGTGACGCCACCGGACTGGCCAGCTTTTTGCTGTTTGAACAGGGGTATTGCCGCGAGCTGATTGAGCTGGGTTATCAGGATACTCAGGCGAGGCTGGAAGAAGTGTGTGATTTTTTAGTGGTTGAACCCAGGTTAAAGCGCACCAGCTAAGTCCACTGCCACCAGAGCGCTTAAAAACCCAGAATCTCTTTTGCGAAGGGAATGCTCAATTTGCGCTTGGCCTGAAACGAGGCGTTATCAAGCAAGTCCAGGGCGGCCAGCAAAGTGCTCATGTCTCGGGACAGCCGGTTGAGCAAAAAACGCCCCACATCGGTGGGGAGCTTGAAGCCACGCAGCTCGGAGCGTAATTGCAGGGCACTGAGCTTGCCTTCGTCATCCAGCGGTTTTAGCTGATAGGCAACCCCCCAGTCCAGCCGCGAGGCCAGATCAGGCAGGCTCAGTCCCAGATTACGCGGCGCATTCACTGCGCTTATCACCAAAGAGCCCATGACCTTTTCTCGGCGACGATTGAAAAAGTTGAATACCGCCCGCTCCCAGGGCTCTATGCCGGCGATGGCATCCAGATTGTCCAGGCACACCAGCGCCAGCTGCTCCATACCATCCAGTATTCGAGGGGACATATTGTGATGGGTATCCAGCGAGATATAGGCCGCGGTTTCCCCTTCACCATCCAGTTCGGCACAGGCAGCGTGCAGCAAATGAGAACGGCCGCTGCCCTGCTGGCCCCAGATATAAAGCAGTTCGTCTCCCTGACCAATGGCGGCATTTTTAAGGGCCGTGATCAGCTGTGCATTATCGCCAGGATAAAAACTGCCGAAGGTTTCGTCATCCGGCAGTTGTACGGCCAATGCCAGCTGAGCCGGCTGGTTTTCTGCGTCGTCGTTTGTCACCCTAGCTCCCCGACCAGCTGAATGCGCGTTCACCCTGGGGGGTTAATCCGCTCACGCCACTCAGTGCGTGCAGGATGGCGGCGCGCGAGCCGGGCACGCTTAAACGATATCGTCCCTGATTTCCCACGCTGTCCACCACATACACAGACTCAACCCCCTCAAGCGCGCGCAACTGACGTTCCAGCAACACAGAGTCGGAAAACTGCCGCAACCCGGACACGACTATGGTCAGCTCACCGGCCGCGTCTTCCGTCGTCACCAGCGCTTGCGGCGGGGCGGTATTTTCTGCACGCAATGCCAGTACCGACGACGAGGGTGATGCTTGCCGAGCCCAATAGTCATTCAACTTGGCCATCAGGCCGCTGACGGCATCGGTATTGCCACTCAGCCGGCCTTGCAACAAGGGAGCAGTTTGAGCCGCTGTAAACAGCTGCCAGCGACCGGCTGCAGCAGTTTGAGTCTCATCATTGCGCTCTATGGCCAGCCAGTAATCGGCATCATAGCGCTCGCTGGCCTGGCGCAACGCCTTGTCATCAAAAGCCTGGGAGCCGTTCAATGTCATGTGATCTTCCAGGTCCCATAATGGCCATAGCAATGGCTGCTGGTAGCGGGCAGCGGCGTTTTTCCAGTCGCGACTGGCTTCGTTTCGCACCTGACCGTTTTGCCGCAGCCAGACCAACAAGCTCGGCTTGGCCGCTGTCGCAAACGGCAACCCGGCACTGCTCAGCAGCGCCGCTAATTCCTGGCCGTTAAACCGAGCCTGGTAACCCGGGCCTGACGACTCGCTTTGCAGGTAGCGACTTATCTCGCTGCGGGCCTCTTCCTGCGCCCAGGAATGACGGGCCTGCTCACCAGACAGACGAGCCAGCACTATGTCCAGTGCTTGCAGACGGGCCTCGTCCCGGCTGTAGGGAGCCGGGTTCAGGGTCACGTCAAATACCGATTGCGCTGTGGCAAGCGCAGAAAATACCCACAGCGCAGCCAGTAGCAGATTCTTTACCATTTCTTTGCCATCATTAAAAAGTCTGTTCCCATGATAACCACAGAGCCCCGTTCAAACCAGACTCAATGCGCTTGGGTTTTGGGTAAAACAAGATTCAAAAGAATACCCACAATACCGCACAAGCTGATGCCCTGCAGGCTAAAACCGCCGATGCCGAACGCCATGCCACCAATACCAAAGATCAGGATCACCGCCACTATGCACAGATTTCGGGCCTGGGATAAATCAACCTGATGTTTAATCAGGCTGTTCAGCCCCACGGTAGCAATTGAGCCGAACAACAAAATCATGATGCCGCCCATCACAGGGGTAGGAATGCTCAGCATCAGGGCGCCAAATTTGCCAACAAATGCCAGCACAATGGCAAAGCCCGCCGCCCAGGTCATGATCACCGGGTTGAAGTTTTTAGTCAGCATCACGGCGCCGGTCACTTCAGAATAGGTGGTGTTGGGTGGACCACCAAAACAGGACGCGCCCATGGTGGCCAGCCCATCACCCAGCAGGGTACGATGCAACCCCGGCTTTTTAAGATAGTCTTTACCGGTGACCGAGCTGATGGCCAGAATATCACCAATGTGCTCGATGGCAGGGGCAATGGCTACCGGCAGCATGAACAGCACCGCCTGCCAGTGCCATTCCGGGGCCACAAAATGTGGCATGGAGAGCCAGGCCGCATTTTGCACCGAAGAGAAATCCACCACCCCAAACCACAACGCCATGCCATACCCCACGGCAATACCCGCGGTAATGGGCACCAGACGAAACACGCCTTTGGCCATGGTCGACACCAGCAAGGTCGTCATCAGAGCCGGCAGTGACAGCCAGAGGGCAATATTCTGCGGTATCAGTTCGGCTGAGCCATCGCCCGCCTTGCCGATGGCCATGTTCACCGCCATGGGCGCCAGCCCCAGGCCAATCACCATGATCACCGGGCCCACCACGACCGGTGGCAGTAGTCGGGTCAACAAGGCCGTGCCGCGCCAGCGCACCAGCTGACTGAGCAGCACATACATGAGGCCCGCCGCCATCAGGCCACTCATGGTGGCAGGAATACCCCAGGTTTGTACGCCATATAAAATGGGGGCGATAAAGGCAAAAGACGAAGCCAGAAAAATGGGCACCTGACGCTTGGTACACAGCTGAAAAATCAGGGTACCAAAGCCTGCGGTAAATAGGGCCACATTAGGGTCCAGCCCCGTGATCAGCGGCATCAGTACCAGGGCACCAAAGGCGACAAACAGCATTTGCGACCCGGCCAGGGCTCGGCGCAGTGGCGTATTGGCGGCACTGGCAGGGGCAGCCAGACTCTCGTTTTGTTCTACTGAACTCATCTTTTCTTTACCTTGTTCGAACAGAAAAAAACCGGCCTGTGCCGGTTTTAATTTACCTATTGTTTATTTGGTACCAAAAATCTTGTCCCCGGCATCACCGAGGCCAGGAATGATGTAGCCGTTGTCGTCAAGCCGCTCATCAACAGATGCACAGTACAACTCAACATCAGGGTGCGCCGCTTCCAGCGCCTTGAGACCTTCTGGTGCCGCCACCAACACAATCACCTTGAAGTGCTGGCAGCCTTTTTCCTTTAACAGATCGATGGTGGCGATCATGGAGCCACCGGTAGCCAGCATGGGGTCGACTATCAGCGCCAGGCGCTCGTCTATGTGGCTGACCAACTTGTTGAAGTAATGCACCGGCTGCAGGGTTTCTTCATCTCTATATACCCCTACCACACTGACGCGGGCGCTGGGCATGTGCTCAAGCACGCCATCCATCATGCCAAGACCGGCACGCAGGATAGGCACTACGGTCACCTTCTTGCCTTTAAGCTGGTCAACCTCGGTAGGACCATTCCAGCCCTGGATGGTCGTTTTTTCGGTGTCAAAATCGGCAGTGGCTTCATACGTCAGCAAGCTGCCCACTTCTTTTGCCAGCTCACGAAAGCGTTTGGTACTAATGTCGGCTTCGCGCATTAGACCCAGCTTGTGTTTCACCAAAGGGTGTTTAACCTCAACGACTTTCATTCACGTATTCTCCCGATTCAGGCGATGCACAAAAAAACCGCGGAACTTTAGCATAAAATAGCGTACCACGGCAGACTTTCAGGGGGATTTTTTGCAAAATATGTCATGTTACTCCTGCTGTATCTGTTTTTTATGTCACAAGAACATAGACCATGAGCCAACGTTGGTGGCACTGCCTTGCGCATTAAATTAGAATAGCGGACGAAACAGTGACTAACAGACGGAACAGCCCGCATGCCTCTTCAAGCTTAGCGCTAAATGAGACTGTTTGGTGCTTAACCCGCTCCTAAAACAATGACAAGGTAACCACTCGTGACGCAGAAAAATCCCCTGAGCTACAAAGACGCCGGTGTTGATATTGATGCTGGTAATGCCCTGGTTGAACGCATAAAAGGCGTTAGCCGTCGCACACAACGCCCAGAAGTAATGGGCGGACTCGGGGGCTTTGGCGCATTGTGCCAGCTACCCACTGGCTATAAAGAACCGGTACTGGTCGCCGGCACCGATGGTGTGGGTACCAAGCTGCGTCTGGCCATCGACCTTAAACGCCACCAGGGCGTAGGTATCGATCTGGTCGCCATGTGCGTAAACGACCTGATTGTTCAGGGCGGCGAGCCACTGTTCTTCCTCGATTATTACGCCACCGGCAAGCTGGACGTGGACACGGCTGCCGATGTGGTTACCGGCATAGGTGCGGGTTGTGAGCTTAGCGGCTGCGCCCTGATTGGCGGCGAAACCGCCGAAATGCCCGGCATGTATGAAGCCGGTGACTACGACCTGGCAGGATTTTGTGTTGGCGTAGTAGAGAAAAGCGGCATTATTGACGGCAGCAAAGTCGGCGCCGGTGATGCCTTGATCGCCCTGGGGTCAAGCGGCCCGCACTCTAACGGCTACTCGCTGATACGCAAGATCCTGGAAGTCAGCAACGCCGACCTGCAGCAGCCGCTGGGTGATACTACCCTGGCCGATGCGCTGATGGAACCGACCCGCATTTATGTAAAACCTGTGCTGGAGCTGATCAAGCAGTTTGACATTCATGCCCTGAGCCACATTACCGGCGGCGGTTTCTGGGAAAATATTCCCCGCGTGCTGCCCAAGGGCGCCAAAGCCGTGATTGACGGCGCCAGCTGGCAGTGGCCGCAAGTATTCAACTGGCTGCAAACTGCCGGCAACGTGGACACCACAGAAATGTATCGCACCTTCAACTGTGGTGTTGGTATGGTTATCGCCCTGCCTGCCGACCAGGCCGATGCGGCCGTCAAGTTCATGCAAGACGCCGGCGAGCAATGCTGGGTGATTGGCAACATTGATAATGCCGTTGGCGACGAAGAGCAGGTTGAAATTAAATGACCCGCATCGTGGTGCTGATTTCCGGCAATGGCAGCAATTTGCAGGCCTTGCTGGATCAGTCTGAAGCTGGACAGCTGGGCGGCCAGATAGCTGCGGTGATCAGCAACAAAGCCGATGCCTATGGTTTGCAGCGTGCCCGCGATGCGGGCATTGCCACCCAGGTGGTATCGAACCAGGATTATAGCGATCGCGCCGGTTTTGATGCCGCCCTGATGCAGGTCATTGATCGCTATCAGCCCAGCCTGGTGGTGCTGGCCGGATTCATGCGTATTTTAACGCCGGAGTTTGTACGCCATTATCAGGGTCGCATGCTGAATATTCATCCATCCTTGCTGCCCCGTTACCAGGGCCTGCATACCCATCAGAAAGCCATTGATGCAGGTGATAAAGAGCATGGCTGCAGCGTGCACTTTGTCACCGAAGAGCTGGACGGCGGACCGGTCGTGCTACAGGCGCGAGTGCCGATTTTTGCCGATGATGACGCTTCAACGGTGGCCGAACGAGTACAGGTGCAGGAACATGCCATTTACCCGTTAACGGTACGCTGGTTTTGCGATGGCCGTTTGGTGATGCAACAGGGCCAGGTCTATCTGGACGGCGCCTTGCTGCCCGCCCAGGGCCACGCCGAAGAGTAACCTTCTTTTGCCAGTGAAAAACGCGCTTATGGCGACATAAGCGCGTTTTTTGTTGCGTAAATACAAGCGGAGCCTATAAGGATTGTTATGACAACAGATATAACCTCGGCATTCAGTCAGGTTAACAGAGTCGCCATTCTGGTGGTGTTGGCTCTCGGTACCTTTATTCTGGGGCTGGCCGAATTTTCAATGATGCCGATGCTCCCGCTGATCAGCGACACCTTTAATACCACACCGTCACAAAGTGGATATGCCATTAGCGCCTATGCCATAGGTGTGGTCGTCGGTGCCCCGATTTTAATGCTGGCCACCGCAAACATTAAAAAACGCACCGCGCTGCTGATCTTTTTAAGCATGATGTGCATTGCAAACAGTTTAAGTGCCTTCGCAACGTCACTGGAACAACTGGTGCTATTCCGGTTTTTAAGCGGCCTGCCCCACGGTGCTTATTTTGGGGCGGCGATTTTACTGGCTTCCGATATCGCGCCTGCCGGAAAACGCGCCAGCTTTATGTCGAAGGTCTTTATGGGGTTAACCATTGCCACCATTGTTGGCGTGCCCATAGTGACGCTGGTCGGGCAATACCTTAGCTGGCGTTATTGTCTGGCTGGAGCCGGTGCCTTGGCCTTCATTGCCTTTATCTGCGTTTATAACACCGTTCCCAGCGTTAAAAATGCCCAGCCATCGAATTTACTCAATGAGTTCGGCGTGCTGAAAAACAAGCTGATCTGGTCCATTCTCGGGATCGTCATTATCGGTTTTGGTGGGGTATTCTGCCTTTATACCTACATTGCCGACACCATTCTGGTCACCACCAAAACCCCGGCCTACACCATTTCCATTGCCATGGTGATGTTTGGCATCGGCTCGACGCTGGGCAATTATGTGCTGGGTAAAGCTGCCGATAAGTCGGCCATTAAAACCACCGGCCTGGTACTGGTGGGGGCCATTATATTTTCACTGGCCTATGTTACGGCGAGTCATCATATCTGGCTTTTGTATGGGGTGATCTTTTTTATCGGCTGCAGTATCGGTTTGGCCACCCTGATCCAGACATTGCTGATGGATGTATCGCCCGATGGCCACGCCATGATTGGCGCCCTGGTGCAATGTGCCTTTAATATTGCCAATGCCATTGGCCCCTGGGTCGGTGGCATCGCGATTGCACAGGGGGCTGCGCCCCATCAAACCGGCTATGTGGCTGCAGTGTTATTTAGCGGTGGCTTGATGATGTGGCTGCTCAGTTACGTGCAAATCACCAGGAAACAGCCGGTGCCTGAGGCTTGTTAACCTGAAACGGCGCTGCCTGGCAGCGCCGTTGTTGTTGAACGGTAACGCATGCCATCACAGATCGGTGGCGGCAATCCGTTCACCCAGAAGAAAGAGGTTGAACTCGCCGGGTTGCATCTTGTGCCATTGCTCGTTGTTGGTGAGCGGCTGGGTAGCAATGACGGTAACGATATCGTTGGGCGTGGTTTCTTTCTGAAAATCGATCTCCACTTCTTCATCGATCAGTCTTGCCGGCCCAAAGGGCGCACGGCGGGTGATCCAGTGCAGATTGTTGGTGCAATAGGTCATCAGATATTCGCCATCGGTGAGCAGCATATTGAATACCCCCAGAGCGCGTAGCTGATCGCACAGGCTGGCGACATAGCGAAACATGGCCGACATGTCATCGGGTTTGGTGGGAAACTGACGCTCCATGGCATCCAGAATCCAGCAAAACGCCAGCTCGCTGTCGGTTTCGCCCACCGGATTATGACGCCCGGTTTTCAGATGGTCGTACCCGCTCAGCTGGCCATTGTGGGCAAAGGTCCAGTAACGGCCCCATAGCTCCCGGGTAAAAGGGTGGGTATTTTCCAGCGCAATACCGCCACGATTGGCCTGGCGAATATGACTAATCACCGAGCAGCTTTTAATGGGATATTCCTGCACCAGTTTGGCAATGCGCGACTGACTGGAAGGCTGCGGATCCTTGAAGGTGCGCAGTCCCTTGCCTTCGTAAAATACGATACCCCAGCCGTCTTTATGAGGGCCGGTACGGCCTCCGCGCTGCATCAGCCCGGTAAAGCTGAAACAGATATCCGTGGGTACATTGGCGCTCATCCCTAGCAATTCACACATATCGCTTACTCTTGCTCCATTTCTTTTTCGACCAGCTGGATCAGAATATGGATGATCTTGATATGCACTTCCTGAATTCGATCTGCATAGCCAAAGTGGGGGACGCGAATTTCTACATCGGCCAGGCCGGCCATTTTTCCGCCATCTTTACCGGTCAGGGCAATCACCTTGATGCCTTTGGCCTTGGCCGCTTCAATGGCCTTGATAATATTGCCCGAGTTACCACTGGTTGACAGTCCAAACAACACATCACCGGGCTGCCCTACCGCCTCCAGATAGCGGGAAAACACAAATTCAAAGCCAAAGTCGTTGGCCACGCAAGACAAATGGCTGGGATCGGAAATGGCAATGGCCGGATAGCCGGGACGATTTTCCCGATAACGACCGGTGAGTTCTTCGGCAAAATGCATGGCATCGCAATGAGAACCGCCATTACCACAAGACAACACCTTGCCACCCGCCTTGAAGCGCTCGGCCAGTAATTTGGCCGCTTGTTCGATGGCCTGAATATTGGCGTCGTCGGCCAGGAAGCGATTAAGCACGTCGGCGGCTTCTGTCAGTTCGCTACGGATCAGATCCTGATACATGAAATTGCCTCTCACTCACGATAAACCGACATTTTGGCATAGATTGTATCAAGCGCCTAGCGCCCGGCGCCAAGCACCAAGCTCAAGACAGACACCGTTTTTTATTTAGCTGGGCGCCGGGCGCTTGGTGATGGGCGCTTATTTTACTTCTTGATCACTTGATTTAAACATTTGCATCAATTACAACTAGGCCATCAACAGGTCTGACCTCAGATTTCTGTTTATACCCGCTGATGCCGACAAGGAGTTCTTGATGATGACCATTCTGCTACTCGTGCTTGCCTGGGGAGTGCTGGCGTATCGCCGCACATCGCTGCGCAGCTTTACCCTGGCAACCACCGCGGTGCTGGTGTTGGGTACCCTCTTCGGAGAGGTTGGCCCCCTCTGCTGGCTGGTATTTGCGGTGCTGGCGGCCGTGTTGAATCTTGCGCCGCTGCGTACCCAGCTGCTGAGTGCTCCCATGTTCAAGGTGTATAAAGGGTTGATGCCGGAGATGTCGTCCACCGAGCGCGAAGCCATCGAAGCCGGTACTACCTGGTGGGAAGCCGAGCTGTTTGGCGGCAAGCCCAACTGGCAAACGCTGCATCAGTATCCCAAACCACAGCTGAGTGCCGAAGAGCAGGCCTTTATGGAGGGTCCGGTGGCCGAAGTGTGTCGCATGACCAACGATTGGGAAGTGACCCACGAGCGGGCCGACCTGTCGCCCGAGGTGTGGGACTACCTTAAACAGCACAAATTTTTTGCCATGATCATCAAAAAGCAGTATGGCGGTCTGGAGTTCTCGGCCTTCGCCCAGTCGCGGGTATTGCAAAAACTGTGCAGCACCAGTGCGGTGCTGGCCTCCACCGTGGGTGTGCCCAACTCGCTGGGCCCGGGGGAACTGCTGCAGCATTACGGCACTGAAGAACAGAAAGATCATTACCTGCCCCGCCTAGCCGCCGGCGACGAGATCCCCTGCTTTGCCCTGACCGGACCCGAAGCCGGATCCGATGCCGGCGCCATTCCCGATCTGGGCATCGTCTGCATGGGCGACTGGCAAGGCAAGCAGGTACTGGGTATGCGCCTGACCTGGAACAAACGCTATATCACCCTGGCGCCCATCGCCACCGTGCTGGGCCTGGCGTTTAAACTGCAAGACCCGGATGCTTTACTGGGCGACCAACCCAACCTCGGCATTACCTGTGCCTTGATCCCTACCGACATGCCGGGCGTCACCATAGGCCGGCGTCACTTTCCGCTGAACGTGCCGTTTCAAAACGGGCCGACCCAGGGCAAAGACGTGTTTGTGCCTATCGACTTTATTATTGGTGGCCCTGCCATGGCCGGCCAGGGCTGGCGCATGCTGACCGAGTGCCTGTCGGTGGGGCGCGGCATTACCCTGCCCTCGACCGGTACCGCAGGCACTCGTGTTTCCGCACTGGCCTCGGGCGCCTACAGCCGTATTCGCCGGCAGTTCCGCATCCCGATTGGCAAGATGGAAGGCATTGAAGAACCACTGGCACGACTGGGCGGCAATGCCTATCTATCCGATGCGGCCAGCATGTTGACCGTAACCGGCATCGATTTGGGCGAGAAACCCTCGGTGATTTCCGCCATCGTCAAATATCATCTCACTCACCGCAGCCAGCACAGCCTGATCGACGCCATGGATATTCACGGTGGCAAAGGCATTTGCATGGGGCCCAACAATTATCTGGCGCGGGGTTATCAGGGTGCCCCCATCGCCATTACGGTAGAAGGCGCCAACATACTCACTCGCTGCATGATCATTTATGGTCAGGGCGCCATTCGCTGCCACCCTTATGTGCTGAGTGAAATGCTGTCGGTACAGGAGCCGGATGCGCAAAAGGCACTGGGACAGTTTGATAATGCCGTGTTTGGCCATATCGGTTTTGCCATCAGTAATACGGTGCGCAGCTTCTGGTTGGGCCTAACCCATGCCCGCTTCAGTAGCACACCAGTGAGTGACGCCACCGCGCCCTACTATCGTCAGATGAATCGCCTGAGTGCCAATCTGAGTCTGCTGTCCGATGTGGCCATGGCCACCCTGGGTGGCGAGCTGAAGCGTAAAGAGCGCTTGTCGGCACGACTGGGCGATGTGCTCAGCCAGCTGTATCTGGTGTCGGCCACCTTGAAGCGCTTTAACGACGACGGCCGCCCCGCCGAGCTATTGCCCTTAGTGCACTGGGCCTGTCAGGACGGCTTGTATCAGGCACAAACTGCGGTGATTGAGCTGCTGGAAAACTTCCCCTCCCCCATGCTGGGCAAGCTGTTGCACGCCCTGGTAATGCCCTGGGGTGCCTCGCTGACTCGCCCTTCGGACAGGCTGGATCATAAAGTGGCACAGGCGCTGCAAACCCCCGGCCCGGCACGGGATGCGCTGGCCGAAGGGCTGTATTTAACCGCCGAAGAAGGCAATCCGCTGGGCATGCTGGAGCAGGCCTTTGCCGATATCCAACAGGCTGAGCCCATCTTCAACAAGATTGTTGAAATATTGGGGCGTCGTCCCTTCACCGGCCTGGACGCTCTGGCCAGAGAAGCCCTGAGTGCCGACATTATCAACAAAGAGGAAGTCAGCATTCTGGAGCAGGCAGAAGTCAGTCGCCTACGTACCATCAACGTGGATGACTTCGATCCAATGGACCTGCCGGCGAAGAAAACCGGAAGCAGTAAGCCTGTCACTTAGTCACAACTATTTGTTGATATAGTGTGGATTGTCAGGCAGAGGGTACTACTCCTCCGACTCGCCGTAAACCCATCCTTGGGGGCTCAAACCGCGCCATCCCTGGCGCGGATGGTCGGCGGAGCAGACACCCTCTGCCTTCCCATTGACACCGGTGCCGTCGGTCAGTGATGCTCACAGACGACTCGGTGTCTAAAAAGAGGCGGCTGGGATAGCCTCAGCCGACCATCACATGACAGGTCAGCAAAGGCTCCTGCAATGCTGACACTCCCGCCATCCTTGGCGGTCGGACGTCATGTGCTGAGCGTGCAGGGGGCGAGCTCGCCTCGCCGAGACGAATTATTTCAGCCTGACCGAACATCCAGTGAATGTTCGCAGTGGGCTGAAATGATGAGTGTCCTTACTAAAGCGTGTCGGAGGAGGGTACCCAGTTGCCTCTGGGCATTAATTCACTGGCTAGCGACTTATGACTAAGAGACAGGTTGAAAGCAGGAAGAAGAAAAAACAACACCCCGAGCCTGAATGCAGGCTCGGGGTGTTGTTTTAGCTGGGCGCCTGGCGCTGAAGGCTCGGCGCTACTTAGTTCGAGGTATCCAGTACGGCAAAGCTTTTCACCAGATCGTCCAGTGCTTTCAGCTGGGCCAGAAACGACTCCAGCTTGGTCAGCGGCAAGGCGCTGGGGCCGTCGCACTTGGCGTTGGCCGGATCCGGGTGGGCTTCCAGAAAAATGCCGCCCAGACCGGTGGCCAGACCGGCACGGGCCAGATCGACAATTTGCTCGCGGCGACCACCCGAGGCTTCGCCCAGCGGATCGCGACACTGCAGCGCATGGGTCACATCAAAAATAATCGGCGCCCCAGCGGTGGCTTTTTTCATCACACCAAAGCCCAGCATGTCGACCACCAGGTTGTCGTAACCGAAGTTGGCCCCGCGCTCGCACAGCAGCAATTGATCGTTGCCACATTCGATGAACTTGTCGACGATGTTTTTCATTTGCCCCGGGCTTAAAAACTGCGGCTTTTTGATGTTGATCACCCGACCTGTCTTGGCCATGGCTTCGACCAGATCGGTTTGCCGTGCCAGAAAGGCCGGCAACTGGATCACATCCGCCACTTCGGCTACGGGCGCGGCCTGGTGCGGCTCGTGCAAGTCGGTGATGACGGGCACCTTGAAGGTGTCTTTCACTTCCTGCAGCAGCTTCATGCCCTCTTCCAACCCAGGGCCACGATAAGAGTGGATGGACGAGCGATTGGCTTTGTCCCAGCTGGCCTTGAACACATAGGGGATGCCGAGTTTCTCGGTCACCTTGACGTAATGCTCGCAGGCACGCATGGCCAGATCGCGCGACTCCAGCACGTTGATACCGCCAAACAACACGAAAGGCTTGTCGTTGGCAACGGGAATATGATTGATATGAACGGTTTTCATCGCTACTCCTAGTGGAGGGTTTGGGGGACCAGATCCAGGGCCAGAACTTGGGCTTTAAGCACGTCGGATACGGGATCTTCCGGGCATTGCTCAATAAAAAATTCAAAATCGTCGGCGGCCAGCTGGTTGCAATCGAGCTGTTCATACAAAAAGCCGCGATCACGCCGTTCAAAAGGACATTCCGGCTTGAGTACAAGCAACAGCTGGCTGCAGATCAATGCCTGATCAAACTGCTGATGATGAATAAAGGAGGCCTTGGTAACATTCAGCAGTCGCGTCAACACCTCGAGCGGCTCGGCCGGCTGCAAATGCTTGGGCTTGAGTTTGGCCAGGTTTCCTCTGGCGCCACGCAACAATTGCTCGATTTCGTGGCGAGTCAGCACTTTTCCGGTGAAAGGGTCGATAATATCCTGGCTTGCGGATGTACTCTGGTCCTGTTTCTGGTCAGTGGCCTGATCGTTAAACAGGCGCAATAAAAAGTGACCGGGAAAACCGATGCCTTCAGCGCGAACACCGAACCGCTCGCACAGGTGAAGCACCACAATCGCCAGGGTTACCGGAATACCCCGGAGACGAATCAGCACCTTGTCCATCAGGCAGTTTTCGATGGCGAAAAAACGCTCCCAGTCTCCAGCCAGACCCAGAGGGCCGTACAAGGCTGCCAGCACATCACTGCCGGAAACCGGCCCCGACGCCAGCTGCTCGCCAAGGTGCTCCGCCAGTTCCTGCTCCAGGGCAAACAGACTGACTTCGGCCTGATCGCGGATTTCCAGCCCATAGAGGCTTTCGACCACGTCCAGTGCCAGCGTCATCAAGCTGAGAGGTTCATCACTCAGCCAGCGATCACTGATGTTTGTTTTCAGCATTGTGCCTCCCGGGCCACTGTGCCAGCGTAATACGTTCTTGCCCGCCATAATCACGCAGCGTGCTGACTTGTTGATAACCCTGCCCGGTAAAATAATCGCGTACCAGGGCGCCCTGCTGCCAGCCATGTTCGAGCAGTAGCCAACCATTGGCCAGCAGGTGAGAAGGTGCCTGGGTAATGATGTGCTGCAAATCGGCCATGCCGCCAGCGTCGGCAACCAGGGCTGAAGCAGGCTCGAAGCGTACATCACCGGAGTGTAAATGGGGATCGGCGGCGTCGATATAGGGCGGGTTGGATAAAATCATGTTGAAACACTGGCCGGCCAGGGGCTCGAACCAGCTGCCCTGACGAATATCTATGTCGAGCTGCAAGCGTTCGCTGTTATGACGCGCCAGGGCCGCCGCATTGGCATTGAATTCAACGGCTATCACGGTATCTTGCGGGCGTTCACTTTTCATCGATAACGCGATGGCACCGGTGCCGGTCCCCAGATCGGCCAGGGTGGCTGCCGATAACGGCAAACGAGCCAGTGCGGCTTCAATCATCAATTCGGTGTCAGGCCGGGGGATCAGGGTATCCGGTGATACCGCCAGCATCAAAGACCAGAACTCCCGTTCGCCGGTAAGATGCGCCACCGGCTCTCCGGTTCGGCGGCGAGCCGTCAGGGCCGTTAACCGGGCCTGATCGGCCTCGGTGGGAAGATATTCCGGCCAGGACAGCAGAAAGCTGCGAGGCTTGTCCAGCACATGGCACAGCAATACGTCGACATCCAGCGCCACGGATTCCGAGTCTGCCAGCTGTTCACGCATCCATTGTCGCCACTGTGCCAGGGTCATCAATGATCCGCCAGTGCGGCCAGCAAGTCGGCCTGATGTTCTTGCAAGATAGGCTGGGTCAACATGTCGAGCTCGCCTTCCAGTACTTCATTCAGGCGATAAAGTGTCAGGTTGATGCGGTGATCCGACACTCGTCCCTGGGGGTAGTTATAGGTACGAATTCGGTCGGATCTATCCCCTGTCCCCAGCAGGTTACGGCGCGTGTCCTGCTCTTCGGCATGGCGCTTGTCATGCTCGATTTGTGCCAGACGTGAATTCAGGACGGCCATCGCCTTGGCCCGGTTTTTATGCTGCGAGCGTTCGTCCTGACATTCCACCACCACGCCACTGGGCAAGTGAGTAATACGAATGGCCGAGTCGGTCTTGTTGACGTGCTGGCCACCGGCGCCCGAGGCACGAAAGGTATCTACTTTAAGGTCGGCCGGATTGATGGCAATAGCTTCGGCTTCGGGAATTTCCGGCATCACGGCCACGGTGCATGCCGAGGTGTGAATGCGCCCCTGGGATTCGGTTTCCGGTACCCGCTGTACGCGGTGCCCGCCCGACTCGAACTTGAGCTTGCCGTAGACGCCCTTGCCTTCGATGCGGGCAATCAGCTCTTTATAGCCGCCGTGCTCACCTTCGTTGACGTTGATGATTTCTATTTGCCAACGCTGTTGCTCGGCATAACGGCTGTACATGCGAAACAGGTCACCGGCAAAAATAGCGGCTTCATCGCCACCGGCGCCGGCCCTGATTTCCAGAAAGCAGTTGTTATCGTCGTTGGGGTCTTTGGGTAGCAGCAGAATTTGCAGCTCGACGCCGAGGGCTGTGATGGTTTCTTTGGCGGCGTCAATTTCTTCTTGTGCCATGGCCTTCATGTCGGCATCGTCTTCGGCCAGCATTTCCTGGGCTGATGCCAGATCGGCTTCGGCCTGGCAGTAGCGACCATAGCAGCCCACCACGTCTTCCAGCTGGGCATATTCTTTGGTCAGGGCCCGGTATTGATCCTGGTTATTGATGACGGATGCTTCACCCAGTAGCGCCTGAATTTCTTCATAGCGCTCCTGCAGACCTTCCAGTTTCTTTAATATGGATATGTTCATGATGTCTCGCCGCTGTGGCTCAATCAGCGCTGGCCCAGTTTTAGGTTATGGGCTAATACGGTCAGAATGTCCTGATCACCGTTTTTGCCTGCCTGGTTCAGCGCCTGAGTAGGAGTATGGATCAGTTTATTGGTAAGGCGCCGGGCCAGTCGCTGTATGATTTGCGCACTGTCTTTGCCCTGAGCCAGCGCCTGTAATGCCAGTGCCAGCTCTTGTTGTTGCAGCTGCTCGGCCTGACTGCGGTAGTCCTGGATCAGCTTGACCGACTCCAGCGAGCGGTACCAGGCCATGAAATGATCACGTTCCTCGACAATAATGAGCTCGGCCTGACCTGCCGCCTGCTGCCGATTCGCCATGTTCTGTTCGATAATGCCCTGCAGATCATCCACCGTATAAAGATAGGCGTCGTTCAGCTCGTCGACTTCCGGCTCTATGTCTCGCGGCACCGCAATGTCGACCAGCAGAATAGGCTGCTGACGCCGGGCTTTCAGCGCACGCTCGACCAGGCCTTTGCCAATAATGGGCAAGGGGCTGGCGGTGGAGCTGATGACGATGTCGGCCTTGGGCAGGTAATCGGGGATTTGCTCCAGCGTCATCACTTCGGCATTAAATTCCTGCGCCAGATTCTGCGCGCGCTCCAGTGTACGGTTGGCCACCATCATCTGGGTAACGGACTGATCTTTAAGATGGCGCGCCACCAGCTCTATGGTTTCGCCTGCCCCCACCAAGAGCACGCGGGTACGGCTTAAATCAGAAAAAATGCGCTTGGCCAGGCTGACCGCGGCAAAAGCCACCGACACGGCACTGGCACCGATGTCGGTTTCGGTGCGCACCCGCTTGGCCACGGAAAAGGTTTTTTGAAACAGACGGTCCAGGGTGCCTTTCAGGCTGCCTACCTTTTGCGACTGGTTATAGGCCAGCTTGATTTGCCCCAGAATCTGCGGTTCACCCAGTACCAGGGAGTCCAGGCCACAGGCCACGCGCATAAGGTGACGCACCGCTTCTTCGCCATGATATTGATAGAGGCAGCTGTTGAGATCGTTTTCATCCAACTGATGAAAATCCTGCAGCCATAATCGTACCAGGTGGCTGTCGCCTTCGGGCTCCAGATGACAATAGAGCTCGGTACGGTTGCAGGTAGACAGGATCACCGCTTCCCCCACGCCTGGGGTACGCATCAGCTCCTGCAGTGCCCTTGGGGCAACTTCAGGTCCAAATGCTACCCGCTCGCGCAGGGCGACGGAAGCTGTCTTATGATTAATTCCCAGTACCAGCAGGCTCATGAGGGTTTTGCGCGGCTCGTTACGTCTTTCAAGTAGCCGTACATTGTACGAGAAAGAGTAAGGCTTTAAAAGGCACCAAGCTTCCCCTTATACTGACAATAAATTTCAAGGGGAATAATGCGTGCGGATTATACTGGTTGTTTTCACCCTGTTATGGCTATCTGGCTGTGCCTACAAGGCCGAAAAAGCGCCCGCCGGCAGCTGGTTGGCACAAAAAAACGCGCTTGCGCAATTACAGCAATGGCAGCTGTCGGCCAGGCTGGGCATAATTACCAGCGATGAGCGTGGCAGCCTGAGTCTGTTCTGGCGACAAAATCGCAACGACTATCGCATGAACCTGACCAATGTGGTCGGCAAACGGGTATTCGATCTCAGCCGTCAGGGCCGCAGCGTGCAGTTAACCGACAGCGATGGCCAGCAGCATCAGGCGGCCGATGCCCGCGAGCTGGTGCAACGATTAACCGGCTGGGATTTGCCCGTGGAGCAATTGTCCTACTGGATCAAGGGCTTGCCCGGGGCCACGGATCAGGTGACCTATGACGAGCATGGTCGCCCCAGCACCATCAAGGCGCACGGCTGGGAATTGCGCTATTTAGGCTACACCCAGATTGAAGGCCTCTGGTTACCCAGTCGGCTGGATCTCAGCCATCAGGATACCAAATTACGACTGGCCATTAATCAATGGGAACTCAACTAATGATGGTGCTTCCGGCTCCGGCCAAGCTGAACCTGTTTTTATCGATTACCGGTCGGCGTGACGATGGCTACCATAGCCTGCAAACCCTGTTTCAGTTTGTGGATTATGGGGACTCGCTGAGTTTTGCTCCTGCCGCCGATGGCGAGCTGTTGCTCACGCCGGCGCTGGCTGGCGTGCCATGCGAGCAAAATTTGATTATAAAAGCGGCGCGCTTGCTACAGAGCAAGACTGGCAGCAACCAGGGCGCGCACATTCACCTGACCAAGCGCTTGCCCATGGGCGGCGGTTTGGGCGGTGGCTCCAGCGATGCAGCAACCACTCTGGTAGCGCTGAATCGATTATGGAAGCTGGGGCTTTCCACGGATCAACTGGCCGAGCTTGGCATTGCACTGGGCGCCGATGTGCCAGTATTTGTACGCGGCCAGGCCGCCTTTGCCGAAGGCGTGGGCGACATATTCACCCCAGCCTCACCTGCCGAGCCCTGGTATCTGGTACTGTGCCCTGCACTTGAGGTAGCCACGGCAGCTATTTTTAACGATCCGGATCTGCCCCGTAACAGCAAGACTTTAAGCCTGCAACAATGGCTGAACACTCCCTGGCACAACGATTGCGAGGCGCTGGTTAAAAAGCGATACCCCGAGGTTGCCAAGCTCCTTGGCTGGTTGTTAGAATACGCGCCGTCAAGAATGACGGGCACGGGTGCCTGTATATTCGCCAGTTTCAATAGCCGGGAAGCGGCAGAAAAAGTACTGGCGAAGGCCCCGCAAGGCGTATTGGGTTTTGTAGCCAAAGGCTGCAATCAATCGCCTTTATTCAGCGCACTAGCGCAGCTGGATACTATTGACTCGTCATCAAACACGGCAATTTGAGACAGTCATTTCAGAGAATGGGGGTGGGCCCGTTCTCGCTCTTGTTCCAAGAGTTAATTGGCTGCCAAGTGTACAGACTGGCTGATAAGGCGTAACGCCATCTTGCCGCTTGAGTCTTCCGATTCAACACCCGGTCTGATGCACTGTTATACTCTAATTTGATTTCCAAAACGGGCTGGATAGCGAATGTGTTTTCGTGATAACGGGTTCACGGCCCCGTCCAGTCTCGCCACCCATGAAACAACCCCGAGGTTTTCAACCGTGCCCGACATGAAGCTGTTTGCTGGTAATGCTACGCCGGAACTCGCCCAACGTATCGCCGATCGTCTGTTCATCAAACTGAGTGCTGCCGATGTAGGCCGTTTCAGTGACGGTGAGATCAGCGTACAAATCAACGAAAATGTACGGGGCGGCGATGTGTTCATCATCCAGTCTACCTGTGCACCAACCAACGATAACCTGATGGAATTGATCGTGATGGTGGACGCGTTGCGCCGAGCTTCTGCCGGTCGTATCACCGCCGTCATCCCCTACTTCGGTTACGCTCGCCAGGATCGTCGTGTACGTTCTTCCCGGGTGCCGATTACCGCCAAGGTAGTGGCTGATTTTCTGTCCAGCGTCGGTGTAGACCGTGTGCTGACCGTCGATTTGCATGCCGAGCAAATTCAGGGCTTCTTTGATGTACCGGTAGACAATGTATTTGGCACGCCTGTACTGCTCGAAGACATGCTGGCCAAGAATCTGCAGGATGCGGTTGTCGTATCTCCGGATATCGGTGGTGTAGTGCGCGCTCGTGCCGTGGCCAAGCTGCTGGATGAAACCGAAATTGCCATTATCGACAAGCGTCGCCCTCGCGCCAACGTGTCTCAGGTAATGAACCTGATCGGTGAAGTTGAAGGCCGTGACTGCGTGATTGTTGATGACATGATCGACACCGGCGGTACGCTGTGCAAAGCCGCAGAAGCACTGAAAGAGCGTGGCGCCAAGCGTGTATTCGCCTATGCGACTCACGCCGTGTTCTCTGGCAATGCTTATCAGAACATCAAAGACTCCGTGATTGATGAAGTGATCATCACCGACTCTGTGCCTTTGAGCGAAGAAATGAAATCCTTGAGCAAGGTGAAGCAACTGTCGCTGTCGCCCATGCTGGCAGAAGCCATTCGCCGCATCAGCAACGAAGAGTCCATCTCGGCCATGTTCGATTTGTAAGCACTGACAGCGTTAAGCTGAAAGTCAAAAAGCCCGCGAGTTCGCGGGCTTTTTTGTGGGCGGAATTTAAAACCGGGGACTGGGGACTGGGGACTGGGGACTGGGGACTGGGGACTGGGGACTGGGACATCATGCTCCGTTTTAGCGGGACTGCAATACTACAGGCAACTTGATTATACCAAACAGATTAAATAACTGATCTATTTGGTTGTTCTACAAAGGTCGGACAAAGTGCCCGCTCCCCCGACTCGCCGTGGATCCCTCCCTGGAGGCTCAGCCGCGCCATCCGTGGCGCGGATGGTCGGCTGAGCAGATCCCTTTGTCCTTCTTGATGCATCGGCGTTGACTGTTAGCGTCGTCTACAGACAACTCGATGCTCGAGAAGAGGCAACAGAGATCGACTACCACGACCGTGAAATGCCATGGACGGCATTTTCCGAGCCCTCAGGGGGCAGCTTGCTGCCTGCATCAAGTTTGGTGATGGACCAAACATCCAGTGAATGTTTGCAGCCATCGCCAAGCGTAGATGGCCTTAGCCCATGGCGTGTCGTGGAAGGCGACTGTGTTGCCTCTGAGCTCAGGTTTAAAAATGATCAGATCTTTATTCAAATTGGTATTAGTTCGGACTAAACCAGGATCTTCAGGCTCTTTACCAGTCCCAGCTCCCAACTCCCCAATCCCCGTTTTTATCCGTAAAATCGTACGAAATAATAGCCACTCAGGCCGATACCAAAGGCGACTATGCCCCAGGCCAGCAGCTTGGGCTTGATCCAGGTAAGGAGTCGGGCTCCCAACTTGCCGCCCACCAGGTACCCTACCGCCAACAGCACACCGCCCTGCCAATACACCAGACCAGACAGCGAATACACCACTATGGTGGCACCACTGGCCAGCATGGACAGGTAGAGCTTGATGGCATGCTGTTGCAAGTTGGAGCCCATGCGTAACTGACCGGTTAGCGCCATCAGCAATACGCCCAGACCACCGCCAAAGAAACCACCATAAAAGCTGCCACCGAGCAACAATGGCCAGCCGCGGCGCTCGAGAACCAGAGGCCCTTCAGATCCAGCCTTGCTTAATAACTGGCGGCCGTATAGCAGACTGACCGCCAGCAACAACCAGGGCACCAGATAGTTGAAATTGCTGGCATCAAACTGTACCAGAGCCAGGGCCCCCAAACCGCCACCCAGCAGCCCGATGACGGTCAAGCCCAGCAAGGGCCCGGCGCGCAGGTGTTTTCTGATCCCCCAGAATGCACTCAGGTAACCCGGCCACGAAGCGACACTGGCGGTAGCCACCGCCGAAGTACTGGGAATGCCCAGCGCAAGCAGCGCGGGCAAGGTAAAAAACAGACCGCCACCCGCCAGAGCGTTTACTATCCCGGCTAATAAAGACCACCCTAATAACTCAATCATCCAATACCTTTTATTAATTTACGCCTTATGCTTCACGCCTTGCGGCGTACGGCGCAGAACCACTCATTTTGCGCTATTATGCCGGTTTGGCTAGAGTAAGGTGGCCATTATTGCCGCTCTTAATTAGAATATGGCGTTATTTTTAATGGCCGACTCAGCATATGAACCCTATCGAACTGATTGTCGGGCTCGGTAATCCGGGCCCGGAATACGCCAATACCCGCCATAACGCAGGCGCCTGGTATGTGGCTGAACTTGCCCGCATGCACGGCAGCCCATTGAAAGAAGAAGCTAAATTCTTTGGTTGGACCAGCCGAGTACGCATTCAAGGGCGAGATGTTCGCCTGTTGATTCCCGCGACATTCATGAATCGTTCGGGCAAGGCAATTGCGGCCATGGCAAACTTTTACCAGATTGCACCCGAGTCTATTTTAATCGCACACGATGAGCTGGACCTGGCCCCCGGCACGGTTCGCTTCAAACAAGGCGGCGGCCACGGCGGCCATAATGGCCTGCGCGATGCCATTAGCTGCCTGGGCAACAACAAAGATTTTTATCGACTACGTATTGGCATTGGCCACCCGGGTCACAAGTCTCAGGTAGCCGGTTTTGTGCTGACCAAGGCGCCTGCCGCCGAGCACATATTGCTGGAAGCCGCCGTTGATGAAGCCGCGCGCTGCACCGATATTTTATTTAACGAAGGCATCAACAAGGCAATGAATCGCCTGCATGCCTTTAATGCCGACTCCACCAAGTAACTACTTTCAGTCATCACTTTCAGGACACATATCATGGGTTTTAAATGCGGTATCGTGGGTCTGCCTAACGTAGGCAAATCCACTCTGTTCAACGCACTCACCAAAGCTGGCATAGAAGCCGCCAACTTTCCATTTTGCACCATAGAGCCCAATACCGGCGTGGTACCTGTGCCAGACAAGCGTCTGGATGCCCTGGCAGAAATCGTCAATCCACAGCGTATTTTGACCACCTCAATGGAATTTGTCGATATTGCCGGCCTGGTTGCCGGTGCTTCCAAAGGCGAAGGTCTGGGCAACAAGTTTTTGGCCAACATTCGTGAAACCGATGCCATTGGTCATGTAGTTCGTTGTTTCGAGAACGATAACATCATTCATGTTTCGGGCCGCGTATCACCTAAAGACGATATCGACGTGATCAACATAGAGCTGTCTCTGGCGGATCTGGATACCTGTGAGCGCGCGATTCACCGTAACGCCAAAAAGGCCAAAGGCGGCGACAAAGATGCCAAGTTTGAAGTCAGCGTGCTGGAAAAACTGTTGCCGGCACTGGAAGAAGCCAAGGTACTGCGCAGCGTTGAGCTGACCAAAGAAGAAAAGGCGGCCATCGACTACCTGAACTTCCTGACCATCAAGCCCACCATGTACATTGCCAACGTTAACGACGACGGCTTTGAAAACAACCCTTACCTGGATCAGGTGATGGAAATTGCCGCCGCCGAAAACGCCATAGTGGTACCTGTATGTGCGGCGATGGAGTCGGAAATTGCCGAGCTGGATGCAGAAGAAGCGGCCGAGTTCATGGCTGATCTGGGTATTGAAGAGCCAGGATTGAACCGGGTGATCCGCGCCGGTTACGAACTGCTTAACCTGCAAACCTATTTCACGGCCGGTGTAAAAGAAGTACGTGCCTGGACTATTCCTGTGGGTGCCACTGCGCCACAGGCGGCGGGCAAGATCCACACCGACTTCGAAAAAGGCTTTATTCGTGCGCAAACCATCGCCTATGACGACTTTATTACCTTTAAAGGTGAACAAGGCGCCAAGGAAGCCGGCAAGCAGCGCGCCGAAGGTAAAGACTATGTCGTGAAAGATGGCGATGTATTGAACTTCCTGTTCAACGTTTAACAGCGATCGCATCTGGCCTGAGTGTCGGGCCAGCAACGAAACACCGGGTCTGCTGCAGGCTCGGTGTTTTTATGTGTGTCTCATCCCGCTCTGAATTAAATTGTAGGGTAACGGTGTTAATTTTGGCCGCTTTTACGTATAATCGCGCGGTTTTCACCCCTGATCTTATTGATTGATATATTAAGGAATCAACATGGCTATCGAACGTACTTTTTCCATCATCAAGCCTGATGCCGTAGCAAAGAACCTGATTGGTGCCATCTACAATCGTTTTGAAACTGCAGGCCTGAAAGTTGTAGCCGCTAAAATGGTACATTTGGATCAAGCCAAGGCTGAAGGCTTCTACGCCGAGCACAGCGAGCGTCCTTTCTTTAAAGCGCTGGTTGATTTCATGACTTCTGGTCCTGTTATGGTCCAAGTTCTGGAAGGCGAAAACGCCGTTCTGCGTCACCGCGAAATCATGGGTGCAACCAACCCAGCTGACGCCCTGGCCGGTACTCTGCGCGCCGACTACGCCGACAGCATCGACGAAAATGCCGTACACGGTTCCGACGCTGCCGCTTCTGCTGCTCGCGAAATCGCGTATTTCTTCAGCGACGAAGAAGTGTGCCCACGTACCCGCTAAGGGATAACGTTTAAACACTGTTGTTGTTGATAAAAAGGAGCTTCGGCTCC
Source organism: Oceanisphaera marina (assembly GCF_014643915.1). Taxonomy (GTDB): domain Bacteria; phylum Pseudomonadota; class Gammaproteobacteria; order Enterobacterales; family Aeromonadaceae; genus Oceanimonas; species Oceanimonas marina. The sequence goes on from NZ_BMKE01000001.1 coordinate 125,944, forward strand.
TTTTTTATTGGGTGAAATTTAATAACTTACACCAATTACAGTAATACCAATTTGAATAAAGGTGGGATCATTTTTAAACCCGAGCTCAGAGGCAACACCGTCGCCTCCCACGACACGCAATAAGCCCATCCATAGGGGCTCGGAAAATGACGTCCCTGTCATTTCACGGTCGTGGGAATCGATCTCTGTTGCCACTTCTCGAGCATAGAGTTGTCTGTAGACGGCGCTAACAGCCAGCGCCGGTGCATCAAGGAGAACAAAGGGATCTGCTCAGCCGACCATCCGCACCACGGATGGTGCGGCTGAGCCCCCAAGGATGGGTACACGGCGAGTCGGCGGAGCGGACCCTTTGTTCTACTTTTGTAAAGCAACCAAATAGATCCAATTTTGTATAAGCACTTTGGGTATGTAAAGAGAGAAGCTGCTTTTAGGCCGTGTTCTTGTTTTTGTGCGAATAAATTCGCCCCTACAAAAGACAACATCTCATTGAAAAACAGGGATCGCACAAAGCAAAAAGCCAACCATCAGATCGGCTTTTTAAATCGCTGGGTCGAGATCAAAAAAACCAGCCTTTCGGCTGGTTTCCTGAACATGGCTGGGTACCAGGATTCGAACCTGGGCACTGAGGCCGAGATCAAAAAAAACCAGCCTTTCGGCTGGTTTCCTGAATATGGCTGGGGTACCAGGATTCGAACCTGGGAATGGCGAGATCAAAACCCGCTGCCTTACCGCTTGGCGATACCCCAATTTTTTACTTCAAAAGTGGTTACTTTTATATGGTGCGGGAGGCGAGACTTGAACTCGCACACCTTGCGGCGCTAGAACCTAAATCTAGTGCGTCTACCAATTTCGCCACTCCCGCTGAAAGTGGTGGCTATGGCGGGATTCGAACCTGCGACCCCATCATTATGAGTGATGTGCTCTAACCAACTGAGCTACATAGCCACAATTGTAAACCAGACTGCTTAGCTCAGGTCTACACTGCAATTGTCTTGCTTTAAACTTTCATTTCAAGCACCAAGAGGCTGCTCAAAATACTTAATATGGCTGGGGTACCAGGATTCGAACCTGGGAATGGCGAGATCAAAACCCGCTGCCTTACCGCTTGGCGATACCCCAATTTTTTTCTTCAAAAGTGGTTACTTTTATATGGTGCGGGAGGCGAGACTTGAACTCGCACACCTTGCGGCGCTAGAACCTAAATCTAGTGCGTCTACCAATTTCGCCACTCCCGCTGAAAGTGGTGGCTATGGCGGGATTCGAACCTGCGACCCCATCATTATGAGTGATGTGCTCTAACCAACTGAGCTACATAGCCACAATTGTAAACCAGACTGCTTAGCTCAGGTCTACACTGCAATTGTCTTGCTTTAAACTTTCATTTCAAGCACCAAGAGGCTGCTCAAAATACTTAATATGGCTGGGGTACCAGGATTCGAACCTGGGAATGGCGAGATCAAAACCCGCTGCCTTACCGCTTGGCGATACCCCAATTTTTATGGCTGATATTTATAGCATATAGCCAGATTTTTACAAGTTACTTCTTTAATATGGCTGGAGTGCTATGACTCGAACCGGGGCACTAAGGCCGATATCAAAACCCGCTGTGTAAGCCGATTTCTCTAATATGGCTGGGGTACCAGGATTCGAACCTGGGAATGGCGAGATCAAAACCCGCTGCCTTACCGCTTGGCGATACCCCAATTTTTCTTAACTTCAATATGGTGCGGGAGGCGAGACTTGAACTCGCACACCTTGCGGCGCTAGAACCTAAATCTAGTGCGTCTACCAATTTCGCCACTCCCGCTGAAAGTGGTGGCTATGGCGGGATTCGAACCTGCGACCCCATCATTATGAGTGATGTGCTCTAACCAACTGAGCTACATAGCCACAATTGTAAACCAGACTGCTTAGCTCAGGTCTACACTGCAATTGTCTTGCTTTAAACTTTCATTTCAAGCACCAAGAGGCTGCTCAAAATACTTAATATGGCTGGGGTACCAGGATTCGAACCTGGGAATGGCGAGATCAAAACCCGCTGCCTTACCGCTTGGCGATACCCCAATTTTTATGGCTGATATTTATAGCATATAGCCAGATTTTTACAAGTTACTTCTTTAATATGGCTGGAGTGCTATGACTCGAACCGGGGCACTAAGGCCGATATCAAAACCCGCTGTGTAAGCCGATTTCTCTAATATGGCTGGGGTACCAGGATTCGAACCTGGGAATGGCGAGATCAAAACCCGCTGCCTTACCGCTTGGCGATACCCCAATTTTTCTTAACTTCAATATGGTGCGGGAGGCGAGACTTGAACTCGCACACCTTGCGGCGCTAGAACCTAAATCTAGTGCGTCTACCAATTTCGCCACTCCCGCAGAAATGGTGGCTATGGCGGGATTCGAACCTGCGACCCCATCATTATGAGTGATGTGCTCTAACCAACTGAGCTACATAGCCACTGCGTCGATACCACCTGACATAACAAGAAAAATCCTGTTATCAGCACACCTTTGGTAGCCGGTGCTGCGTTACCGAACGGGGCGCATTATGCGCACCAGGCCAAAAATCGTCAACCGTTTTTTATGTGAAAACCAACTGAGTTTGACTGTTTGGCCACAAAGTAGTCGCTTAGACGGTAGAATAGACAAAACACTGCTGGAAGCTACAGACTCTTTAGTTCAAAACACGATCTTTGTAGCTCTGCACTTTAACTGCAGGAGCTGCAGGTTCTGCGTTAGCAGGGTGTTTTTAATGGAGCCCCGCTGAGACGGGAGTGCCAGCTAAAGCGGCACCCTACAAAGACGTCGACTCAGCAGGCTTGTTCGCTTCACTCTTTACGCCCTACTCTTAACCTCTTTTAAGCGCTTAACGACACATCTGAGCCAAGATGGCAGCTATGGTACGTATGCCATGCCCCTTGCCGCCGGCAGCCCACAAGTCGTTGGCGGCTTTCTGGTACGCACCTGCCAGATCGAGGTGCACCCACTGGCTGCCGTTGTCTGGTACAAAGCGAGACAGAAAGGCGGCCGCCGTAGAAGCACCGGCCATGCCTTCGCCGCCGTGCACGTTGGCCATATCGGCAAACGATGACGTCAGCTGTCCCACATGAAAAGGCTCCAATGGTAATTGCCAGGCTTTTTCATATTCCGCACTGGCAGCAGCCACTGTGGCCTGTGCCAGCTCGTTGTTCATGCTGAGCACCGCATTGTAGTCTCGGCCCAGTGCCATTTTGGCAGCACCGGTCAGGGTGGCGGCGTCCAGAATAAAGGGCGCGCCGGTGGCACTGGCTGCCAGGAGGCCATCGGCCAGCACCAGCCGACCTTCGGCATCGGTATTGAGGATCTCGACGGTAATACCGTTCTTGTAGGTCAGAATGTCCCCCAGCTTGTAGGCGTGACCGGAAACCAGATTTTCTGCACAGCACAGGAACAGTTTGACGCGCTGCGCAAGGCCACGTTGAATGGCCAGTGCCAGCGCTCCGGTAACGGTGGCAGCACCGCCCATGTCCGATTTCATGACCGACATGCCGTCGGAAGACTTCATGCTGTAGCCACCCGAGTCAAAGGTAATGCCCTTGCCGACCAGGCAGGCAGCAACCGGTGCATCGGCCTCGCCACCCGGGTTGAAGTCCAGCTCAAGCATGATGGGACTACGCTCACTGCCCCGCCCCACTTCATACAGGCCCACATAGCCCATGTCTTTTAGCTGCTCGCCGCTGTAGGTACGATAGGTCACACTATCGGGTGCCAACGCCTGGATAAACTTGCCGGCTTCGGCGGCCAGTGATGCCGGGTAAATATCTTCCGGGGTGCCATTGATCATTTCACGCACCCAGCGAGCCGCCCGGTTACGCGCCTCCAGTTCGCTCAGTTCGTCGGCGGGCATCTCGCCCCACTCCAGCTGCTGACCGCCACGGGCATTGTAAAAGCCCTGGGCAAAGGCCCAGCGGCTTTCCAGCTGCCAACCGTCGCCACTCAGACGCACCTGCTTGATACCCATGGCATCGAGCTTGCGGCCGGCCTGCTGTGCCTTGCGTTCCTGTTCACTGCCATTGGGTACATGCACCCGCGCTTCATGTTCATTAAAGCTCAGCAGCGCTTTCTCGCCCCACTGGGCGGATGCTGCTTCCGTGCAGAGCACGATATTCATTATTGCCGACATCATGATTCCTTTTAGTTAACTGAAAAGCTGAAAAACTGAAAAAGCCACAGCGGTAACTGTGGCTCAAAAACAGCGATAAGCTTTTAGCTGTAAGCTATAAGTAACACAATCGCAGGAGCAAGCTCTGCGCATGCTTATAGATTGCGAAAAACTTATTCGTATTCATCCATCCAGACCATGATAATGGCTTCCAGAATGCGCTCGTTGGACGCATCAGGGTCATCATCAAAGTCTTCCAGCGCACAAATCCACTGGTGCAAATCGGTAAAACGCACCGTTTTAGGATCCGTGTCAGGATAGGCTTCCAGCAAATCCAGTGCAATATCCTGACTGTCCGTCCACTTAAGACTCATACGCTCTCCTGTTTAATGACTTTCCGATACCATGTTCACGGTATATTTAGGAATTTCGACCACCAGATCTTCGTCATTCATTCTGGCCTGACAACCAAGGCGCGACTCGGGCTCCAGACCCCATGCCTTGTCCAGCATGTCATCTTCCAGCTCGCAGCTTTCTTCCAGCGAGTCGAAGCCTTCACGCACTACCACATGACAGGTAGTACAGGCACAGGATTTTTCACAGGCATGCTCAATGTCGATGCCATTGCGCAAGGCGACATCCAATACGGTTTCACCCAGTTTGGCTTCTAGCTGCGCTCCTTCAGGACACAGCTCGGGATGAGGCAAAAAAACAATCTTCGGCATCGTTACACCTTATCTACTCGTTGTCCGGCCAAAGCGCGACGAATGGAGGCATCCATGCGTCGGGCAGCAAAGTCAGCCGTTTGTTTGTCTGTTTGCTCTATGGCAAGTTTGATGGCAGCCACATCGTCACCGGTGGCACTGTGTTGCAGCGATTCAACTGCCGCGATTATCTCGGTTCGTTCCTGATCATCAAGCAGCTCGTCACCATCCGCCGCCAGTGCACTGATGATATTTTCGATAACGCGTGCCGCTTCCACTTTTTGCTCGGCCAGCATGCGCGCATCAATGTCTTCCTTGGCATGCTCGAACGAAGCTTTCAGCATGGTGGCAATGTCGTTTTCATTGAGGCCGTAAGAAGGTTTCACTTCTATGTCTGCCTGTACCCCAGACGATTTCTCCATGGCACTGACCGACAAGAGACCGTCCGCATCTACCTGAAAAGTAACACGAATATGCGCAGCACCGGCCGCCATAGGCGGAATATCGGTCAGGTTGAAGCGGGCCAGAGAGCGACAGTCGGCGACCAGCTCTCGCTCACCTTGTAGCACATGGATCGCCATGGCGGTTTGGCCGTCTTTAAAGGTGGTAAACTCCTGCGCGCGCGCCACCGGTATGGTGGTGTTACGCGGGATCACCTTTTCAACCAGGCCCCCCATGGTTTCAAGCCCCAGTGACAGCGGGATCACGTCCAGCAGCAGCATGTCGCTGTCGGGTTTGTTGCCAATCAGTACATCTGCCTGAATGGCAGCACCGATAGCGACCACTTTATCCGGATCCAGACTGGTCAGGGGGTCGGTGGCAAAGAATTCTCCCACCCGGTGACGCACCAACGGCACGCGCGTCGAGCCGCCTACCATCACCACTTGCTGCACCTCGGCGGCCGTAACGCCCGCGTCTTTCAGGGCGCGGCGACACGCCATCAGGGTCTTGTTGACCCAGGGCAGAATAAGCCCTTCAAAGTCGGCACGGGTCAGGGTTCCCTGCCAGTCCTGCCAGCTGACGTCCACCGTCTCGTTATCGGTCAGTGCCTGCTTGGCGGCACAGGCCACATCCAGCAGATTACGCTGTTGGGTGGGGCTCAACTCGCCAATATTTGCCTGCTGCTGAATCCAGTCGGCCAGTGCATGATCAAAGTCATCGCCACCCAGAGACGAATCGCCACCGGTGGCCAGCACCTCGAACACACCACGATGCAACCGCAAGATGGAAATATCGAAGGTGCCGCCGCCCAGATCAAATACCGCAATAACGCCTTCCTGCCCCGAGTCCAGTCCGTAGGCAATGGCTGCGGCCGTCGGTTCGTTCAATAAGCGCAACACCTCAAGACCGGCCAGTTGCGCCGCGTCTTTGGTGCCCTGGCGTTGGGCATCATCAAAATAAGCCGGCACCGTGATCACGGCACCCTGTATCGGATTGCCCAGGCTTTCTTCGGCGCGGGTGGCCAGGGTTTTCAGAATTTCGGACGACACCTGCACCGGATTCACCGGCCCCTGAGGGGTGTCCAGCTCTATGATGCCGTTGTGGGTGTCGCGAAAAAGATAAGGCAGACGATGACGGGGGATGTCGGCCAGCGCCTTGCCCATCATGCGTTTGACCGAAGCGATGGTGTGTTGCGGATCCTGATCGGCTTCGCGTTTGGCGTCATGACCCACGCGCAAACCGTGCTGGGTATAATGCACCACAGAAGGCAGCAAGTCGCGGCCTTGATCATCAACCAGTGTTTCGGGCACACCGCTGCGTACCACGGCCACCAGCGAGTTGGTGGTGCCCAAATCGATACCCACGGCCCATTTGTGCTCGTGAGGAGCCGCGCTCTGGCCCGGCTCAGATATTTGTAATAATGCCATTAGGGTTAGAATTCCTGCTGCGCATCTTCCAAACGTTCGAGTTCGGTATGCAGCTTAGTCATGAATTTAAGTTTACGTACCGTATCGGCAGCCTCTTGCCAGCGGGCCGCGCCCAGTTGCTGTTCAAGCTCGGCATAGTAGTCGGCCGTGGCCTGCTGCAGCTCTTGATCAAAGGCCATGATGGCAGCAAACACGTCCGATGCATCGCTGATGTCGGCCAGCTGTTCGCGCCATTCCATCTGTTGCATCAGAAATTCGGGATCTTTGAGTGTTTGCTGCTCGGCATGCAGTTCTACGCCCTGCAAAGACAGCAGATATTCGGCGCGACTGAGAGGGTGTTTCAGCGTGGTGAAGGCATCATTGATATGGGCGGCACGTTGTACCGCCTGAAGACGCTCTCGCTCGGGGCGAGCGGCAAACTTGTCGGGATGAAACTGCATTTGCAGCCCACGATAAGTCTCGGCCAGCGTCTGGTTATCCAGCGTAAACTCTGCCGGTAAATCAAACAGCTCGAAGTAGTTCATGCTGCGTCCTTAAACGTTAAAGCTTTCGCCGCAACCACATTCCCCACTGGTGTTGGGATTGTTGAATTTGAAGCCTTCGTTCAAGCCTTCTTTGGCAAAATCGAGTTCGGTACCGTCTAAATACACCAGACTTTTGCTATCGACGATCACCTTAACGTCGCCATGCTCGAACACTTGATCGCCGTCTGACAGTTCGTCGACAAATTCAAGTACATAAGCCATGCCGGAACAACCGGAGGTTTTGACTCCCAGACGCAGGCCAAGGCCTTTGCCTCTGTTATTCAGGAAAGTCTGCACGCGCTGTGCAGCTGCATCGGTAATGGTGATCGCCATGGTGTCTCCGTTTACGCTAGGTTTTTCTTCTTCTTGTAATCATCAATCGCTGCCTTGATGGCATCCTCTGCCAGAATAGAGCAGTGGATTTTTACCGGTGGCAACGCCAGCTCTTCGGCAATATCGGTGTTCTTGATACTGGCCGCTTCTTCCAGATTCTTGCCTTTTACCCATTCGGTAATCAGCGAGCTGGACGCGATGGCAGAGCCACAGCCGTAAGTCTTGAACTTGGCGTCTTCAATAATGCCTGCCTCGCTGATTTTCAGCTGCAGTTTCATGACGTCGCCACAGGCAGGAGCCCCGACCATACCAGTCGCAATGCTAGGGTCGTTCTTGTCGAAACCGCCCACGTTACGGGGGTTTTCATAGTGATCTATTACTTTTTCGCTGTAAGCCATGATTTATTCCTCACCCATGCTTCAATGGTTTAGACACCTTAATGGTGTGCCCATTCAACTTGATCCAAATCTATTCCGTCTTTGAACATTTCCCACAGTGGCGACATGTCCCGCAGGCGGCCGATAGCGTCGTTAACCAGACGTACGGCGTAGTCAATCTGCTCTTCGGTGGTAAAGCGTCCGATGCTGAAGCGAATGGAGCTATGCGCCAGTTCGTCGTTCAACCCCAGGGCGCGCAGCACATAAGAAGGCTCCAGGCTGGCAGACGTACAGGCCGAACCGGAAGAGACCGCCAGGTCCTTCAACGCCATAATCAGGGACTCACCTTCTACATAAGCGAAGCTGATGTTCAAAATGCCAGGAACCCGTTGTTCCAGGTCACCGTTAACGTAGACTTCTTCGATGTCTTTCAGGCCATTATACAGACGTTGGCGCAGCGCCAGAATACGCTCGCCTTCGGCGTGCATTTCTTCTTTGGCAATACGGAAGGCTTCGCCCATGCCCACAATCTGGTGGGTAGCCAGGGTACCTGAACGCATGCCTCTTTCGTGACCGCCGCCGTGCATCTGTGCTTCCAGACGAACTCGAGGCTTGCGAGACACGTAAAGTGCGCCCATGCCTTTGGGGCCGTATGCTTTATGAGCAGACAAAGACAACAGGTCGATATTCATGTCTTTCACATCAATATCGATTTTTCCGGCACTTTGCGCGGCATCGACGTGGAACATCACCTTGCGGCTGCGGCACAGCTCGCCAATGGCTTTCACGTCCTGAATAACGCCGGTTTCGTTATTCACGTGCATGAGGCTCACCAGAATGGTGTCTTCGCGCAACGCATTTTCAATTTGGCTCAGGGTAAACAGACCGTTGGGCTGGGGCTCGAGATAAGTCACCTCAAAGCCTTCGCGCTCTAGCTGACGGCAAGGGTCAAGTACGGCTTTATGTTCGGTTTTGGAGGTAATGATGTGCTTGCCTTTCTTGCCGTAAAAATTGGCAATACCCTTGATGGCAAGGTTGTCGGATTCGGTGGCGCCCGAGGTGAATACGATTTCACGCGGGTCGGCATTGATCAAGTCGGCAATCTGATTACGGGCTATATCGACCAGCTCTTCCGCCTGCCAGCCGAAGCGGTGCGAACGGGAAGCCGGGTTACCAAAAACACCGTCTGGGGTCAGACATTGCATCATCTTTTCGGCAACACGAGGATCTACCGGGCAGGTAGCCGCATAGTCGAGATAAATGGGCAGTTTCATTATATTCTCCATTACAACGCTGCTCTGGTCGGCAGTCTTGTCATCGACATTAAACAAATAGGTTCAAACTCACTTGCTGCTAATCGGGTTATTCCAGAGTTAACAGGCTTACATTACTGTCTTGTTGCTCGGCAATTCGCCGCACGCCTTGCTGGCTGACCAGCTCGGCCAAACTAATACCTTCGAGAAAGTCACTAATCCGATCACTGAGCGAACACCAGAGCGAATGAGTCAGGCACTGGTTACCATTTTGGCAATCGCCTTTACCCTGGCATTTGGTCGCATCTACCGACTCGTCGACGGCCACTATAATGGCGCCAACAGAAATGGCGGATTGCTCCATACCCAGTCGATATCCACCACCGGGGCCACGCACGCTGCTTACCAGTCCGTGTTTGCGTAATCGGGCAAACAACTGCTCAAGATACGACAGAGAAATACCCTGCCGCTCAGAGATGTGGGCCAGAGACACAGGGCCTGTGTCGCCGTGCAAGGCTACATCTAACATGGCAGTAACGGCATAACGCCCTTTTGATGTCAGTCTCATGTAATTAAACCCTTTCCAGACATGGCATCAGGGTGTCATACCCGAGTGTTTCAGTCAAGTATAAGTCCGACTGAAACACTCAGCTATTATCGTCCTTCTGGCGGCCGTTTTTTTGTACCGACGTCAGTATGCCGCGCAAGATATTCAGCTCATAGGCTTCGGGACGGGCCCGATTAAACAGGCGGCGCAACTTGGTCATTATCTGGCCTGGATGGGGCTTGATGATGAAACCGGTTTCCAGCAGGGTTTCTTCCAGGTGCGTATAGAAACGCTCCAGATCCTGTGACAGCGGATAATCCTGCTCCAGCTCAGCTTCGTCTGTTGGCTCTTGCTCTTTTGCCAGCCAGGCCATGCGGGTTTCATAGCTGAGGGTCTGCACCGCCATGGCCAGGTTAAGGGAGCTGTATTCCGGGTTGGCCGGAATGGCCACATGAAAGTGGCACTGCTGTAACTCGTCATTACTCAAGCCGGTACGTTCACGACCAAACACCAGGGCCACCTTGTGTTTAGGGGCTTCGGCCATGGCTTTTTCGCCCGCTTCTCGTGCATCCAGCATGGGCCAGGACCAGGTACGAGAGCGGGCACTGGTACCAATAACCAGCCCGCAGTCTGCCACGGCTTCGGCCAGGGTGCCCACGGTTTTAGACTGAGCCAGAATATCACTGGCGCCGGCAGACAGGGCAATGGCCTGTTCATCTACCGGATTCACCGGATCAACCAGCCATAATTCACCCAGCCCCATGGTTTTCATGGCGCGAGCGGCAGAGCCGATATTGCCGGTATGTGAGGTATTAACCAACACGATTCGTATTTGCCCAAGCATATGCAGAGAGTCCAAGAGTGCTTAAGGCGCAAGATTCTAACACAGTGAATGGCAGCTGTAAGGGAATGATAAACACAGTGAGAAGTCAACCGGGGCAATCAGCAATAAAAAAGCAGCGTCAGGCGATGCGACCCAAAAAAAACACCGAGCCTGCGGGCTCGGTGTGGATGTTTCCGTTTTACGCTTTGGCTTGCTGTTTTGCTTCAACCGTTAGCGCTTGGGCTCACCACCTTGCTCGATTAAATCCAGTTCAAGCAAGGAATAACGGTGTTCGACAAAATCATAGATATTGGTCGCCAGGGCCAGTTTGAAATAGACTTCAGCCTGCCCGGGATCACCGTTGTGCTGGGCACGCTTGGCCAGATAAAAATAGGCTTCACATAATCGCTCGGCCAGCTCCTTGTTATCGGCGCTTTCTTCTGCAATCCGATTCAGCAACTGCTCTTCGCTCACGGTTCCCAGGTAGACATTCACAATATCCCAGGCCCATTCGTCACTGCCGTATTGCTGTTGGTGCTGTTGCAACGACACCCGTGCCGCCTTGGGATCCATGCGTTCCAACGCCAGATACCAGAGCAATAGCCGATAAGGATCACCAGGTTCCTGGTCGAGAAATACCTTGAGATCCTGTGCTGCCAACCGTGGCCGCCCACCATAATACAGGGCAATGCCGCGATTAAGGTTGGCATAGGCATAATCGGGGGCCAACTCCAGCGCCGAGTCGAAAGACTCGTAGGCTTCGTCAAACTCCTGATTCTGGGTCAGGTATACACCGTTCAGGTTATAGGCATCGGCAAAGTCGGGCCTCTCGCGCAAGGCGCGATTGAAATCAAGCCGCGCCATGGCACGCAGCCCAACACGATCGAAAATGACACCGCGCTGAAAAAACAATTCCGCACGTTGTTCGGGAGTTAACCCGGGAGAATTCAACATTTGCCCCAATCGGGCAATTCCCAGCTCGCTTTCGTAGGACACCTGCATAGGTACGGGCAACACCAGAGTAGGCGTAACTACCCCGGGGGAGCTGCAGCCAATCAGCAGGCAGCCAAGCAGTACCAAAGGGCCGAGCATTAATCTTTCGTTCAAGACGGCTCCGAACTTGTCTTATTATGAACACATGTTATGCAGCTCTGCGTCATTTGTCATGTTGCAAATGCATTCCATAACAAAAAGGGCCCCTATGGGACCCTTTAGTATAGGCATTATCAAGCCAACGGCTCTTGATCTGCCCCTTCTTTCTCTATCTGTGGCGGCAGCATGTGTTCCCGCTGTACCCCCAGCATCATGGCCCATGCGCTGGCAATATAAATTGAAGAGTAGGTACCAAAACCAATGCCCAGTAACAGCGCGGTGGCAAAACCGTGAATCAAGGCACCGCCCTTGAGGAACAGGGCAACCACCACCACCAGGGTCGTGGCCGAGGTGATCAGGGTACGACTCAGGGTGTCGGTAATGGCCTCGTTGAATACCTCGGCGGTCGTGGTATTGCGCACCCGGCGGAAGTTTTCCCGCACCCGGTCGAACACCACTATGGTGTCGTTAAGCGAGTAACCCACTACCGTCAGCAAGGCCGCCACTATGGTCAGATCCACTTCAATCTGAATCCAGGAGAATACTCCCAGTGTAATAATGACATCGTGTGCCAATGACATGACAGCACCCGACGCCAAACGCCACTCGAAACGTATGCCCACATAGATCAGGATACAAAGTAAGGCCACCAGAATGGCCAGGCCACCCTGCTCGGCCAGCTCGGCACCGATAGCCGGCCCCACAAACTCCAGCCGCTTCATTTCAACGGTGCTCTGGGTTTGCTGCATGGCGGCCAGAACCGAATCGCCCTGCTGCTGTACATCGACACCTGCTTGAGGTGCCAGGCGGATCAGCACATCGCGGCTGGTACCAAAGTTTTGTACCGTGGCGCCATTCAGACCGACCTGTTCAAGGTTGTCACGTATCTCGTCCAGCTCTACCGCTTGTTCGAATGCCACTTCCACCACGGTACCGCCGGTGAAGTCCAGGCCCCAGTTCAGCCCTTTGGTAAACAGACTGAAAAAACACAGCGCAATCAACACCAGCGAGGCTGCGGTAGCCGCTTTCGAATAGTGCATAAAGCGAATGGGCGCTCGGGTTTTGAGGATCTCAAACATGTTATTTCCTCATATCGACAGTTTACTGAGACGCTTGCCGCCCCAGAACAGGTTAACCAGCGCTCGCGTTCCCACAATGGCGGTAAACATGGAAGCCAAAATACCAATCATCAAGGTAACGGCAAAGCCCTTGATCGGACCCGTGCCCACGGCAAACAGGATGATGGCGGTAATCAGGGTGGTGATGTTGGCATCGGCAATGGTACCCAACGCCTTGTCGTACCCGATATGAATGGCCTGCTGTACCCCTCGACCATCGCGCAACTCTTCACGAATACGCTCGAAGATCAGCACGTTGGCATCCACCGACATCCCTATGGTCAGCACGATACCGGCAATACCCGGCAGCGTCATGGTGGCACCGGGTACCATGGACATGACACCTATGATGATCACCAGGTTGGCCAGCAAGGCCACGTTGGCGACCAGGCCAAACTTGCGATAATAAATCAGCATGAACACCACCACGGCCAGCATGCCGTACAGCATGGCCAGCATACCGTTTTCGATGTTCTGCTTACCCAGGCTTGGACCTATGGTGCGCTCTTCCACAATCTGGATCGGTGCAATCAAGGCGCCGGCACGCAGCAGCAACGACAGGTTCTGCGCTTCGGCCATGGAGTCGATACCGGTAATACGGAAGCTTCTACCCAGTCGAGACTGAATGGTCGCCACGTTGATCACTTCCTGCTGCTTGAGGAACTGACGCGAACCGTCTTCGTTTTTCTCTTCGCCGGTTTTATACTCGGTAAACACGGTCGCCATGGGGCGGCCCACGTTATCCTTGGTAAAATCGGCCATGCGACTGCCACCTGGCGCATCCAGGCTGATATTCACTTGAGGGCGGCTGAACTCATCCATGCTGGCGCTGGCGTCAACAATATGTTCACCGGTCAGGATCACCCGCTTGTGCAACACTACGGGGCGGCCATCACGGTCACGCAGCAATTCACTGTTGGGCGGGACTCGCCCGGCATTCGCCGCGGACACATCGGCCTTGTCATCCACCAGACGGAACTCGAGGGTCGCGGTGGCGCCCAGAATTTCCTTGGCACGGGCCGTATCCTGAATACCCGGCAACTGCACCACGATGCGCTCGGCACCCTGGCGCTGTACCAGGGGTTCGGCTACGCCAAGCTCGTTGACGCGATTACGAATAATAGTGATGTTTTGCTGCAGGGCGTATTCTTTGACTTCTTTCAGTCGTTGCTCGCTCATCACGGCAAACAGACCAAAATTATCGCCGCTGTCACGCTCGGAAAAAACCAGCCCCGGATAACGGCCACGCAAAAAACCGAGCGCCTGATCACGGGTGTCGGCATCCCGGAATACCACCTGGGTGCCATCATCTTTTGCCAGTACGCCCGAGTAGCGCAGGCGCTGCTCACGCAAGTCGGTACGAAAATCCTGAATTTGCTGTTCTTGAACGCGACTCAGGGCTTCGGCCATGTCCACTTCCATCAGAAAGTGCACGCCGCCTCGCAAGTCGAGACCCAGCTTCAGTGGGCCAGCACCAATGGCTTCCAGCCAATGCGGGGTAGCCGGTGCCAGATTCAGCGCTGTAATGTAGTTATCGCCCAGGGCTTGTGCAATGAGGTCTTTACCCTTGAGCTGATCGTCGGTATCACGAAAACGAACCAGTAATTGATTGTCTTCCAGCACGGCACTTTTTATCTCTATGCCGGCTTCAGTCAGGCGCTGCTGTGTTTTGGCCAATTCTGCGGTGGTAACTTGAGTACCGCGAGAGCCAGATACCTGCAACGCAGGGTCTTCACCAAATAAATTGGGTGCTGCATACAGAAAACTGATGGTGATCACGGCGATCACCATCAAGTATTTCCACAGCGGATATCGATTTAACACGCTGTGCTCCTCGACAGGGAATTAAAGGGACTGAATAGAACCCTTGGGAAGGACGGCAGTAATGAAGTCCTTTTTGATGGTGACCTGGCTTTGTTCGCTCAGGCTCAGCACCACGTAATCGCTGTCAGTCGCAATCTTGGCAATCTTGCCCACCAAACCACCGTTGGTCAGCACTTCGTCGCCCTTGCTCAGAGAAGACATCAGGTTCTTGTGCTCTTTAACGCGCTTGGATTGAGGGCGGAAAATCATGAAGTAGAAAATCAGGCCGAACACGGCCAGCATAATGATCATTTCCATACCACCACCAGCGGCACCGCCACCTTGAGCATAAGCATTAGAGATAAAATTCATTGGTTTTCGTTCCTCATTGATGATTAAAGCGATTAATAAACACGTGCTTAAAGAAAAGGGAGGGCGAAACGCCAACCCTTTTCTGTCGTTCTTATTGGTCGTTTTCTATTGCCTGCTGCCCTAATGGCGGAACAGGTTTGCCCATGCGGCCATAGAAATCGGCAACAAAGGCGTCTAATTTACCCTGCTCTATGGCAGTACGTAAACCTTCCATTACCCGCTGGTAGTAACGCAGGTTGTGAATGGTGTTTAAACGCGCACCCAAAATCTCGTTGCACTTGTCCAGATGATGCAGGTAAGAACGTGAATAATTCTTGCAGGTGTAGCAATCGCACTCGGCATCCAGTGGGCCGGTATCCGTTTTATGCTTGGCATTACGAATCTTGACCACGCCGTCTGTGGTAAACAAATGACCGTTACGGGCGTTACGGGTCGGCATGACGCAGTCGAACATGTCGATACCGCGACGCACGCCTTCTACCAAATCTTCCGGCTTGCCTACGCCCATCAGATAGCGGGGCTTGTCATCAGGAATTTTGGGGCAAATATGCTCCAGAACCTTGTGCATTTCGTGCTTGGGCTCGCCCACGGCCAGTCCGCCAACGGCATAGCCATCGAAGCCAACCTCGAGCAGGCCGGTCAGCGACTCGTCGCGCAAGTCGTCGTAGACGCTACCTTGAATAATGCCAAACAGGGCGTTTTTATTCTCTTGCTTGTCGAAATGATCGCGTGAACGCTTGGCCCAGCGCAGCGACATTTCCATCGACTTTTTCGCCTCTTCCCAGGTCGCGGGATACGGCGTGCACTCGTCCATGATCATGACGATGTCGGAACCCAGGTCATACTGGATTTCCATCGACACTTCCGGTGACAGAAAAATCTTGTCGCCGTTGACCGGATTACGGAAATAGACGCCTTCTTCGGTGATTTTACGAATATCACCGAGGCTGAATACCTGAAAGCCGCCGGAGTCGGTCAGTATCGGTCCCTGCCAGTTCATGAAGTCATGCAGATCGCCGTGCAGTTTCATCACTTCCTGCCCCGGGCGAACCCACAGGTGGAAAGTATTGCCCAGCAGAATATGCGCACCTGTGTCGGCCACTTCTTCCGGCGTCATGCCCTTGACGGTGCCGTAGGTACCCACCGGCATAAAGGCCGGGGTTTCTACCACGCCACGGTCAAAGATCATGCGGCCACGGCGAGCCCGGCCATCGGTTGTATCGAGTTCAAATTTCATCAGTTACCTCTTGGGTCAGAGAAACAGTCCGACCTTGTTTGATGGGATTAGGGACTGGGGATTAGGGAATCGGGATTTGTAGACCCCTCTTTGAGTAGGGGAAAGGCGTCAGCCGCTGACAGTATTGCCCGAATAAATTCGGGCCTACAGGCGTCTGTAGGCCAGTCCCTAGTCCCTATTCCCCAATCCCTGTTGTCGAGTAATAAACATGGCATCGCCATAGCTAAAGAAGCGATAGCGCTCGCTGATCGCCTGGCGGTAGGCCTCTTTAATATGCTCATAACCGGCAAAGGCACTCACCAGCATGATCAGGGTTGATTCTGGCAGGTGGAAATTGGTGATCATGGCGTCCACCAGCTGAAAGTCGTATCCGGGATAGATAAAAATATCGGTATCGCCGTAAAACGGCGCCAGCGGAGTATGGTTGGCCAGGGCCGCTCTGGCCGCACTTTCGAGCGAACGCACCGAAGTGGTGCCCACGGCAATCACTCGCCCGCCGCGTGCCTTGGTCGCCTCGATTTGAGCCACGACGTCGGCCGGCACTTCTATGTATTCGGAGTGCATTTTATGCTCAAGCACGTTATCGACCCGCACCGGCTGAAAGGTGCCAGCCCCTACGTGCAAGGTCACAAACGCCAGCTCGGCGCCTTTGGCGACCAGCGCATCCAGCAACGGTTGATCGAAATGCAGACCGGCCGTGGGCGCGGCAACGGCACCGGGCTTTTCGTTATAGACGGTTTGATAACGCTCTTTATCGGCCTCGGTATCGGGGCGGTCGATATAGGGGGGCAGTGGCATATGACCGACGGCTTCGAGGATCTCGAATACGGTTCGGTTGTCATCATGAAATTCAATTTCAAACAAGGCGTCGTGACGGGCAATCATGGTTGCCTGCACGTCTGGCTCCAGTATCAGGGCCGTGCCGGGCTTGGGGGCCTTGGAGGCGCGTACGTGTGCCAGCACGCGCTTGTCGTCCAGCACCCGCTCCACCAGCACTTCCAACTTGCCACCGGAGGCTTTATGGCCAAAGAGCCGCGCCGGAATAACCCGCGTATTATTGAAGACCAGCAAGTCACCGGGGTTGACCCGATCCAGCACCTGATGGAAGTGACCATGAATGATGTCGCCACTGTTACCGTCCAGCTGTAACAGGCGACTGGCACCGCGCTCCGGCATGGGATGGCGGGCTATCAGTTCATCGGGAAGTTCAAAGGAAAAATCGCGGACCAGCATACACAACCTCTTGTAATAACCGGCGCTAGTCTAGTGAGGCCGACCGACGGGATCAAGGCAATTCGCCACGGTGGCGGCATAATGCATATTATTAAGATATAGCGTAAGGTCGATGTTACAGACGTTTGATGTGGTGTGTGAGGAATTATGGCCGCCATCATCATGCAAGGCTCAGCTGTTAAGCTATCTTGATATAAAAAGAGAGGAATATACCATGCCAGCTATCGTCTCTGAAATCATGACTCGCGATGTCATCAGTCTACCTCCCTCCGCGACGCTTGACGAAGCACGTACCCTGATGCAGCGCCATCATATTCGCCACCTCACCGTGCTGGCCGAAGGTATTCTGGTGGGACTGGTTAGCCAACGTGATATTTTGGCCGCTCAGGAGTCGAGCCTGGATAAGGCACACAACGGTGACGCTCTGCAGCAACATCAAATATCCGAAATCATGGTGCAGGATGTCACCACCGTCAGCCCCAGGGCCGGTATTCGCGAAGCGGCGAGATATTTGCAAAAGTACAAATACGGCTGTCTGCCGGTCACCGACAAGGGCAAGCTGGTGGGCATAGTAACCGACAGCGACTTTGTCAACGTGGCCATTCATCTGCTTGAAGTGCTGGATGCCCAGCTGGCCGATCAGCCCGATGACGAGCTGGATCCCGACGACCTCGATTTGGCAGTCACTCATGACGACAGCGACGATCTTGTGGCGCGATGAATTATCTGGCACACCTGCATCTGGCACAACTCAGCCAGACCAGCCTGCCGGGTGCACTGCTGGGTGAATATGTTAGAGGCACCATAGATCCGCGATTACCCGTCAGGCTGCAAGAGGGCGTTTGGTTGCACAGGCGCATAGACAGCTTTACCGACGCTCACCCCCTGCATGCGGGGGCGGTGCGCACCTTGCCCAGCCCGTTTCGTCGCTTTGGCGGCATTATCATGGACATGATGTTCGACCATTTTCTGGCGAAGCACTGGTCCCGTTATCATGATTGGCCACTGAACGATTTTATTCGCTACGCCCACACCCAACTGCTCCCCGACGAGCACTGGCCCATTGCCATGAAAACCTTGGTCGATCGCATGCAGCACTATCAGCTGCTGGCCAGCTATCGGACTCTGGAGGGGGTCAGTCTGGCCATTGCCCGCATCGACCACCGTTTTCGCCGCCCCACTCCCTTGGTGCACTGCGCCCCGCTGTTGCAGGAACACTATGCTGACATGGAACAGGCGTTTCTGGATTTCTATCCCGACTTGATGGCCTTTGCCATCGCTGAAGTGAACAAACGCCAAGCAATCTCGCATAACGAATATACTTAGTGTGTCGAGTTTGCTGTTAAAAATTAAAAATATTTATCGCCACGGAATCCACAGAAACCACGGACGAAGAGCGAAAAGGGCTGTAACAGGTGAAGAGTAAAGGGAGGACCTTGGGTCAAAAGTCTTATCAAATCAAAACTCGCTCCTCGTGCTGGTTCGGTCCTATCTTGATTTTTCCGCGGGTTCTGTGGATTCCGTGGCAAAAAGGCTCTTCCACTTTCGGCTTTTAGGGTTTGAAATACTCGGTAACCTGCAGCTATCGGCTCACCGCTTTTTAGCTCTTTACCCATGCCTTGGGGTTGGCCGGATAAAAACAGTCGGGCTGGCGTGCGACATGCTCGAACACCCGGGTATTTTTGTGGGGTAGCTTCATGAAGCCCCCTACTCCCTGATCGGTAATCTCGGGAATAAGTGACACTATTTGCCGTAACAAGGCGGCAAAGTCTTGTTCGGCACTCGCATCCAGCAGCCGATAATAGCTGTGCAGCTTCATGTGGCGCGGCGTGACCTCGAAGATAATGCAGCCGGTGTGGTGAATATCGTTCAGCCGCGCCAGCACCGCCATGATGCTGGGCGGCAGGGTCAACTGTTCGTCCGGATCTCGGCCATCTTCAAAATAGGAATGCTGGCGACTGGCTTCGTGGCTACTGGGGATGTCGGCGAGTCGATAGGGGATTTCGGTATTCGCAAGCGGATAAAAGGGATCGAGAGATCCGCTACGACTCAGGTGAATGGTATTGCGCGCGTTGAACAAACAGGCCTTGAACAAGCCGACCTTGCCGATGGCCTGGGCCAGTTTCACCACCGTATTCACGGCCTGCACAAAGGCTGATTCCAGCGAGTCATCATATAGATTCAAGCTGGAATCGATAAAGATGCCATCGGCTTGCCAGTGCACCACCAGTCCGCCCACCACCGGATAGCGCCCCAGACGACTGACCGCCGCCACAAAGGCTTTTTCGCCATCCCCCATGCCGGTCAGATAGTTTTTATAATAACGCTCAAGCTGAGCGTCGTTAATATCATACAGGCTAGCCCGCTCGCTGTGCTCGCGCAAAAAAGAGGTACGCGACGAATAGACCACGGTGTCCATGGCATGAAGCTGCGGGCTGATCCACACCGGTAATCTGGGGCGGGTGTCAAGCAAGGGCAGCTCGGGCAGCACCAGTCGTTTCAGGCGCGCCATGGTGGGTATCAGATAATCGCCCGCCAGGCGACGGGTCTCGGCATCCGGCGACAGCAAGCCGTCCAGCAACAGCGCAAACTCTCTGGGCAGCCCCAGGCTGCTGGCGGGGATCACACCACAGCCAAAGCGACAACTCTGACCCGACGCCAGCGCATACAGGGTGGCCGCCACGCCCTGCTCGTCAAAACGGGGGCTGGACAGCGCCCCGTCTCGCTGCTCGGGGCCAATAAAATAAATGTCCCCCAGTCGGGCATTACTGTGTTGCAAATCGGCCGCCATCAGCTGCATCACATTGGTGGCAATAAACTGCCCCTTGCTGTCGGTTTGGGCAAACACCGACGAGCCCCAGTCCACCAGCTTGATATGACCGGTATCGGCATCGAATACAATATTGGACGGCTTGATGTCACCATGCACCACAGCGGCGGGCTGCCCCAGTTTTTGATGGTGGCGCAAGGCTTGCAGAATATCGGCCAACTGGGCGGCAATGTCGATCAACTGACGGGGCGGCAAAGACCCCTGACGTAAACTGTATTGCTCCAGATCCACGCCTTTGGCACGGCTCATCATCAGAATGCCCTGCTTCTTGATGCGCTGATAGGTGATATAGGCAGGCACTCTGGGGTGATCAATCTGCGCCAGCATATAGGCCTCGTCGGCCAGTCGCTCGCGAATGTGCAACGGCAGGGTAATGCGCGAAAACTTGAAGGCATATTCCTCATCCGGCTCGGCAATACCAGCAAAGGTAAAGCCGTAGGCCCCCTGTCCCACCAGCTGGATATTGCGATAGCCCAACTCTTCCAGCTTGCCGATACACAAGGCAATCCAGTCTTTGAGTTTTTTGGCATCGTTGGCATTCAGCAGATAAATGGACTGCTGTTCGGGAATATAGAAGTTATGCAGCTGATGCTTGCCCATCGTTGGCTCGCCCCTTATTTCAGATGGGCCAACATGCGCGCCGGTTGCTCAAGATACTGGCACCAGCAGCGGTTGAAATGCGCCAGAGTAGCACCATCAATCAACCGGTGATCCGCAGACCAGCACAGCATCATCAGCGCACTGGCCTGCAACTCTCCCTGCTCGTTGAAACGTGGCAGCGTCTGCCAACGCCCCAAAGCGGCAATGGCGACCTGAGGCGGGCTGACGATGGGGCTGGACACCAGCCCCCCCAGAGCGCCTATGTTGGACAGGGTAATAGTGGCCCCTTGCAGCTCGCTCGGTTTCAGCTGCCCCGCTCGCGCCGCCTGGGTCAGCCGCTCCAGCTCGAATGCTATGTCCAGCAGCGATTGTTGCTGACAATGACGCAGCACCGGCACCAGCAGGCCGGCGTCGGTATTCACCGCCACGCCAATATGATGATGTGGCTGATACGTCACTTGAGTGCCATCGGCACTGAGCTGACTGTTCAGCTTGGGAAATTCACTCAGCGCCAGCGACAAGGCCTTGATAAAAAATGGCAGCAGCGTCAGCTTGATGTCCTGTTTGGCAAACAAGGGGGCCAGCTGGTGTTTAATGCCGAGCAGCTCATCCAGGGCAAGCTCGTCGCACAGGGTAAACTGCGGCACCTGCAATGACGCCGTCATCTGTTTTGCCATGGCAGCGGCAATGCCCGTTAACGACTCGGTATGTGACTCTGGTTGCTTGGTTCGGGGTTGCTTGATTCCGGATTGCTTGCTTTGGGATTGATTCAACTGCGCCAGATAGGCGGTGATGTCTTCTTTGTAGACTCGCCCTTTCTCGCCGGAGCCCGGCACTTCGCTCAATTTCACGTCTTGCTCCCGCGCCAGACGCCGCACTGCCGGGCTGGCCACGGCTTTTTCGGTATCGATGGCCGGTCGTTCATCAGCAGGGTCGGCTTTTTCTTTGACAGCCTGGGGGGCAGAGGAGGCATGAATAGCGGTGTCGGGCTTATCCTTGTCTGAATCAGGCTCAAGCCTGGCTTCCGGTTCGGTTGAACGTGAGCAGGATGTGGACGCAGGCAGTTCTACGGAGTCGCTCAGCTCCATGGCAAACAGTGGCGCATGAACCCGGGCCATGTCTCCCTTGGCCACATACAAGTGGCTGATTACGCCATTGTGCACGGCCGGGATCTGTACCAGTGCCTTGTCGGTCATCACATCGCAAATGGCCTGATCTTCCGCGACTGTGTCGCCTTCTGCCACCAGCCACTCCACCAGCTCGCATTCCACTATTCCCTCGCCTATATCCGGCAGATAAAAGTCCTGCTTCATGAAGCCCCCTAAAAGTTGCACGCATCCACGATGGCAGTGAACACCTTGAGGTGATCGGCCATGTATTCTTTTTCCAGCGCCAATGGATATGGCGTATCCAGGCCACAGACCCGCGCAATAGGGCTTTCGAGATACAAAAAGCAGTGCTGTTGAACGGTGGCGGCAATTTCACCGGCAAACCCGCCGGTCAGCGGCGCCTCGTGACTGACCACCAGGCGGCCGGTTTTGAGTACAGAGTCAATCACGGTGGCTTGATCCCAGGGCAAGATGCTGCGCAAATCGATAAGTTCGCAGGAAACCCCCTCCTGCTCTGCCAGCGCCACCGCCTTGGCCACCACTTCCATTTGCGCGCCCCAGGCCAGCACAGTCACATCCGTGCCCGCTTGAATTATCTCGGCTTCCCCAAGCGGTAGCTCGTAATAGGCCTCGTCAACTTCACCGACGCTGGCGCGATACAAGCGCTTGGGCTCCATGAACAACACCGGATCCGGGCAGGCAATGGCCCCCAGCAAGAGCCCCTTGGCCTGAGCCGGATTGCGCGGTATTACGACTTTCAAACCCGGGGTATGGGCAAAATAGGCTTCGGGAGACTGACTGTGATAATGCCCACCGGCAATGCCGCCGCCATAGGGAGTGCGGATCACCAGGCCCCCCACATTAAATTCGTTACCGGAGCGATATCGGTACTTGGCGGTTTCATTAACAATCTGGTCGAAGGCGGGATAAATGTAATCGGCAAACTGAATTTCGGCTACCGGCTTCAAGCCCAGCGCCGCCATACCATTGGCAAACCCGATAATCCCCTGCTCGGTGAGCGGGGTATTGAAGCAGCGATTCTGGCCGTACTTTTCCTGCAGCTGACTGGTGGCGCGAAACACGCCGCCAAAATGGCCGACATCTTCACCAAGGCACACCACATTGTCATCTTGCGCCATGGCCAGATCCAACGCCTGGTTGATGGCCTGCAACATGTTCATTTCTGCCATTATTCAAACCTCCCCGCGCTGAGCGGATAGGCATCGGGATATTGACGAATATGTGACTTCAGCTGCTCCAGCTGCGCCTTGAGCGCCGCCGTGGGCTCGGCATACACATCGCCAATCAAGGTATCAATATGAGGTTTGGCGCGCTTTTCGGCGACTTTAAGGGCATCCAGCACTTCTTGTCGCAGCGCATCACAGGCAATTTGATCCGCCGCTTCATCCAGCCAGCCTTTTCGTTTCAGCCAGCATTTATAACGGGCAATGGGATCTTGCTGGCGAAAGCGCGCCTCCTCTTCACGAGAACGATAGCCACTGGGATCGTCAGAAGAAGAATGAGCCCCCAACCGATAGGCGATAGCTTCTATCAATACCGGTTTTTGCTGCTCCAGCGCCAATTTTCGTGCCAGGCGCGTGGCTTCATAGACCGCCAGCGCGTCGGCACCGTCCACTCGTATGGCCTGCATGCCATACCCCACGCCGCGACAGGCAATACCATCGCCCACAAACTGCTCATTGGCGGGGGTAGAAATGGCATAACCGTTATTACGACAGAAAAAAATCACCGGCGCCCGCAGCACGGCGGCCATGTTCAGCCCGGCATGAAAGTCCCCTTCCGAGGCGGCGCCTTCGCCAAAATAGCAGAGGCTAATATTGGGCAGGCCTCGCAGTTTTTGCCCATAGGCATAACCACTGGCCTGAGGGATTTGCGTACCCAAAGGTGATGATATGGTCATGAAATGCAAGTCGTGACTGCCGTAATGCACCGGCATTTGTCGGCCCTTGCCCAGGTCCTGATCATTGGACAGCAACTGATTCATAAACTGGGTCAGGCTGAAACCGCGATAATGCAAGGCGCCCTGCTCCCGATATTGCGCCATGATCATGTCTTTGGGGTCGAGGGCGGCGGCACTGGCTACCGTAGTGGCTTCTTCCCCAAGGCATTGCATATAAAAGCTGACTCGCCCCTGGCGCTGGGCCGCCAGCATGCGTTCATCCAGAATTCGGATAAACACCATGCTGTCGTATATTTTCAGCGCCGTGGCGCGATCCAGACTGGGAGAAGCTGCACCGGCAAACAGGGTGCCGTCTTCCTGCAAGATGCTGAGGGTGGGAATGTTCAGGGCATGAGTGTCGGTAAATTCTGCCTGATGCACGATATTGGTAGTGGTATTACTCGGGTTGTTTGTCGCATTGTTCATGGCGTCACTCCCATCGCCGACGGGGCGAGTCAGGAAACGGGGGCCAAGCTTGTCTGTTGATGGCCGCTGCTCTGCCGCCAATTATAACACCTGATGAATAAACCGACGGAAATGCGCCACTCGGGCCATTCCAACTTTACTCTTCACGCTTCATCCTTTACCTAAGTTAACTTAAAGAATCAGCATAAAAAAGGCAGCCCCAGGGCTGCCTAAAAAGGGATAATCACCGATGATGTGTTCATCATCTTGTTATTTTCACATCACACGTTCTCAAACTGTCCCATGGTGTTGTCTTTACCACCGGCTTTCAGTGCCGCCTCACCGGCAAAGAATTCTTTATGGTCGTCACCAATGTTGGAACCGGCCATATCCTGGTGCTTGACGGTGGCAATGCCTTCGCGAATTTCTTTACGCTGTACCCCGGCCACGTAAGCCAGCATGCCTTCATCACCAAAGTATCCCTTGGCCAGGTTGTCGGTCGACAGAGCCGCGGTATGATAGGTGGGCAGCGTGATCAGGTGGTGGAAAATACCCGCTTCACGGGCCGAGTCGCGCTGGAAATTGGCCGTCCATTCATCGGCCAGCTTACCCAGCTCTGACTGGTCATAATCGGCGCTCATCAGCTTGTCGCGATCATAGCCGGCCAGGTTTTTACCTTCGGCGGCCCAGGCATCGTATACCTGCTGGCGGAAGTTGAGGGTCCAGTTGAACGAGGGGCTGTTGTTGTACACCAGCTTGGCATTGGGCACCACTTCGCGAATACGATTCACCATGCCGGCAATTTGCCCCACATGAGGCTTTTCGGTTTCAATCCACAACAAATCCGCACCGTGTTGCAAACTGGCAATACAATCCATTACCACACGATCTTCGCCGGAGCCTTCTTTAAACTGGAACAGACCAGAGGCAAGGCGCTTTGGCTTGACCAGTTTGCCATTCTGCTTGATAACCACGTCACCGTTATTGATGTCGTCGGCACTGTCGATAATGTCGCCATCAATAAAGCTGTTGTACTGATCACCCAGGTCGCCCGGCTCATTGGTCACGGCAATTTGCTTGGTAAGACCGGCCCCCAGAGAGTCGGTACGCGCCACTATCACGCCGTCGTCAACGCCCAGTTCTAAAAAGGCCAACCGCACCGCGTTGATTTTCGATAAAAACTCGGCGTGGGGCACAGTTACCTTGCCGTCCTGATGACCACACTGTTTTTCGTCGGATACCTGATTTTCCAGCTGAATACAGCAGGCACCGGCCTCAATCATTTTCTTCGCCAGCAAATAGGTCGCTTCCGCATTACCAAAACCCGCGTCTATGTCGGCTACTATCGGCACTATATGGGTTTCGTGCTGATCAATTTTTTGCGTTATCTCTTGTGCCTTGGCCTGGTCTCCGGCTTTTTCTGCAGCTTCGAGATCACGGAACAGATGATTAAGCTCCCAGGAGTCGGCCTGGCGCAAGAAGGTGTATAGTTCTTCAATCAGGCCCGACACTGCGGTTTTTTCGTGCATGGACTGATCGGGCAAGGGCCCGAACTCGGAGCGAAGCGCGGCCACCATCCAGCCGGAAAGATACAAATAACGACGCTTGGTGCTGTTGAAGTGCTTCTTGATGGAAATCATTTTCTGTTGGCCGATAAAACCATGCCAGCAACCGAGTGACTGAGTATATTGCGAGCTGTCACGGTCGTAGTTGGCCATGTCTTCACGCATGATTTTTGCCGTGTATTTTGCAATATCCAGCCCGGTCTTGAACTTGTTCTGGGCGCGCATACGGGCGACGTATTCCGGTTTAATGGCGTTCCAGCTCGGGTTTTGCTTGATCAAGGTGTTCAATGCATCAATTTCGCTTGCGTATGGCATGGTATCCGTCCTGTTCTATGCTGTCGGGTTGAGGCCCTTCATTGGGCCCTTTATCTCCCTGTCACAACGATAACCCTGAGTCTGGTTCGCCGCTGTGCGCAGTGGTCCTTTTTTTGCTCCGCAACCATGTCTGTTTTTTATTGAGCCAACCATCTGGTATCTGGCCTTTATCAGGTGACGTTTCCGTTTATTCTGCGTTGCGTTACGACTATCAATCTGCGTAATAAACGATAGAAGATCAAGTTACATTTTCACAAAATCACAACATAGGTCACATAACAATCAATATCCAGAACGAAAGCATAATGCCTGCAACCCTTATAAAACCTGAATAAAACCGATATTCATTCATATCGACACACCAGCAATGTAAAAATAATTCGTAATTAAGTTACGTAAAATCACATTAGGTTGGAGTTGAATCCATGGTGGCACTTTAAGCTCTCCTACCCCACGCAACCGTCTCAACTACCGCTACCATGCAGATCCTGAAAAATACCCCACCTTGAAAAACATTATTTTGCGATCGCAAAATAATGCATAAAACACTGCTTGAAAAACCGAGAGAGACGAAGATTGTTGTTGCTTTATCACTTTCCGACAATGTCAGCCAAACAGGTCCGTCGCCGACCGCACAGCCAAAATCAATCGATAGTTTTAAACTATCAGTTTAATAGAAATCAACAGATTAACTTAACCGATGGCAACCCCTAGTATGAGCATCGTTCACAGCACGACACTCATATCAAATATCAAGGAGCTAACATGACTGTTGCTATCAATACCGAAATCAAACCTTTCACCGCTCAGGCCTTTCATCAGGGTAACTTTGTTGAAGTGACCGAAGCCGACCTTAAAGGCAAATGGTCGGTGGTGTTTTTCTACCCGGCCGACTTTACCTTTGTTTGCCCCACCGAGCTGGGCGATATAGCGGATCATTATGCCGAGCTGCAAAAAATGGGCGTAGAAGTGTTCTCTGTGTCTACCGACACCCACTTTACCCACAAGGCATGGCACGACAGTTCAGACACCATAGGTAAAATTCAGTACTACATGGTGGGTGACCAGACCGGCACCATTACCAATAACTTTGGCGTGATGCGTGAAGGTCAGGGCCTGGCCGACCGCGCTACCTTTATCATCGACCCACAGGGCATCATCCAGGCAGTAGAAGTCACGGCCGAGGGTATTGGCCGTAATGCAGCCGACCTGCTGCGCAAGTTGAAGGCGGCCCAGTACGTTGCCGCTCATCCGGGTGAAGTGTGCCCGGCCAAGTGGCAGGAAGGTGAAGCGACACTGGCACCATCATTGGACCTGGTCGGCAAAATCTAACCCGCCCACCAACACCCTAGCGCTTGCCCGGCTGACCTAGACCACCAGCCGGGTACTTCTCACCTTAAGCACAGGACACGACCATGTTAGATGCTAACCTCAAGAAACAACTGGACACCTATTTGCAGAACATCGTCTCTCCCATAGAGATCGGCGTGTCCTTGAATCACAATCCAGACAACACAGCAAAATCAACCGAATTAAAAGAGTTGGCGAATGAAATCAGCCAGCTTTCCAGCCAGATCACGCTTAAAGAAGCGGTGGCACAGCGTACGCCCAGCATGAGTATTGCATCCGCAGGCCAGGCGCCACGGATCAGCTTTGCCGGCATCCCGCTGGGTCATGAATTTACCTCTTTGGTGCTGGCCCTGCTGCAAACCGGTGGCCATCCCTCTAAAGCCAGCGCCGAACTGCAACAGCAGATCCGCGACCTTGAGGGCGAATATCACTTTGAAACCTATATTTCGCTGTCTTGCCAGAACTGCCCGGATGTGGTGCAGGCACTTAACCTGATGGCTACCCTTAACCCGAACATCACCCACGTGATGATTGACGGAGCCCTGTTTCAGGAAGAGGTGGATCGTCGCCAGATCATGGCGGTACCGGCGGTGTATTTGAACGGCGAACACTTTGGCCAGGGGCGGATGAGCCTGGAAGAAATCGTTACCAAACTGGATACCGGCGCCGCCAAACGCCAGGCCGCCAGCCTGAATGAACAAGCCCCCTACGATGTACTGGTGGTCGGTGGAGGACCAGCCGGAGCTGCCGCCGCCATTTATGCGGCACGCAAGGGTATTCGCACCGGCCTGCTCGCCGAGCGTTTTGGTGGCCAGGTGATGGACACGGTCGGCATCGAAAACTTTATTTCGGTGCCCTATACCGAAGGCCCCAAGCTGGCGGCCAGCCTGGAGCAGCACGTCAAGGAATATGGTGTTGATATCATTAGCGCACAACGCGCGGCCGGCATTCAGCAAAGCATGGACGATACGGCACAGCACAACTTGCTGGAGGTGCCGTTAGCCAGTGGCGCAACACTGAAAAGCCGTGCGGTTATTCTGGCCACCGGTGCCCGCTGGCGCGAGCTGAACGTACCGGGAGAAACCGAATATCGCAACAAGGGCGTGGCCTATTGCCCGCACTGTGACGGCCCCTTCTTCAAAGGTAAACGCGTGGCAGTGGTCGGCGGTGGTAACTCGGGTATTGAAGCCGCCATCGACCTGGCCGGTTTGGTGGAACATGTGACCGTACTCGAGTTTGCCGACACCTTGCGCGCCGATGAAGTGCTGCAGCGTAAAGCACGCTCGACGCCGAATATCGACATTATCAGTAACGCACAAACCACAGAGGTGGTCGGTGATGGCCAGAAAGTCAGTGGCATGCATTATATCGACCGTATCAGTGGCGAGCAGCGCCATCTGGACGTTGCCGGGATCTTCGTACAAATCGGTCTGGTGCCCAATACCGAGTTCTTGCAGGGCTCGGCGGTAGAGCTGACCCGCCATGGTGAAGTGATCATCGATGCCAAAGGCGCTACCTCACTCCCCGGCGTGTTTGCCGCCGGCGATGCCACCACAGTGCCCTACAAGCAAATCGTGATTGCCATGGGCGCCGGCGCCACCGCCGCGCTAAGCGCTTTTGATCATCTGATTCGCTCGTAAAACCGGGAATGGGGAATGGTGGAGAAACCTAATCTCTGTTCCCTATTCCCCAATCCCCGCGCTCAGCTGCCCTGCAGCTGGGATTTCAAGTTGGGTGGTACCCCCTTGATCACCAGGGTATCGGTGCTGGGATCGTACTGAATACGCTCGCCCAGCAGTTTTTGATCGAAGCTGATGGTCAGACCGCCGCCGGAGCCGACGTATTTGGTCAGGCCTTTCAGCGCGGAGCGGTCAACCGGAAATTTGTCTTCCAGTTGGTATTCTTCGCTGACAAACTGGTAAAAATCCAGATCGTCATCGGTCCCCAGCTCGGCAGACAATTCGCGCAACTCCAGCTCTTCGCCCTCTTTAAGCTGCTCGCGGCAGTACTTGTTGACCAGCGCCTTGCTTTCCTGTTTTTCCTCTTTGCTCAGCTGACGAGATTCACAAAACTCATCCACCGCCTTTAGCAGCCCCTGACTTTGCGCCTTGGGATCCATGCCTTCGACACAGGAAAGAAAATTCAGGAAAAAGTCGGACACCTTGCGCCCGGCCCGGCCTTTGATAAAGGAAAAGTAACGATGGGAGTCGGGGCGACTCTGCAATTCGGTCAAGTCCAGGCGCGCCGCCAACTGCATCTTGCCCAGATCCAGGTAACTGGCATGGCTGACTTCCAGTTTTTCGGTGACGGTTACGCTGTCTTTACTATCCAGCAGGGCAATCAACAGATAGTGAGCCCCCAGCCACTGATAGCGTACAAACAGCAGCACGCCCTGTTCACTCATGTCCAGTCGCTTCAGCTCGTCCAGCAGTCGTTGTGACGCCTGCTGGGTAAATGCGGTAAAGCTCAGGTTTTCGTCTTCTACCCGGCGTACCAGGTCGCGAAAGCCGGTGTCTTCTTCATTGAAGTAACCAAAAATCTTGCCGGCCTTGGTGTTGTAGATATGATGCAGCTCGCTCATCAGGTGTCCTACCGCGGGTCCGGTGGCCAACTCCTGATCTCGCGTGGCCAGCTGGGTCTGGCCCTGCTCATCGAGAAACAGAGAATGTACTATGATGTGTTCGATATCCAAGCTCATAACAGATTGCCGTAGAGTTGCCAGAAGGGGTGGGGTATTATAGCCGTCCTGTTATCAAGATACATGATTGAACGCCCATGCCTGTTATTTCCAAGTACGAAAAAGAGTTTGATAAATTACTGAGCGAGCTTGAAGCCGTGATGGACCAGCATATGGCGCCGGCCGATTTGCGCCTTATGGTGCTGGGCAACCTGGCGACCCATGTCATTAATCATCAAATTGCACCGGGACAGCGCCAGGTTATTGCCGACAAGTTTGCCAAAGTGCTGACGGCCTCGGTGGACACGCAAAAAGGGGCCCACTAAGCGCCTTTTTACCCATCAACATCCAGCCTGGCCTGTTGCCGGTATGGCTGTTAACCAAATAGTTGAATCATGCTGAACTATGCTCGAAACCGGTAATCTCTATCGCGACAATGTGTCCCGCCTCATCGGCTGGGGGCATTGGCTGGTATTTGCGAATGTGCTGCTCGCCATGGCGGTCTCGAGCCGTTATTTATTGATAACGGGCTGGCCCGATACTCTGCTGGGTGTCGGATACATGCTGGTCAGCTGGGTAGGTCATTTCGCCTTTCTTACCTTCTTCACCTATTTGCTTACCCTGTTTCCGCTGACGTTTTTATTTCCGAAGGTGCGGGCCGTGCAGCTGCTGGGGGCGGCCATTGCCACCGGCGCATTAACGCTGTTGCTGGTAGACACTCAGGTTTTCAGCCTGTTCAAGTTTCACCTCAACCCCACCGTATGGCGCTTGCTGCTGGACCAGGCTCAAACCGACGAAGCCTCGGGCTGGGGCTGGCTGTTTATCTGGGTTCCGCTGCTGTTCTTGTTTGAATTGTGGCTGGCGTCCTGGTTGTGGCGCTGGAGCCAGCGCCGTCGACGCTCTTTAACCCTGCCCCTGTCATTACCCTTGCTGGTGTGCTTTTTTCTGACTCATAGCGTGCATATCTGGGCCGATGCACTGGTGTATGCGCCCATTACCGAGCAAAAGGCCAACTTTCCGCTGTCTTATCCGATGACAGCCAAAAGCTTTTTAATCAAGCAGGGCTGGCTGGACGAAGATCAATACAAGCAGCTGTCGAAACAGGTTGCCGAGCAGCCCAAGCGTAAACTGAATTATCCGCTGCGTCCGTTAACGGTCACCGCTCCCGAACTGGCACCCAACATTCTGTTGGTGGTGGCCGATGGCCTGCGAGCCGATCAGCTCGATGCCATTACCATGCCCAACCTCAGCCGGTTTGCCCATCGCTACTTGCGCTTCAACAATCATTTAAGTGCCGGTAATCAAAGTGAATCGGCCTTGTTCAGCCTGTTTTACAGCCTGCCAAGCCGATATCAGCGCGACGCCGAGCAAGAAAATATGGCACCTGTGCTTATTGATGAATTACAGCGCCAGGATTATCGTTTTGGCTTGTTTGCCAGCGGCGGACTTGATAGGCCGCTGTACAAGAAGGCGATTTTTTCAAGCTTGCGTCATCGCGACTTTAGCAACGCCACCGGCGGCGCCAAGGGAGATCGTCAGGTGGTCGCCGAGTTTGACGCCTGGCGGGCCCAGCAGAATGAGCAACGCCCCTGGTTTTCGTTTGTCTACCTGGATGCACTGAATTCTCTGGACTTGCCCGATGACGTTGAAGGGCCTTTTCAGCCTTCGCTTGCACAATTGAACCCTGCCCAGTCTTACCAGAACGAGCAGCAACTGGCGTTGTTCAACCGTTATCGCAACTCGGTTTTTTATACCGACCGCCTGCTCGGCAATCTGTTGTCCTTCAATCGTCATGGCAATGTTCGAGAGACCATTATCATAGTGACTTCCGGCCACGGCATAGAGTTTAACGACAATGACAATAATATCTGGGGATTTGGCAATGCCTACTCACCGGCACAGCTTAAAGTACCGCTGGTGATCGGCTGGCCTGCTCAGTCGCAACCGGCGCAGTTCGATCATCCCACCAGCCAGCTGGATGTGGTCCCGACGCTGATGCGCCAGGCCCTGGGCGTGCAAAGTCCGGTGCGCAGCTACAGCACAGGGCAATCCCTGTTCAAGGCAGATGCCAATCGCTGGCGACTCGCCTCGGACAAGGATGAATATGCCATTTATCAACAGCAAGACATTACCCTGTTCAATCGCCGGGGCGACATGCAGCTGTTGGGGGCTGAGGATTACAGAACCAAGGCCAACGCCAGCCCCGAGCTATCATTATTGCTGCAGGTCATGAGCGACTTGAATCGCTTTCAGGGGGAATGATTAAAGCTGGGATTGGGGATTGGGGAGTCGAATCTCGGCTCCCCAATCCTGGTTATTACTATTCGTCCAGTAAACGGCGAGCTTGCCAGTAGCGGCTACGCCAATAGACATTGTCCAGTCGAGAAATCGTCACCCCCACGCTGGATGAGGCATGGGCAAACTTGCCATCGCCCACATACACGCCGTTGTGCTGCGTACGGCCGGTGCGGAAAAAGACCAGATCGCCGGGTTGTAGCTCGTTTTTGGTGATTTCTCGGCCCAGTTCAATCTGCTCGTAGGTGCTTCTGGGCAACGACATATCATACACTTCTTGATACAGGCTACGAGTGAAGGCCGAGCAGTCTATCCCTTCGGTATCAACGCCGCCAAAGCGATACGGCACACCTCGCCAACGTTGATAAGCCTGATGTAAGCTACGCACAACATTCTGCGCAGGCTGCTTCTTTATCGGACCAGTACTGATACTGTAAGTAAGGGAAGAAACCGGCTTTTTGCCAGCCAGTTTTTTTCCTGACTCGTGTTGGGGGCTGCTGCAACCAGCCATCAACAATAAGCTGCTAAGAATAATTACCTTTTTCATAAGATTACGGCAACCAGCTATTAGTGGGAATGACTATCAACTGCCAGATAGTAGAGCAGATCATGGGGAGTTTGCAAAAATAATATGAGTAAAAACAAGGTTATTTTTACTCGATTGCTGATTTGTGACAGCCAGCATATCGTTTTGCCCTCCGATGCAGCCGGTTTACTGTCGATAACGGAGCAGGAACGGCTGCAGCATATCCGCCACCCACAACAGGCCAAGCTGTTTTTACTGGGCCGATACCTGTTGCGCCAACTGCTTGGCGACACCTTGTCACTGCCGCCGCAATGTATCGCCATCAAGATAAATGCCCGAGGCAAACCGCAATTACTGCAACCCGACTGGCACTTCAATATCAGCCACAGTGGCAGCACACTGGCCCTGGCAATAAGTAATCAGGCACCTGTTGGCATAGACGTAGAAGGCCGTCAGTTATCCAGCACCCAAATCCATCGCTTGGCGCGCCGCTATTTCTCTGCCGCCGAGCAGGACTGGCTAAGCCGGCATAACAGTGCCGACGCCTTCTTGCGGCTCTGGACCATTAAAGAAGCGGTACTCAAAGCCCACGGCGGTGGTATTGCCAACAACTTGAGCGCCGTGTGCTGGCAGCCTGATAATAACGAGGCCCACTTCGACAGCGCCAGCTACCGCTTGCATCAATATCAGTATCAACACAGCCGGCTGACGCTGGCCATCAACAGCCCGTTGAACAGCAAGGTCGCCTGCCTCAGTCCGAGGGATTTACCTTTCGAACTTGAAATTACCGGCCCCCAGCCCAATCTAGATAAGCATGCTATGAATAATGCTTAACCACGCCATCAATTCATCCCCTGAGCGAGACTCCTTTTATGATCGTTGACATTAATGTGCAGAACTTTCAGCAGGCACTGATTGAAACATCCATGAGCAAAACCGTGGTGATTTACTTCCATGCGCAAGCGGTGCCTGAATGCCAGGTAATGGCGCCGATTTTAGAACGTTTGATTGGTGCTGAAAATCAGCATATTGATTTAGCCCGGGTCAATGTAGAAGATCCTCAGCTCCAAAGTCTGGCCTCGCAACTGGGCCTGCGTGCCCTGCCCGCCATGGTGGCCTTTAAAGACGGTCAACCGGTGGATGTGCTGGAAGGCCCACAAGATGAGGCCGCCATTAGCCAGTTTTTACAGCCTTATCAGCCCAACGAAGCCGAGCTGATGCTGGAACAGGCCAAGCAGATGCTGGGTATGGACCCTCAGGCGGCCTATGGTCTGCTGCAACAGGCTCGCGCATTGGAAGACAGTGCCGCCATACGGCTTTATCTGGCCGAAGCGGCTCTGGCGCTGAACAAGCTGGAAGAAACCAAGCAGCTGTTGGCCACCATCGGCATGGCGGATCAAGACAGCCAGTACCAGCATATTCTGGCGCGCCTGGAGCTGGCTGAAGAAGCCGCCGATAGCCCGGAATTACGTGAACTGGAGCAAAAACTGGCCGCCGACCCCGAGTCTTTGCTATTGAAAGAAGAATTGGCGGTACAGTTATTTCAAGCCGGCCGCCAGGAAGAAGCACTGCAGCTACTGATAGAGGTATTGCAGAAAGATCTGGCCTTTGGTGAAGCAAGAAAGCACTTTCTGGATATGCTGACCACCATGGGCGCCGACCCGGTCGCCTCGCGCTTTCGTCGCAAACTGTACAGCATGCTGTATTAAAAAAGCGGTAAGCCATCAGCTTTAAGCTGTCAGCCAAAGAAAAGCCCCGAACCTGCAGGTTCGGGGCTTTTTATTTAGCTGGGTGCTCGACGCTGATAACTCACCAACTGCTGGTGATCACCAGAATAACCAGCAGCGGGCAGACAATGCGCACGTACCAGGGCCAGATCCGCCAGAAGAGACTGGTCGCCAGCTCGGGCGAGCCCTGCACCAGCTCTTCAAACAGCTTGGCCCGGCCCCACATCCAGCCCCCCAGCAGTACAAACCCCAGACCAACCAAGGGTTGTATTTGCTGGGTCGACAGGCGAATGACGAAGCCAAACAGGCTGCCAAAGTTCAGACAGATAATCACGCTCACCAGCGCCAGCACACCGCCCAGCAGCCAGGTCATCAAGGGTCGTGGCATCTTGAAGCGCTCGGTACTGTAGGACACAGGTACTTCCAGCATCGAAATGGACGACGTCAGTGCTGCTATGCCCATCAACACGAAGAACACCAGTGCCATCACCAGGCCGACGGGGCCCATGGTATCGAACAAGGCCGGTAACACCACAAACACCAGAGTATCCGAGCTGAGCAGACTACCGTCTTCGCCATAAATGGTGACGCCGTTTTTCATGGCCACAAACATGGCCGGCAGAATAACCAACCCGGCCAGAAAGGCGACCCCGGTATCCAGCAGCGTGATTTGCAGGGCGGTGCGCGGAATATTCTCTTGCTTGTTCAGATAAGAGCCATACATCAGCATGGAGCAGCCGCCGATGGTCAGCGAGAAAAACGCCTGCCCCATGGCACTGATCAGCAACCCAGGTTCGAATACCTTGCTGAAGTCGGGCACCAGATAATGCTTGAGCCCGACAAAGGCGCCGTCCTGGGTCAGAATATAGAAGAACAACAACAGAAACAGCACAAACAGCGCCGGCATCAGCCTTGCCGACCAACGCTCTATCCCCTTGCGCACCCCCGCCTGCACCACCAGAATGGTCAGCAGGTAAAACACCAGCGTCCACACTATGTTGCGAGCCAGACCAAAGTCCTGCAACCAGGCCGTGGCCTGATCCCATCCCAGTATGCGGGTAATGGCCGCCGCCAGAAAGGCCAGTAGCCAGCCGGCCACTATGGCATAAAAAGACAGCACCAGACTGGGCACCAGCATGCCGGCATAGCCCACCAGCGACGCCATGAATTTTTGCAGCGGATGGCGGCCCAGTTTGCGCACCGAATCCACCGGGTTGGCCTGGCCAAACCGACCGATAGCCACTTCCATCACCAGCATGGGAAAGCCCAGCAGCATCACCAATACCAGATAGGCGAGCAGAAAGGCCCCGCCACCGTTACTGGCCGCTTGAGTAGGAAAACCCCAGATATTGCCCAGCCCCACGGCAGCACCGGCGGCTGCCATAATAAACCCGAAGCGCGAGCCGAAATGTTCTCTCACTGTAGCGTCCTTCTTTTTTGTATTGATTGTATGTTACTGCTTACTCTGTTTTAGCCAGTGAGTCGTCATCGCCAGGCCAGGCGTTCACCACCGCCTTGACCAGGGTGGCGAGCGGAATGGCAAAAAAGACTCCCCAGAATCCCCATAACCCGCCAAACACCAGCACCGCCATGATAATGGCGATGGGATGCAGGTTGACCGCCTCCGAAAACAGGATGGGGACCAGTACGTTGCCATCCAGCGCCTGAATAATGCCGTACACCACCATCAGGTAGAAAAACGGCGGCGCAAACCCCCATTGAAACAGCCCCACCATGGCCACCGGCACCGTGGCTGCCGCCGCCCCGATATAGGGGATAAGTACCGAGAACCCCACCAGCACCGACAGCAGCAGGGGATAGCGCAAGTCCAGCAGCATAAAAGAGAGGTAACTCACGCCGCCCACGATCAGGATTTCAATCACCTTGCCGCGCACATAGTTGGCAATTTGCACGTTCATTTCTCGCCATACCCGAGAGACCAGCTCGCGATTGCGCGGTAAAAAGCGACTGCTGCTGTTCAGCAACTGGCGTTTGTCCTTCAACATAAAGAACACCAGCACCGACACCAATATCAGATACACCAGCAACACGGCCGCATTGGTCAAGGAGCTTAGCGAAACGCTGAGAATCGCATCTGCCGACCCCAGTAAACGACTGCGCAGATCATCGAGCACACTTTGTATCAGAGTGACGTTGACCAGCTCGGGATATTCCTCGGGCAGCGTTAACAGCAATTCCTGGCTGCGACTGATCATGGCGGGTATTTCTCGGGCCAGATTGGCCATTTGCGACAAAAAGGTCGGCACTATGCTGATCAGAGACAATATCACCAGAATGGCAAACAGCAGCTGTACCACCGCCGCCGACAGTACCCGGCCCAGGCCCAGCCGCTCCAGGCGGCTGACCGGCCAGTCCAGCAAATAGGCAATCACCACGGCGGCAAAAAACGGTGCCAGTATGTGGCCAAGAAAATACACCACCACAAAGCCGAACAGCAGGCTTAAAAACAGTGCAACGGCACCGGGGTCGGTAAACCGCTGCCGATACCAGTGCTTGATAACATCCAGCATGCAAATAGTTCCTTATGGTGCCTTGGTAATAATGAGTGTCAGCATATTGGTCTCTTCGCTAACCCGGGTTACCGAGTGACCCATGCGCAACAGATAAGCGGGAATGTCTTGTCGAGACCCCGCATCGGCAATCAATAACTGTAATTGCTGCCC
Organism: Oceanisphaera marina; assembly: GCF_014643915.1. GTDB lineage: Bacteria > Pseudomonadota > Gammaproteobacteria > Enterobacterales > Aeromonadaceae > Oceanimonas > Oceanimonas marina. Next base: position 163,415 of record NZ_BMKE01000001.1, read on the forward strand.
GCCCTGCGCCGCTTTGAGCCACAGCTTGACCTTGAGCAACGGCAAGGGACAGCGCCAGGCGCTTGCATCCAGTGTTTGCACTGCACCTCCGCAAAAATGAAAAGCATTATCCCTTTGTTATGGCCACCAAACAATGCTTGTTACCCCTAATAGGGGCAGGTATTCTGCTACAAGCGCACCATAAGACAAGGTAATTAAAATGGAGTTGAATGCCACCAAGTTGGCACTGGTGTTTTCTTTGCTGATGACGACACCCTTTGTTGAGGCCGCAAACGGTCTGCCCGATATCGGCACCGCCGGTGTTACCGCCATGTCGGTAGAGCGAGAAGCCCGCTTTGGTCAGGCATTTGTCCGCTTCGCCCGCGCCAACCAGCCGGTAATAGATGATCCCGTGCTCAACGAGTATGTCACCGACCTGGGCCTGAAATTACTGTCTCAAGCCGACTCGGTGCGCTTTCCGTTTCAATTTTTGTTAATCAACGACGACAGCATTAATGCCAGCGCCTTTCTGGGGGGCGTGGTGCAGCTGCATACCGGGCTATTTTTATATGCAGACAATGAAAGCGAGCTGGCCTCGGTCATTGCCCACGAAATCACCCACGTGACTCAACGCCATATTGCCCGCTATCTGGAATCGCAATCGCGCAGTACCCCGCTGACCATAGCCGGTCTGGTGGGATCGGTGGCACTGGCCGTGGTGAATCCGCAAGCGGGCATGGCGGCCTTGCAAACCACCCTGGGCCTGAAAATGCAGTCGGCCATCAATTACACCCGGGATAACGAGTTTGAAGCAGACCGTATTGGTTTGCGTCTGCTGCATAATGCCGGGTTTGATCCCGAGTCCATGGCCGGTTTCTTCCAAAAGCTGGCCGATAAATATCAATTTGCCAGCACGCCGCCCCCCATGCTGCTGACCCACCCCTTGCCCAGCAGCCGCATTGCCGAGGCCCGCAGCCGGGCCCAGGATTATCCCAAACAACGTTATCCCGACAGCCTGGATTTTCAGCTGGCCAAGGCCAGAGTCATGGTGCGCTTTCAGCAACGCAGCGCCACCGAGCTGCAAGGCTTTTTTGCACAGCAAGCGACGCAAAGCAGTGGCTGGCAAGCCGATGCGGCCCATTATGGTCAGGCCCTTGCGCTATTGAAAACCAATAACTATAAACAGGCTCGCCCATTACTGGACAGTTTGGCCCGCAAGCATGCCAATAATATCTTTATTCTGGATGCTCTGACCGATCTCGATAATGCACAAGACAGATTTGATGCCGCTATCGCTCGTTTGCAGGCGGCCCAACAACACAGACCCGATAATCAGGTGGTGATGATCAACCTGGCCGACAGCCTGTTGCAGGCCGGTCGCCATCAGCAAGCGGCCACCCTGCTCGATAATTACCTGCGTCGTCATCCGGAAAACCTGCTGGCCTGGGATCTGATCGCCCAGGCTTATCGACCGCTCAGTGATGAATCGGCCTTTCGTCAGGCTCAAGCCGAGGTTGCCGCCCTGAAAGGCCGTTACGACCTGGCGGTTGACCAGATGGAAATTGCCGCCAATCTGTCAAAAGACAGCATGCAGCGTGCTCGCCTCGGCGCCCGCCTTGAGCAGCTGCGCCAACAGCAAAAAGAATGGGAAGCATTGAGGAACTAGCGAACACAAAACGGTAGGCGGTAAGAAAAACACAAAAAATCTAACTACGAGATCCTGATGGCCATCAGGATCTCGGCGATGCAACAAAGTACACCACCCTACGCCGTCTTGCCGGGCTCTCCCCAGTATCTCGCTCTTGGTATTAAAAATACCACAGCCAACACATCATCATAGAAGGGTTGAATTTATTCGGCCCAACGAAATCACCGAACAATGAGTCCGATGATTACTGACCGCTGATGGCTTAAGGCTGCTGGCTGGTTTTATCCCAATATGCGGTTTGCCAGCGGGTGACGTCTTGCGGTTTAAGCTCTCCCTGATGGCTGTCTACCAGCTTACCGTCGGGATCCAGTACCATGGTGGTTGGCAAGGCGTTAGGGGTATCGAAGGGCCAATCACCTTCAAGCTTCATCACGACAGGCATTGTCATTTCATAACGCGCAGCCAGGCTTTGCAACTCGGTTTCAGACAGCTGGTCAAAGCTGACTGCGAGCACGGCGGGCCCATCACTTTGCTGCAGCTCATTCAGTAGTGGTATTTCTCGCAGGCAAGGAGCACACCACTCGGCAAAGTAGTTGACCACCAGCCACTGACCTCGATAATCGCTTAATTGCTGTTGCTGCCCGTCTGCCAGCGTCAGGCTGGCCTTGTCGCCGCAACCGGTCAGGGGCAATAGCAGCGCACTCATTATCAAAAACCCACGTCCAAGCTTTCTCATATGCTGTACCCTCAGCCTTCACTTTTATACAATCACCTGCGCTATCATCTGCCGTTGGTGCCATACCGGCCATATCGCCACAGGAGTTTAGAATGAGCCTATCTATCTATCATAATCCCCGCTGTTCCAAAAGCCGAGAGACGCTTGCGTTGCTCGAAGAGAAAGGGCTCACCCCGGAGATTATAAAATATCTCGACACCCCACCCGATGCGGCCCGGCTAAACACCTTGCTGACTCTGCTGGGCATGAGCTCAGCCCGCCAGCTGATGCGCACCAAAGAAGCCATATATAAAGAGCTGGGCCTGGACGAAGTACAAGACGAGCAGGTGCTGATTGCCGCCATGGTAGAAAATCCCAAACTGATTGAACGCCCAATTGTGGTTAACGGCAATCAGGCCGCGCTGGGTCGCCCGCCCGAGCAAGTGCTGGATATCTTGTAATGACGACACAATTGGCACGCATGCTGGCTCTGACCGGCTATTTCGGGTTGATGCTGTGGGTTATTTTATGGCATGGGTTTATCTCGCCCTCCCCCCACCTTAGCGTCACCTTTATGCTGATCCTGTGGCTACCCTGGTTGCTGATCCCCATCAAGGGCATGCTCAAGGGTAACCCTTATACCCACGCCTGGGCGGTTTATATGCTGATGCCCTACTTTTTGCATGCGGGCGTTCTGCTCTGGGTAGACGAAGGCGAGCGCTGGTTGGCCGCAGTCGAGCTACTGCTGGCCAGCACCATGTTTATCGGCAACATGTATTACGCCAAGCTGCGCGGCCGCGAGCTGGGCCTGAGTATTCGCAAGAAGAAAAAAGCTGAACACTAAGCGTTAAACGCTATACGTTACACGCCGTACGAAAATCAAAAACCAAGCCTGTAGAGGCTTGGTTTTTTTATTTAACTTACCGCGTATGGCGTAACGCTTACAGCGGCTCTTTAAGCTCTGGCTTGCAGGTGTCGGGACCAGCGATTTTCCAGGCGCCGAAAGCCCCAGACCAGCAAGAAGGTCAGACACATATACAGGAAGCCGGCGGCCAAAAACGCCTCAAAGGGCGAATAATACCGGGAGTTGACGATACGGGCGGCACCGGTTAAATCCACTATGGTAATCACCCCCGCAACTGCAGAGCCGTGCAGCATGAAGATCACCTCGTTGCTGTAGGCGGGCAAGGCACGGCGAAAAGAGTTGGGGAGAATAATACGCCGCAGCGTCGTTAATCGGCTCATGCCATAGGCATAGGCGGCTTCGACCTGCCCTTCGGGCATGGCATTGATGGCACCGCGAATAATTTCGGCGGTGTAGGCACTGGTATTCAGGGTAAAGGCCAGAATGGCACAAAACCACGCCTGACTGAATAACTCCCAGGCGGCAGACTCGCGCAGCCAGTTCCACTGTCCGGCACCATAGTAGATAAGAAACAGCTGTATCAGTAACGGCGTACCACGAAAGAAGTAGATGTAGGCCCAGGCCGGCCCCTTGAGCAACCAGTTACTGCTGTTGCGGAAAATGCCCAGTGGCACGGCAATCAGCAAGCCGATGAACAGCGAAACGGCAACCAGCCACAGCGTGGTGTAAAAACCCTGCCAATACACAGTCCATTCATTTGCGATTATTGTAAAGTCCATAGCTTATCTCGCCGCAATTGCGTAATGACGCTCGGCCCACTTCAAAAGAGAGGTCGAAATGGTGGTAAACAGTAAGAAGATAATCGCTACCGCCATGTAGAACGTAAAGGGTAACTGGGTGGCACCGGCAGCCAGTGAGGCCTTACGTACCATATCGTCCAGCCCGATGATCGACACCAGGGCGGTGGTTTTAAGCAGTACCAGCCAGTTGTTACCCAGGCCCGGCAGCGCATGGCGCATCATTTGCGGAAACAGAATGCGGCGCAACACCTGCATGTTGCTCATGCCATAGGCTCTAGCCGCCTCCAGCTCTCCCTTGTCGACGGCCAGAATCGCACCACGAAAGGTTTCGGTCATATAGGCACCAAAGATAAACCCTATGGTGATAATGCCGGCAATAAAGGGACTGATTTCTATGTAGTCGGGCACATAACTCACCCACTCGTGATCGGGATTGCCGGCACCCAGCCAGTCATTGAGTTTTTCATTGAGGGAATAAAGCGAGTTATTCAGCAATACCTGGCCGCCAAAGAAGATCAGCATCATCAGCACCAGGTCGGGAATGCCGCGGATCACTGTGGTATAGCCGGTGGCCAACCAGCGAACCGGTTTGAATGAGGAAAGTTTGGCAAGTGCGCCCAGCAAGCCCAGCGTGACCGCCAGCAACAGCGAAAACAGCGCCACTTGTATGGTCAGCCCGGCGCCTTCGAGCAACGAGCTTTCGTATCCTTGCAGATCCAGCATAACGACTTCCTATCTTGTCGGCTCCTGATACAAGCGAGCCGACTTATGCAGATTAACCGCCGTAAACGTCGTATTCAAAATACTTGCTGTTCACCGCCTCATACTTGCCGTTGTCACGCAGGGCTTCGATGGCCTTGTTCAACTTGTTTTTCAAGTCCTGATCCTGCTTGCGCACCGCAATGCCAAAGCCTTCGCCAAACCATTTTTCATCGGTCACCGAAGGTCCCACGAATTCAAACTGGTCACCGCCGTCCTTATTCAGCAAGCCTTCTTCAATGGCGGTGGCATCCAGAAAGACATAATCAACCCGGCCCGACTTAAGATCCAGATAGGCCTCATCGGCAGTGCCGTAGCGGACCAGATTCACATCTTTGCCAAAGTTGTCGGTCAGATACTTGTCATGCGTAGTGGCGATTTGCACGCCCACACGCTTGCCCTTGAGCCCGGCTTCACTTAAATCAAGCTCGGTGCCTTTCTTGGCCACGAACTTGTTGGGTACCAGGGCATATTTACCGGTGAAATCCACGGTGCGTTTGCGCTCTTCGGTAATCGACATGGCAGCGATAATGGCGTCGTATTTACGCGCCAGCAGGGCGGGTATAATGCCATCCCAGTCTTGTGCAACCAGTTGGCATTTTACTTCCATCTGCTCGCACAGCGCATTGGCCATATCAACGTCGAAGCCTTGCAGCTCGCCGCTCTCATCGGTCCAGGAAAAGGGAGGATAGGCTCCCTCTATGCCAAATCGTACTGTTTTCCATTCCTTTGCCTGCACGGCTCCAGCCGTCAGGGCCGCCATGATAGCGCCAGCAACCAACAGTTTTTTCATCAACTTACTCCTTGTATTACGCCGGGTGTATATCCGTTTATCGCCATTCATCGGCAGATTTAATAAACCGACGAGATAAATTGTTTGAATCGTTCCGAGCTCGGGTTGGCAAATACCTGTTTGGGATCCCCCTGCTCTTCAACCACGCCCTGATGCAGAAACATCAGCTTGTTGGACACTTCTTTGGCAAAGCTCATTTCGTGGGTTACCACCAGCATGGTGCGGCCTTCTTCGGCCAGGCTGCGCATAACACCCAGCACTTCCCCCACCAGCTCGGGGTCCAGCGCCGAGGTCGGCTCATCAAACAGCATGACTTCCGGATCGACCGCCAGTGCCCGGGCGATGGCGGCGCGTTGCTGCTGCCCGCCCGACAAATGATTGGGGTAATATTCCCGCCGTTCGTACAGCCCCACTTTGTGCAGCAGCGCTTCGGCTTTTTCAATCGCCTCTCTTTTCGGCACTTTCAATACGTGTATCGGCACTTCGATGATGTTTTCTAATATAGTCATGTGGGACCATAAATTGAAACTCTGAAACACCATGGCCAGCCGGGAGCGAATGCGTTCAACCTGGCGCATGCTCACCGGCTCACGTTCGCCGCCCTTGGTGGTACGCATTTCGATAAGTTCGCCATGCAGGCGCACGTCACCGGCGGAGGGCGTTTCCAGCAGATTGATACAACGCAGAAAGGTAGACTTACCGGATCCGGAAGAGCCGATAATGGAAATGACATCGCCATTCAAGGCCGTTAAATCGATGCCTTTTAATACTTCGAGAGAGCCGTAGTGTTTATGCAGGCCCGACACTTCCAGGGCAGCTTTACTCATCCATTAGATCCTTGTTCCACAGTCGACAAGACGACATAGTGTTCTTTACGGTTAACAGCTTGTTAACCTCCTCGAAAACTACCATCAGTTTATCGTAATAACAACATAATCACCTGTACAAACTGCAATTAGATGGTTTTTCGTACAACACAACCATGCATTCACAGTATAATATTATGCACAAATAGCGAATAATTTCTCACTTGATTACTGAGTATCTTGAATGTCATACCTTTGCTGGCCAAGAGCAGACCTGACATTATGGTAAAGCTGACGGCTCGATAGCGCATATTTTTCGGCTTTTGTTTCTAAATAAGCTCACGTATCCTGTTTGTTAATGGAATATGGCGGTTAATAAACCAGCCTCTGCGACCAATTTGGAAGATAAACCTTATGTACTCCGGCTTACTTATCGTTTTATTACCCCTGGCGTTGGGTTATTGCATTCCCTGTCGCTCGCAGTCGATTTTGCATTTATTGAATGTGTCGGTGGCACGCATGGTGTATCTGATCCTGTTTTTGATGGGGATCAGCCTGGCCTTTGTTGATAACCTGGTGGCTCACCTCGGCACTATCTTTACCGTCAGCCTCGTCTTTCTGGCTTGTATCACCGTCGCTAATCTGGCCTGTCTCTGGTTGCTGGATGTGCGACGGGGCCGGCTAAGCGGTGAGCGTGGCGCGCCAGCCATCAGCAAATGGGCGCTGTTGCTCGATTCGGTCTGGCTGTGTCTGGTTATTCTTGCCGGGGTGGCCTTGGGTTACTTTCTGGATCCCGAGTGGTTTGCGGTCGATACCTTGAGCGAATGGGCCCTGATGCTGCTGTTGCTGTTAATCGGCGTGCAGCTGCGTAACTCCGGCATGCGACTGAAACAGATATTGCTGAACCCCTGGGGGCTGGCCATTGCCCTGGTGGTATTGGTCAGTTCCTGGGGTGGTGGCCTGGCCGGCGCCTGGATACTGGACATGCCGCTCAGCCACGGACTGGCTTTCTCTTCGGGTTATGGCTGGTATTCGCTGTCGGGCATTCTGATCAGTGACCAACTGGGTCCGGTACTGGGCAGTGCTGCCTTCATCAACGATCTGGCTCGAGAGCTGGTCGCCATCATGATGATTCCGGCACTGATGCGCCGCCATCCCTCCTGTGCCGTAGGCTACGGCGGAGCCACCGCCATGGACTTTACCCTGCCGGTGTTGCAACGCTCGGGCGGCGTGGCCGTGGTTCCGGTGGCCATTGTATCCGGCTTTATCCTCAGTCTGGCCGCGCCAGTATTGATGCTCGGGTTTCTCTCGCTGGGATAAAACAGCCGGTTTTACGTACAATTCACCTTTATTCCTTGCACCTGAGCGCTCAATCAGTATTGTAAACAGGGAATTTTGGTTTACTTACTTCCAAGGGAAGGGACATTTAATGATGAAAACTGTAGGTCTGGTCGGTTGGCGCGGCATGGTGGGCTCGGTATTGATGAGCCGTATGGTAGAAGAAGGCGATTTCTCCCGCATTAAGCCGGTCTTTTTCACCACTTCTCAAGCAGGTCAGCCTGCCCCCGACTTTGGCACCGACGCCGGCACCCTGCAGAACGCCTTCGACATTGAGGCGCTTAAAGAGCTGGATGTAGTATTGACCTGTCAGGGCGGGGACTACACCAAGGAGGTGTATCCCAAGCTGCGCGCCGCTGGCTGGAACGGCTATTGGATCGACGCCGCTTCTGCCCTGCGCATGGATGACGAAGCACTGATAGTGCTGGATCCGGTGAACAACAAGCAGATTCGTGAAGCGCTGGACAAAGGCACCAAGACCTTTGTTGGCGGTAACTGTACCGTCAGCCTGATGCTGATGGCACTGGGTGGGCTTTTTGAAAAAGACCTGGTTGAATGGGTGGCGGTGTCTACTTATCAAGCCGCTTCCGGTGGTGGTGCTCGCCACATGCGTGAGCTGATCACGCAAATGGGTATGCTGCACGATGAAGTGGCCGACGAACTGGCCGATTCTGGCTCGGCCATTCTTGAGCTGGAGCGCAAGGTGACCGAAAAAACCCGCAGCGGCGATTTACCCGTCGATAACTTCGGCGTACCGCTGGCCGGCAGCCTGATCCCCTGGATCGACTCCCAGCTGGAAAACGGCCAAAGCCGCGAAGAGTGGAAAGGCCAGGCCGAAACCAACAAAATCCTCGGCATAGAGCAAACCATTCCGGTAGACGGACTGTGTGTCCGAGTGGGTGCACTGCGCTGTCACAGCCAGTCATTCACCATCAAGTTGAAAGAAGATATCTCGATTCCTGAAGTTGAAAAGCTGCTGGCCAGCCACAACGACTGGGTCAAGGTGATCCCCAACGATCGTCAGCTGTCGATGGAAGAACTGACCCCTGCTGCCGTGACCGGCACCCTGACCGTACCCGTTGGTCGTTTGCGCAAGCTGAACATGGGCCCACAGTATCTGTCTGCCTTCTCGGTAGGCGACCAGCTGCTGTGGGGCGCCGCCGAGCCGCTGCGCCGCATGTTGCACCTGCTGCCATAAGCATTCGTCGCTAACGCCAAGAAAGAGCCCGCCACCTGGCGGGCTTTTTTTGGCGCCTTATCGGTAGGCAGATCTCGCACCGATACTACTGTTGAGCCTGTTTCGCCGCTCCAGCAGCAATTTGCCGCAGCCAAGGCTTGTTCAGAAAATCGCCTCGGGTTAGGATCTGCCTTCTTTTGCCGACCACACCCGAGGCCCTCATGAAAACATTCATTCCTAGCAAAGATGCTGCGCTGGAAGACTCCATCAGCTATTTTCAGCAACAACTCATCAAGCTTGGATTTGATATCGAGGAGGCCTCCTGGCTGAATCCGGTACCCAATGTGTGGTCGGTGCATATTCGCGATAAAAGCTGCCCGCTGTGCTTTACCAATGGCAAAGGTGCCAGCAAAAAAGCCGCGCTGGCCTCGGCCCTGGGCGAATATTTCGAGCGTTTGGCCACCAACTACTTCTTCGCCGACTTCTATCTGGGCCAGGAGATCGCCAACGGTGATTTCGTGCATTACCCCAACGAAAAGTGGTTCCCGCTGCCCGCCGACAACAGCTTGCCCACCGGCATGCTCGACGACTATACCCGTGATTTTTACAATCCGGACAACGAACTGACCGCCGATCTGCTGATCGATATGCAGTCTGGCAACGAAGAGCGTGGTATCTGTGCCCTGCCCTTCGAACGTCAGGGGGACAAGCAGACCGTGTATATCCCGATGAATATCGTCGGCAACCTGTATGTGTCCAATGGCATGAGCGCCGGTAACACCCGTACCGAAGCCCGTACCCAGGGCTTGTCGGAAGTATTTGAACGCCATATCAAAAACCGGATTATTGCCGAGCGTATCAGCCTGCCGACCATTCCGGCCGAGGTCATGGCCCGTTATCCGCACATTCAGGAGCCGATAGCCGCGCTGGAAGCGCAAGGCTTCCCGATTCATGCCTTTGATGCCTCTTTGGGCGGCGAATATCCGGTGATTTGTGTGGTCTTGTTCAATCCGAGCAACAGCACCTGCTTTGCCTCTTTTGGTGCTCACCCTCGTTTTGAAGTGGCGTTGGAGCGCACCGTCACCGAGTTGTTACAGGGTCGCAGCCTGAAAGATCTGGACGTGTTCGTACCGCCTTCTTTCAGCGACGACGAAGTGGCCGACCATCACAACCTGGAAACCCACTTTATCGACTCCTCCGGTTTGATCAGCTGGGACATGTTCAAGGATCAGCCCGATTACGAGTTTGCCGACTGGGACTTCAGCGGCAGTTCGGAGCAGGAATTTACTCACTTGCTGGCCATTTTCGAGCAAATGGGTCAACCGGTATACATTGCCGATTACGAGCATCTGGGCGTCTACGCCTGCCGTATTCTGGCACCCGGCATGTCGGATATTTATCCGGTAGAAGACTTGTTAATGGCCAATAACAATATGGGTGCCCACCTGCGTGCCACCCTGCTCAGCCTGCCCGGTTCGGATGCCGATGCAGAACAACTGATGAGCCTGTACGAGTTGCTGGAAGAAGAAGGTCTGGATGACTTTACTCGCGTGCGAGAGCTGATTGGCATTGCCTCGAGCAAGGGCACGGCCTGGCATACACTGCGGGTGGGCGAGCTCAAGTGCATGCTGGCGCTGGCCGCCGGAGAGCGAGAGCTGGCACTGGAATATGCCGACTGGACCTTAAGCTTTAATGCATCCGTGTTCAGTGACGAGCGCCATCGTTATTATCGTTGCCTGAAAGCGGCTCTGGAGCTGCATCTGGACGACAACCGAAATCCTGATCAATATCGTAACGCCTTTGCCAGCATGTTTGGTGACGATACGGTAGAACAGGTGTGGGCACAAATTGACGGCAGTGCGCGTTTTCATGGCTTGACGCTGGCCGACGAAAGCCTGGCGGATTTTCCTGCGCATCAGGCGTTGCTGGCCACCTACGAGAAACTGCAACAGGCCAAACGACAGGCAAGCTGAGTACTGGCTCTGGATGCTTGATATAAAAAAACCGGCTGATGCCGGTTTTTTTTTATGCTGAGTACGCTCAACGAGATGAGCGAGTGATCAGGACTTTTGTTTCTTTAAAATGTCTTTTAAGCCGTCTACATCCACGGCGCCCGGGATCAGGGTTCCATCCGGGAATACCAGTGCGGGCGTGCCATTCAAACCCAGGCTGCGGAACAGGCTCAGGTTCTGGCTTAGCTTGTCGGAAATCTGCTTGCTGTCGGCGGTCTTCAACAGGGCTTTGCTGTCCAGTCCGGCCTTGTCGGTAATGCTGGCCAGGGCCGCGGTTTTCACTCTTTGCTGGCTCATCAGCGCCTGATGCAGCTCTTCGTATTGGCGAGGGGCTTCCTGAGCCGTCGCCAGGGCAAGGCGCGCCGCCTGTACCGAATCGGGGCCAAGAATACCCAGGTCCTTGACGATAATCTTCAGCTCCGACTCCTCTTTGATCAGGGTTTGCAGCGTTTGATTCATGCGATGGCAATAAGGACAGTTGTAGTCGGTGAAGTAGACTATTTCGATTTTGCCCTTGGGATTGCCCATGATGCCGTCGGTTTTATTGGCAAACAGCTGTGCCGATTGCTGTTTCAACTGCTTGGAAAACTCCGCCTGCTGGGCCAACTGGTCTTTTTCTTCCAGCTTGATAATGGCTTCACGCAAAATTTCCGGCTGCTCCAGCAGGGTTTCCCGCACCAGCTTCTTGACTTGATCCGGGGTCATTTCTGCCTGGGCAGGCGCGGCAGAAAACAGGCCCAGGGCCAGAATGGGTGCCAGAGTATTCAATAATCTAGGGTTCATCTGCTTCTCACATTAAATTAGGTTATCTTGATGTAGCGTATCAGACCAAAGAAGGCATCAGAAGACCCGCCTCACTTATTAATTAAATAATCGCGATCCAGATAAGTACGCATCCAATGAGGTTTGAACACGACCAATACGGTAATCGCCATGCCGTTGAGTAATGCTTCCGGAAACAACAGCAGGGGCAACACGCTCAGGTAATTATCCAGTACCGTTTGCCAATTATATTGTTCAGACCACACCATGTACCCTGAAAAAATTAAGGTCTTGACCGCTATGGTCAGGGCCGCATTAAAGAAACCCGCCACAAAGATGTAGACAAAAAGATGTCGGTACAAATAGCTGTAGGTCAGCAAAAAAACAAAGTAGCTGAAGGTCAGCGGTATGACCACGCCCAACAACAGATTAACGCCAAAGGCGGGCCAGGACTCAAAACTGAACAGGGTGATCAACAGCAGACTCACGCTGCTCATCAGTAGCCCCATGCGCCACCCCAACATGAGTGCCAGGGTCGTCAGGCCAAGAAAGTGCACTTCCAGCCCTTCCTTTACCCCAGCCTGCAGCATCCACAATGGCACCAGGGCAATGGCAGCCCCAAAACTCAAATGCTGACGGGTTTTATCACTCAGCCAGGCGCGCCAGTCTATATTCCAGGCCGCCACCAACACCACCAGCATGCCAAGTACAATCACGCCCTGCTCCTTTCCATTATCTGGTGTTTACAGCCACCAGGCCTTACTGAGCGGACCGCTCGGCAACCTTGGTCGGCGCATCAACCAGCGTATAACTCAGCTTGTCCAGGGTTACGGTTACCGAAAGCTGGCGGTTTTCATCATGGCTGATTTGCACCAGCTGATAGTCCAGTTCGGGGGCGACCCAAAACCGGGTTCTGCGTTTGCTGTTGCCACGATCGCGCTCTACCACCAGACTCTCGAAACTGCCAATGCCGGTATGCACCACTTCTTTGCCCACCACGTTAAAGGTGATCATTTTAATTTCGTCATCTCGTACCACAGGGTAGGTCAAGCTGGTTTTTCCGGCCATGAGATCGCAACGGGCTTCAAAGAAAAAGCTGACCGAGTCAAAGGCGCCGTCTTTGGTCGATAACAGGGTGTCGCCCTCTTTGCCCTGATACAGCACCATCTGGGTGTTGGCATCGAATACCAGACGCTCTTCTCGCCGCACTCCCAGAGCCTTGGCCTTGTAACTGAAGGTTTCGGGCACCGCAGTGCAGTCTTTCCAGGTGAAACTGGCTTTCTGATCCACGTCCAGCAGCCAGTGTGCCAGAGAAAAATGCACGTGATAGCGGTCTTTATTACGGTCGATATTCAGGGTGTTAACCCCCCGGGTTTTATCGCCATTGAGCAGCACACTGAACTCGGCGCGCAAATGATCAATATCCTGGGCCGAAACACTCCCGGCAGCCATGAGCGCACCCAGCGCCCATACGATTTTCTTAATCATCCGTTTTCCTCATCTGTCTGCGCCTGAACATCCGGCAATGTTTGTGCTAACCATACACCAATCATCCCCAGTAAAGAAAACACCAGAATCACCACCAGGTTGGAGAACAACGCCAGCAACATGCTCAAGGCACCCACCAGCAACAGCAATAATCCCATCAAGGTATTGCTGACCGATACATAATCGGTGCGCCGGTTACCGCCAGCCAGATCCACCAGGTAGGTCTTGCGCCCCACCCGCACGCCCGCATGCGCCAGGCTAAGAATAAAAATCATCACCGGAAAATAGCCAACCCAGGGGGTCCCCGCAAAGCCATCAAGGTGCAGCCAGACAGCCACTCCCAATAAAGAAGCGATCGTCGCCGCCCATTGCATTACCCGGCGCGCGGAATGATCCGCCATTCGCCCCCATACCCAGCTACTGACAAACTGGGCCAGCCCCTGGGCAATCACCAGCCAACCCAGCACCTGCATGCTGGTATCATTTTCTCGCGCCAGCAATACATAATAGGGCGTGACCAGAGCCGTTGATAACAGCAAGGTCCGCACCATTAAAAAACGGGCAAAGTTCGCGTCTTCCCGCACCAGTTTGATATTTTCCCGGGCGTGACGCCAGCCATTCACGCCCCCCTGGGTAGCGCCGGCTTGTTCGGTTATATTCCAGTAACACAAGATACCCAGGCCCCACACCACGGCGGCCGCCAGCAGGATCAGCGCGTAACCCCACAACGGAATATCGCTCAGGCGACTGAGCAGCAAACCAAACAACAGCCCGATACCACCGGCCCAGCTGGCACCGGCCCCCGTTACCTTGCCCCGCTCGCGCTTGGGAACGGTTTTTCCCAGTACATCCTTGGCGGCAATAGAACACAAGCCTCGGGACAAACTCATGACGCCCAGCAACACCAGCAGCAAGATGCCCGCCAGCCACCCCGAACAAATCAAGGCGACCACCGCCATCAGTACCAGGCAGGCGGCCTGCAGGCCGGCCCCCCACAACCAGGCCGTTTTTCGTTGTGGTAGCCGCCGGACATAGGCACCCAGTACAATTTGCGGCAACATGGAACCACTTTCGCGCACCGGCACCAACCAGCCAATAATCCACACCGGCGCTCCCACGGCTTGCAGCAACCAGGGCAGCACGGTTTTGGCATTGGTCATCAGCTCGGCCAGGGCGGTGGCAACCTGGGCAAGAATCAACCAGCGCCGGTTACCCTTGATAACGACACAGGCCTCGTCGGGAATATCTTTGCACAGTCTGGCATCTTCCTCCTGGCTCAAGAAACGAGCCAAACTGGAAAACTGCCCCGCCGCCGTTTTTTTCAATGTCATATCCTTTCCTTACCAGATCACGAAAATTGCCTCATCCTGTTCTCAGGCCGCGCTCGAGGCCCTATGATAACAAGGTACATAGACCACGACGTTTATTGCTTACCTTCATCGACACAAGGACTTAAATCTCAAATGGATATGGCCTACCGCATTATTATTGCCGATGATCACCCCTTGTTTCGCAGTGCCTTGCATCAGGCCGTGCAAATGGCGGTAGCAGGTGCCGAGCTGCAAGAGGTGGATTGCATCAATAGTCTGATGCAGCTGTTGAGTGACACCGATGACATCGACCTGTTATTGCTGGATCTCAAAATGCCCGGTGCCAGTGGTTTTTCTGCCCTGGCTTCACTGCGGCATCAATATCCTCAGTTACCCGTGGTCATGGTGTCGGCCAGCGAAGAGCCCGCCATCGTTCAGCAGGCGATGCGCTTTGGTGCCATGGGCTTTATTCCCAAGTCCGCTCCCATGCCGGTATTGGTGAGTGCGCTGAACACGATTTTAGAAGGCGAGCCCTGGTTTCCCGACGGCATCAGCCTGGATCAGGCACCGCAAGACACTATTGCCGAACGTCTGGCCAGCCTCACCCCTCAGCAATTCAAGGTGCTGAGCATGCTGTCCGAAGGCCTGCTTAACAAACAAATCGCCTTCGAGCTCAACGTATCGGAAGCCACGGTAAAAGCGCACGTCACCGCTATTTTTCGCAAACTCGACGTTAAAAACCGTACCCAGGCGGTCATCGCACTGTCGCAGCTGGAAGGCGGTGAATATTAATGACAGCCGCACCCCCCACCCCTAATCCCTAATCCCTAATCCCCGCATTTTACCAGGTGCTGCAATAGCGCACGCAGCTTGAGTGGCTTGACCGGTTTGCTTAAATAACTCAATCCCAACTGCTGCAACTGAGCCTGCAGCTCGGGTTGCCGATCGGCGCTGATCACCACGGTCGGCACGGGCGCAAACGCCTGATGCAGCCGGGTAACCAGATCGATACCGGTTTCCCCTTCATCCAGGTGATAATCCGATAAAATAACCTGCGGCACGAAGCCGTCCTGGTAATGTTGGTGGGCCTCAAGGCCATTCAACGCCAGTTGCAGCTCACACCCCCAGCGACTCAGCAAGTCCGACATGGCGGTCAGAATGTCCGGATCATTATCAATACACAAGATACGCATTCCCGCCAGCTGGCGGTTGTTAGTGGCCGGCACTACGGGAGATTGAGTCACAGCACCTGCATACAGGCTCGCCCTGGGGACGATAACGCTGAACACAGATCCTTTGCCTTCGATGGAGCGCACCGCCAGTCGATGGCCCAGCATGGTGGCCACCCCCCGAGCGATGGCCAGCCCCAGGCCCAGTCCTTGCTGATGCTGACGCTGCCCATGCTCCAGGCGCATAAACTCGTCGAAAATGGTGTGCTGCTTATCGCTGGCAATGCCCGGGCCATTATCCCAGACTTGCAGACACAGCTCGTCTCCCTGGCGGCGCGCCCCCAGCAAGATTCGCCCTCCCGGATTATAACGCAGCGCATTGGTGAGAAAATTCTGCAAAATACGGCGCAGCAGCCGAGGGTCGCTGTGTACCCCCAACTGACTGGTCACCACCTCGAAGCGTCCGCCATCCTGCTCGGCCAGGGCGCTGAACTCGGCTTGCAGGGTGTCGAACAGGTTATTCAGGGCAAAATCGACCGGCTTGGCGGTGAGCTTGCCCGACTCAAGGCGCGACATGTCGAGCAGGTCGCTGATCAGGTCTTCGGCGGCGGCCAGAGAGCGATCGATATGGCCGGCCAGACGTCGACTGTCGGCGTCGCTGGAAGTCTCGAGCCAGGACGACGCAAACAGCTTGGCCGCATTGAGGGGCTGCATCAAATCGTGGCTCACCGCCGCCAGAAAACGGCTCTTGGAGGCGCTGAGCTTTTCTGCTTCATGGGTGGCCGCCAGCAACTGTTGATTCACGGTCGACAACTCCCGGGTGCGTTCTGCGACTCGCGATTCCAGCACCACGTTGGCGTCTTTCAGTAGCTGCTCGGCCTGGCGAAAGGTGGTGATGTCATTGAAGGTCATGACAAAACCGCCGCCGGGCATGGGGTTGCCCTGCATCTCTATCACTCGGCCATCGGGCCGAATACGGGCCGACGTATGGGCCGTACCGGCCTTCATGTGATTCACCCGACGGTTTACGTGCTCCTGTATTGTGCCGGCCCCGCACAAACCCCGTTCGGCGTTATAGCGAATGATGTCGGCAATGGGCCGCCCCACCTGCACCAGCTCGGCTGGATAGGCAAACAGCTCTATGTATCGCCGGTTCCAGGCCACCAGATTCAGCTCTTTATCCACCACCGAAATACCTTGCCCTATGTGTTCTATGGCACCTTGCAGCAAGCCGCGATTAAAGCGAAACACATCGCCGGCCTCGTCGACAATCATCGCCAGTTCATCCAGTTCCATGGTGCGCCCCTGCAACACGGACGCCAATACCAGCCGCGCCGACGAGGCACCAAACACACCGGCCAGCACTCGCTCTGTGTGCCGGATCAGACTGGCCGGAGCCTGCATACTGCCCTCCAGGGTGCCATTATCACCGGCGTAACGAGCAAAAGCGCGACTGACTCTGGCTTCTCCCACAAAACGAGACGCCAGCTGCTCCAGCTCTTGTACCGAGACCCTGGCGCGATAAACATCACCATCGTCCTTGTGCTGGCGGCCCACAAATACCGCCGCCTGAAAACGCTCGCTGACCGACGACACCGACAGCCAGGAGCCCAACAAGTAGCCGGCCAGGTTGAACAGCAAACTCAGCAAAATGCCCCAGGTCACGGGGCTCATCTCGCCCACGGCGCCCCAGTGAGGTGGCGTTAACAGCCACAGCAGAAAGTTGCTGTCGGCATCGCCGGCAAACAGCCCGGTTTCGGCCATCAGATTCAACAGCCACATCACCATACCCAGGCTCAAGCCCCAATAGGCTCCGCGCCGATTTCCGCCCCGCCACAACAGGCCCAGTACCAGCGCCGGAATAAACTGGGCAATGGCGGCAAAGCTCAGATAGCCGATACGCGACAGGCTGTTGATGTCGCCCAGCCACAGAAAAACCAGCCAGGCCGAGCCCATGATCACGATAATGGCGGTACGCCTGACCTTGAGCAACAACTGGGCAAAGTCATTGAAATCTGCCCCCTGCAACTGACGGCGGCGCAAGATCATCGGCAACACCAGATCATTACTGACCATGATGGCCAGCGCTATGGTAGAAATAATCATCATGCCGGTGGCCGCCGAGGCCCCGCCAATAAAGGCCAGCACTGCCAGCGCAGACTGCCCCTGGGCCAGTGGCAGGCTGATCACATAGGTATCCGGCGAAGTGTCGGCAGCCAACCACTGCTGTCCGGCCAGCGCCAGCGGCAACACAAACAGCCCCATCAGCAGCAAGTAAACCGGAAACAAGCGCCGGGCCCAGCGCAGGTCAGCCGGGTCGTGATTTTCCACCACTGTGACATGAAACTGGCGCGGCAGGCAGATGACGGCGCTCATCGACAACAGAGTATAGACTCCCATGTCCAGCAGACTGGCGCCGGTGACGTTCACAAAGCTGCCGATAAAGTCTTCCGCCACCATGACCCTTTGCTGGTTGGGATAGGCCACAATCAGCCACAGCGCGAAGCCACCCACCACAATAAAGGCCACCAGCTTCACCAGAGACTCCACCGCAATGGCGACCATAACCCCGCGCTGATGTTCGGTGGCATCGATATGGCGGGTACCAAATAGCAGAATAAACACGGTAAACAACAGGGTGACCATCAGGGCCACCTCACCGGCACTACGCCCACTGCCGCCCACCACCTCGGGCGCCATCAGGTTCAGCCCCATCACTATGGCTTTCAGCTGCAGGGCGATATAAGGCAAAACGCCAACAATGGCAATCAGGGTCACGTACACCGCCAGCCGCTGCGACTTGCCATAACGGGCGGCGATAAAATCGGCGATGGAGGTAATGTGTTCCCGCTTGGCCACGTCGATCAGGCGCGCAATAAAGGGACCGGCCAGCGTGAACATCAGTATCGGGCCAAGGTAAATCGAAAAATAAGACCAGCTGTCGGTACTGGCCTGCCCCACAGTGCCAAAAAAGCTCCAGGAAGAGCAGTACACTGCCAGCGAAAAGCTGTACAGCAGCGGGCGCAGGCGGCCCGCCCGGTGGCCCATGCGCACCTTGTCGCCCAACCAGGCACACAGAAACAATATCGCCAGGTACGCCAGCGCTATGTTGATTACGGTCCAGCCCTGCATCAGCTCTCTCTTGTATATTCGGTTAAAGACGTGCGCAGCAGCCAACAAGCGGGCACTACTACCACCGCCATCAGGCCAAAGGTGTATCCCCCCAACACCGGGTACAATTGCCCCGAAGCCACCAGTAACAGCGCCACCATCAGCCCCATGGCCAGGGCCGCATATAACGCCTGGGCACCAATCACCGCCTCGCTGGCCAAATCGCGGCTGATATAGCGCATGGCACCCAGATGACTCAGACAAAAACTGCCCGCGTGCAGCAATTGCGCCAGGATCAGCCAGCTGATATGGGTGGTACTTCCCATAATGGTCCAGCGCACCAGAGAACAGAGGGCACCCGCCAGTAACAGTCGCCGGGCCGTCATGGCCTCGAACCACTGGCGGTTCATGGCCAGCACCACTATTTCAGCCAGGACTCCCAGCCCCCATAAATACCCTATGGTGCTGGTCGCATACCCTTGCTGCTGCCAATACAGGGCGCTAAAACCATAATAAAAAGCATGACTGCCCTGCAACAGCGCCACAATCAGTAAAAATCGCTTCATGTTCGGGCGGCGCCACACCTGCAGCAGGCTGTCGCCCTGACGCTCATCCTGCTGCTCAACGGGGGGCGGTGTCATGGGCAACAGGCTCATCAGCCACATCAGACCCATGGCGACCACCATCATGTGCAGCACCCATTGCTCGCCCCAATGACTGGTCAGGCTGCCCACCGCTACATTGGCGACAATAAACGCCGCCGAGCCCCACAGCCTGGCCTTGCCGTAATCCAGGCGCACCTGCACAATCAAGCGGCTGGCCAGCGCTTCATTGAGCGGCATCAGCGAGGGGTAAATCACATTCATGCCTATCATCAGCACTATCAGCGCCAGACTCGACTGGTTAAGGTAGAAAGCCGCAAAGCTCAGCAAACTGAGCCAGGCCAACCAGCGCGCGGCAGGCAATAGATGACGGGCGGCGCGAATACGGCTCATCACCAGTAAGTTACCCGCACAACGGGCCACCATCCCCAGGCCAAGCAACATACCAATAAACTCCGCCTCGGCTCCTGCATGGCTGAGCCACAGCGACCAGTAAGGCAGATAAATGCCATAACTGAAATAAAACAGGGCAAACATTGAGGAAAGCCAGAATACAGGCGTCATATTGGCGACTTACTTAGTGAGTCCATGTGGCCTATGATAATACGTTATGACTCAGGGTCTATTTCCATTTAATAAAGGTTGTGTGATGCGACTACTCTCTTTGCTTGCCGGGATCCTGCTCACGGGTTGCCAGGTTAACAGCGCGGCTTCTTTGCCTGCACCGATATCCAGCCTGTTCGACTATCAATTGCAAGATCCGACGGGAAATGGGTTGTCACTGCCAGAGGCGGTTGAACAGCTGGCCGATGCCGACGTGATCATGGTCGGCGAATTGCACGGGCATCAGGGAATACACCGCTTTCAGGCCGATTTATTGGCCCAGTTGCTTAGCCAGCCCCGCCCGTTCGCACTGGCCATGGAGCAATTCAGCCGAGAGAATCAAGGCACAGTCGATGCCTATCTGGCTGGAGACATGGGCGAAGATGTGTTTATAGAGCAGAGTCATGCCTGGCCTGGCTATCGCAGCGATTATCGCGCCTTGATCAGCCTGGCTCGGGACGCCCAAATCCCGGTTATTGCCGCCAATGCGCCGCGCAACATAGTGCGCTGCATCGGCCGCCAGGGAGCGGACTATCTACAACGCTTACCGGAAAATGAGCGCAAATGGGTAGCCGAACGACTGACCCTGACCGACGATGCCTACAAGGCGCGTTTTATGGTGAATCGCCATCATGGTCAGGCTCCCAGCGAACAGCAATTTGCCGCGCAAACCACCTGGGACGACACCATGGCCGAAAGCATTCAGCGGTATCTGCAGCAACATCCCAGCCACGGAGTGATGCTGACGGTGGGCCGTTTTCATATTGCCGACGGTCTGGGTACTGCGCAACGCCTGCAACAGCGCGCTCCCGGACTCAACATAGCGCTGATTTACCCGGTCACCACCGACGAAACCTTGCCCGACGCGCCGCTGTGGAGCTTGCGGGTCGCCCCGTTACCCGCCTCCCGATTGGAAGGCGAACCTTTGCCGGCATTCAGCCTGAGCAAGCCCGAGTGTCTGTCAGCCGGCAACTGAACAGGCATTTCGCCCCTGCTCTTTTGCCAGGTACAAGGCCTTGTCGGCACGATTGATCAGGTGCTCATAATCCGGATGGCCATCAAAGGTGGCCACACCGCCGCTCATGGTCACCTGCAAGGTATTATTGTCGGCCAGCTTTAACGGGCTGCTCATCAACTTGGTGCGTATTTTTTCTGCAATGGCCAGCGCCTTGTCGGCTGGCACCTCTACCAGCACCACCAGCAACTCTTCACCGCCGTAGCGAAACACAAAATCGCTGCTGCGTACCGAACCTGCCACCAAGTTGGCCACTTGCTGCAATACCAGGTCTCCCCCTTCATGACCGTGGTTGTCATTAATCGCTTTAAAGTGGTCAATGTCGAACAAGATCACCGAGAATACGCCGCCGTTACGCTTGGACAATTTCACCTCGCGATTCATCACCGCCGGCAAAAATCGTCGATCCAGCAGCCGGGTCAGGGTATCTCGCCCCTGCTCCAGTTCGATATAGCGGTCAAACATGGTGGTCATAAAGTAAATAATGGCTTTTACTTCCTGCTGTAGCAGCGCCATTTTTTCCACCATAACACCAGCATGGGGAGCCATGGTCGATTGCAGATCAGGCAGTATCACCAGGTCAATTTGCTGCAGTACCTGCTCAATCTGACTGAGCTCCGGCGCCCCTTCAAACACGGTAATGGCCTGATGATGGAACCATAACCCAAACTCGGAGCGACTCACTCCTTTTAACGAAAGCTCGCCACTGTGCAGCGCAAACATCAGCTCGTGACTCCAGTCGAGTAGCGCCGCGCGCTGTCGCTCTCGTTCCACGGCAAGGTTCAGGCTCAAGGTATGCAGGCGGTAGGCCTCGGCGGCCCGGCTTTTACGATCCGACTTGGTAACATAGGCCACACTCATCAGCTCCAGCGACAAGTCCATTACATCCATCAAGTACTGGGCCGCCGGCAACCAGTCGGCCGGCTCACTCCACAGCCGTGAAATGTAGTCCAGCAGGCGTCGCTTGTGCAGCCGCGCCCCCAAGGACACCAGATTAATGGGCAAGTTGATGCGGGCATGCACTTTACCGACTTCAAATTGTCGCTCTACGGCGCCGGGGATGGTCTCGGGAGCTTGAATGGAAAATGCCTGTTCCAACCAGCGCGTCATAGAGGCTTTCAGGCGCTGATTTACCACTTCATGAGCCAGAAACTCTCGCGCTTCGGGTTGCTCCATCATTTGCTGATAAAAATCATCCGTGAGTTCGCGACTATGTGCCAACACTACTTCACGCACCCGAGAGCGCATGCTCTCATCATAGTTAGCCAATATAATATGCCACTGACGCTGGCCATAGCTGAGATGATCTATCATTAAAATGCTGCTATTTGGGATAAAAACGAGGCCATATTGTAGAGAATTTTACTTTGCGAATATATATTCTCCTTAAACATTACTACGCGAGGAAACAGGAATACCCTGTGTTCTCTGCAAGGGAGTCTATATTGAACGCTTATGGGTTACTGGCCGTGGCCATTGTTGCCGAAGTGGTGGCCACCACCGCCTTAAAGGCCTCGGCCGGGTTCAGCCGCCTGGGGCCCAGTATATTGGTGGTGCTCGGTTACGGTCTCGCATTCTGGCTGCTGGGGCTGGTGATGCGCACCGTGCCGGTAGGCATTGCCTATGCTATCTGGTCTGGCGCGGGCATAGTGCTGGTTACCTTGCTGGCGATCTTGTTCTATCGCCAGCTTCCCGATACTCCAGCCTTGATCGGTATGGCACTGATCATTGCCGGTGTTATGGTTATTCAACTGTGGTCGAACAGTGCCGGCCACTGATATGGGCCAATCACAAACAGGACAACATCCATGATTATCTGCGGACACAGAGGGCTGGCCAGTCTGGCCCCCGAAAACACCCTGGCAGGGCTCCAAGCCGCGCACCAACAGGGATTGAGCTGGGTAGAAATAGACGTGCAGCTTAGCCAGGATAATCAGGTAGTGGTGTTTCATGATGAGTATCTTGATCGCTGCAGCAATGGCCGCGGCCAGCTGCGCCAGCACAGCTGGCAACAACTGAGTGAACTCGATGCCGGCAGCTGGTTTGGCGATGAATTTTCCGGCGAGCGCCTGGTGCTGCTGCGCGATTATCTGG
This sequence comes from Oceanisphaera marina, assembly GCF_014643915.1. Taxonomy (GTDB): domain Bacteria; phylum Pseudomonadota; class Gammaproteobacteria; order Enterobacterales; family Aeromonadaceae; genus Oceanimonas; species Oceanimonas marina. The sequence continues at coordinate 186,461 of NZ_BMKE01000001.1, forward strand.
CCCGCGCCGAGCGCCTTGATATCAAGGTCAATATCGAACTCAAGCTGTATCCCGAAGATAGCGCCGCCCCCCTCTGCCAGCAGGTTAGCCGGGTGATCACAGAAGGGAAATTCATGCCCGACAGCCTGTTGTTTTCCAGCTTTGATCCCATTGCACTGGCGCATATGCAGTCATTGCAACCCGGCATTGCCCGCGCCTTGCTGGTAGAGCGCATTCCCGACGATTGGCAGCTTCAATTGCAACGACTCGATTGCCGCGCGCTCAACTGCAATCACCGCCATCTGACCGATACACAAGCACGAGCGGTCAGCGCTGCCGGTTATCAGCTGAATTGTTATACGGTGAACCAGCAGCACAAAGCCGACACCCTGGCCGACTGGGGCGTGAACATGGTGTTTACCGATGTGGCATTAAAACAAACCCCGAGCGCCCGGAACCGAGCACCAAGCTGAACAAAAAATCGCGTTCTGTCACCTGGGAGCCTAACGCCGGGCACTCGGCGCTTAACCTTGTCTTTCACGCTTTAATTTATTGCCCTTTGTGCTTTTCTGTTATCATGGTGGAAGTTTGCCTATCGGCAATGCCTCTCAGCCGTCCGCCAGGACCTTTTATGTTCGGAGTCTCATGTCTTTTGCTTCCCTAGGCCTCAACGCCCAGCTCGTTAAAGCGATCAATGAATGCGGTTATACAGAACCCACCCCTATTCAAACCCAAGCCATTCCGCTGGTACTTAAAGGCGGTGACTTGTTGGCCGGCGCCCAGACCGGTACCGGTAAAACCGCCGGTTTTGGCTTGCCGATGTTGCAGCGCCTAAGCGAAACAAAAGCCCAACCGCTGGCCAATGGCCGAGCGCCAGTGCGTGCTTTGGTACTGACCCCCACCCGCGAGCTGGCCGCTCAGGTAGAAGAAAACCTGCGCGCCTATGCCAAACACTCGGATCTAAAAACCCTGGCCATGTTTGGCGGAGTGAGCATTAATCCGCAAATGAAGGCCCTGGGCCGTAAGGTCGATATAGTGGTCGCCACACCGGGTCGTTTGCTGGATCACGTATCCCAGCGTTCTATCGACTTATCGCGCGTTGAAATGCTGGTACTGGATGAAGCCGACCGCATGCTGGACATGGGCTTTATCCGTGACATTCAGCGCATTATCGCCAAAATGCCGGCCAAGCGCCAAAACCTGCTGTTTTCTGCTACTTTCTCAAATGAGATCAAAAAACTGGCTGAAAGCCTGCTCACCAACCCCGAGCACATCGAAGTCGCTACCCGCAACGCCACCGCCGATACCATAGCCCAGCGTTTTTATGGCGTAGACAAAAATAAAAAACGTGCCTTGCTCAGTTATCTGATTGGTCATAACAACTGGCGCCAGGTGCTGGTATTTACCCGCACCAAACACGGTGCCAACCGCCTGGCGATGCAACTGGATAAAGACGGTCTGCCCGCCATGGCCATTCATGGCGACAAGAGCCAAGGAGCGCGTACCCGCGCCTTGAGCCAATTCAAGGAAGGCAAACTACGGGTGTTAGTGGCTACCGATATCGCGGCCCGTGGCATCGATATCAGCGAATTACCACACGTGGTGAACTACGAGCTGCCCCATGTGGCCGAAGATTACGTGCACCGCATTGGTCGTACCGGCCGTGCCGGCGTACAGGGCGAAGCCATGTCACTGGTGTGCTTTGAAGAAAAGCCACTGCTCAAGGCCATTGAAAAGCTGATCAAACAAACGGCCGAGCTGGAAATCATGCCCGGCTACGAGCCTATCCCTGACAGCGAACAGCCGCCTATCGAAAAGCCCGCCGCCAATCGCGGTCGTGGCAACGGCGGTGGTGGCCGAGGCCAGCACAATGGCCGCGGTAATGCCGGTGGCGGCCGGGGCCAAAATTCACGCGGTGCCAGCAACAAGTCGCCGCGCAGCAATAAGCCGCCACGCCGCCACGACGGCGGTTAACATATAGCGGTTAGCGCTAAGCTATCAGAAAGTACAAAAAACCGACCTGCTCTGGTCGGTTTTTTGTTTTTCGAGCTAAAAATGTTTGCCATGCTTCCCTGCTGCAGGCACTGACCAGCTCGGAAAAATAGTGACCGAACCTGAAAGCAGCTTTAATGGTAAGCGCCAACAGCGGTGCCGATATACATACTGCACGAATGTAGTAGCTGCGTTAGCTGCTAAAATCTGCGTAGCAGGTTCTGATGCCAAACAGATTAAATAACTGATCTATTTTGTTGTTCTACAAAAGGTTGGACAAAGTGCCCGCTCCCCCGACTCGCCGTGGATCCCTCCCTGGAGGCTCAGCCGCGCCATCCGTGGCGCTGATGGTCGGCTGAGCAGATACCTTTGTCCTTCTTGATGCACCGGCGTTGGCTGTTAGCGCCGTCTACAGACAACTCGATGATCGAGAAGAGGCAACAGAGATCGACTCCCACGACCGTGAAATGCCATGGACGGCATTTCCCGAGCCCTCAGGGATGAGTTCATGGCGTGTCGTGGAAGGCGACTGTGTTGCTTCTGAGCTCGGGTTTAAAAATGATCAGATCTTTATTCAAGTTGGTATGATGCGCGAACCGACCCTGGCCACCGTGTGCCGTATTGTCAGGCTCTGCGTTGTCATGCAGGCTTGCCTGCGCTGCAGCCAAGCTTCGCAAGCGTTCAATAACTAACCGAACCGGTAGAGGTTTTCCTCTTCACGCTTCACGCTTCACAGCTCGGGCGCTGGCCCTCACATTCAGCCAATGCACTGTGCCACCCACTACCAGCCCCCAAAAGGCACTGCCAATACCCAACAACGCCACACCAGAGGCGGTGACCATAAAGGTCATCAAGGCGGCATCCCGTTCTTGTTCATTACTCATGGCTACCACCAGACTGCTGCCAATAGTACCCAGCAAGGCCAAACCGGCAATCCCCATCACCAACTCTTGTGGAAGAGCGGCAAACAGCCCCACAACCGTGGCACCAAACAGCCCCATAAGCAGATAGACAACTCCTGCCCATACCCCGGCCTTGTAACGCTGGCCTGCATCGGCGTCTACCTCTTTACCCATGCACACTGCCGCACTAATGGCGGCGAGGTTAAAGGCAAAACCACCAAAAGGTGCCAGCAATAATCCGGTAATTCCCGTCCAGCTGATCAGGGGCGAAGCCTTGGTGTAATAACCATGGGCCCTGAGTACGGCAATGCCGGGCACATTCTGCGATGCCATGGTCACCATGAATAACGGAATGCCGATCCCGATAATACTGCCAACAGAAAAGCTTGGCGTCATGAGCACCGGCCTGGCCAACTGCCAGCTGAGTTGTTCAAAATGCAGCAAGTCTGTGCCCCAGGCAATCGCCAGCCCGGCTAACAGGCTCAAGGGGATCACATAACGAGGCAAGCGTCGACGCAGCGCCAGATAGGTCACCAACATAGCGCCAATCAGCCAGGGCTGGGTTTGTGCCGAGGCGAACAGGTCAAGACCAAACGTGAGCAGCACACCGCCCAGCATGCCTGCGGCCAGCCCGGCAGGCACCAGTTGCATGATGCGATCAAACCAGCCGGTCACCCCACACAGCAAGATCAGGCCCGAACTGAATAAAAATACGCCAATGGCTTCACTCATGGGCACACCCGCCAGCGCCGTCACCAGCAATGCTGCGCCCGGCGTTGACCAGGCGGTGATAATGGGTTCACGATAACGCAGCGAAAAACCAATGCAGGTTGCCCCCATGCCCAGCCCCAGCGCCCACATCCAGGAGCTGATTTCAGCCTGGCTGGCGCCCGCGGCGGCGGCGGCCTGAAAAATAATGGCCGCCGAACTGGTATAGCCCACCAACACGGCAATAAAACCCGCAGACAGGTGAGAAAACTGAAAAGCCGAACGCATGACCTAATCCTTGAAACACAGCGCCAAGCTTTACGCTATACGCTAAAAGAGCCGTCTTTTTACTGACAGCGTACGACTTACGGCTTATCGCTGCCTGCAGAGCGGCTATTCAACAACTCGGCACACAGCCGCACAAAGTCGGACGAGGTGACGATGCCAATCAAGCACTGCTTGTCGTCGACTATGGTCAGGCAGCCGTGTTTGTTTTTCAGAAAAAACGACACCACTTCGGTCAGGGGAGCACTCGCATCCACCGATTCAAAATCTGCATCTATAATTTCCACCACGCGGCACTGCCGCTCACGCCGTTCCAGCGCACTCACCCCATAATCCGACAACAGCCCCATAATGGTGGCAATCATGCGTTTTTGCGTGAGCACGCCGAGCAACTTGCCGGTCAGGGTATCGACCACCGGAATATGCCTGATGCTCTTCTCGCGCATCAGATCATGGGCGTCTTTCAAGGTTGCCGCCTGATCCAGGGTCAGCAAGTCACGAGTCATAATATCGCCAACAGAAATAACAGCCATAAGACATTCGTCCTTATTGTGAGTTGTTACCGCTTTATTTTACTCTGTTTTGTCACAGAGCCCCCAGGGTTGCAAATACAAAAAGAAAAAGCCCGTCACTGCTAACAGTTACGGGCTTTTTTGCTGGTTTTTTATACGCTTATTCGGTAGTGACTACCGGGCGATGACCATCGGTCAAATGCAGCACATCCACCAAGTCGTCTCCGCTCACGGCAAAGGCTTTACCAAAACCTTTCACAAACAGCCCTTGCAACGGAACCAGGCGAAACAGATGAAAATCTTCCAGCTTGCTCAGGCCGGTTACGGTGTCGTCAAAGCGCGCATGCAAGGCATCTATGCCCGCCTGCCATTCGGGGGTATCTCGGGTCAGGCGCTCGGGGCGCGCATCAAAGGTCAGGCGCTTGCGGGCAAACAGGGTACGGCTTGCTTGCTCATCTTCCACCATCATCAAGGAAATTTTGGGATTAACCAGCAAGTTTTTGGTATGGCGAGCCATTTCGCTGATCAGAATGTAATAGCCGTCTTCCAGCAAGGCAAAGGGCGCATAACTGACGTTGGGCGAGCCCTCGGCATCCACCGTGGCCAATACCAGGGTTTGGGTGGCATCGCGAAATTCGCGAATTTCCGGCTCCAGGCGACCCTGCAGACGTTCCTGTTTATCAAACATGTTTCAGTTCCTTCAATGCGTTAAATGCCATGACCTGCTCAGGATACAGTGTGCCCTGCTCGTCTCGGCCCAGATAAATTTTGAAAATACAGCTGCCGTGCGCATCGTAAAACACCACAGCATAGGCTTCGTTGCCGCGATGGGGCTTGCTTTGCAACGAAATATTCGCCACTGCATCCAGTTTGAGATGACCATGCAGCTGGCCCGGCTCACCAAATAAATTGTAATAACCATGACCGACACGCCCTTTGGGAATACTGGCTTTTACTTCAAAAACAGAGCCAGCCACTTCCATGATGGTGGTCACCCTTCCCCACTCTGACACCTGCTCCAGTATGGTTTGCGCATGAATACCGGGCAGCGTAAAAATAATGTCTGCTGGCAGCCGGCGTGCCAGCTCCCACTCGGGCACCGACAAGCGCCTGGCCATATCGGCAGGACGCAGCTTGGGCTCGGCGGCCAACAATTCGAGTACTTGAGTCGTTAATTCGGGCATCAGGAGCACATCCTCTACTTAAAAACGATATAACGCGCTGAGCTTCACGTTACGGCCGGCTTCATATAACTCGCTAAAGGCACGACGATAATAACGATCGGTCAGATTATCCACAGTCAAACCCAGTTCCAGGCCATCCATGCCGCCACGGCCAACCCAGTGGGCCCCTACATCCAGCAAACTGTAATCGTCGTACTGGGCAGTATCACTGGTCACCGAGTCGGCATAGGTTGCCTTGGCCCCCAGTTTCAGCTGTCTATCCCACAGCCAATAGCCGACGCTGGCTACCCACTTGTCGGCTGGTATGCCTTCTAAAGCTCTTCCCGTGTCTTCGTCTTTCGCTATGGTACGACCGTAAGATACGCCAAGGTCGAGATCTTGCCAGCGATAATCTATGCTCAGCTCACCACCTTGCAGCCGGGCATTTTGTACGTTTTGATTACGGGTTTCAAAAACCATATTGCGAAAGTCCATAATCACCTGCTGCTCAATAAAGTCTGTCACCTTGTTTTCAAACAAACTCGCATTCACTTGCAGGCTGTCTTCTGACGCTAACAATCCAGAAAAGCGGGCCCGTGCTATCAACTCCTTATTTTCCGCTTTTTCCGGACGGAGATCAGGATTGGCGATAAAACGATTGACCAAAGGCCCACCGATAACAAAGTGAGTGCCCGTGGTGTAAAGCTCTTCGCTGGTCGGAGCCCTGAAGGCTTCATCGTAACGAGCAATCAGTTGCAACCAGTCGCTGGCCTGCCAACTCAGCGCCAGAGAGGTTGACCATTCATCATCGCTGCGCTGCGAGTCACTGATATTGTTGGCCTCGGTTTCAAAATGGTCGTAACGCAACCCCGGCATTAGCGTCCAGGCATCGGCCAACGGCACGTCTGCCTGCAAGAAGCCGCCCATCACCTGGGTACGGCCATCGGCCGGCACCGGTCGATGGCTGCCGCTGCGCAGGCCCTGGCTCTTGTCCTGAAAACCATCCACACCATAGGTGAGTTTGCCCCAGTCCAGTGCCGAGCGATTGACCAGATTCAAGCCCAGAGTACGGTAGTCGGTGCTGTCTTGCTGGCTCGCGAGCACACGATACTCCTCTATCTCGGTTTTATTGCGAAACAGACTGACATCCAGATCCACCAGTTCAGACTCCGGATTAAATTGATAACCCACTATGGTGCTGCTGTCGGTGGACTGCCGCTCGATTAATGGACTGCTTGTGCTGACGTTAGTGGCGGGATTGCCCGGTACCGAGCCAACGCTTTCACTGCGTCTGTGGCTCAGGGTCACTCGCTGGCTGTCATCAAGCTGCCAGCCCAGTTTCACCATGCCGCCATTATCGCGCTCGCTGGAATCACTCAGGCTCTGTTCATTACCCAGGCGAATATCGTTTTGATCGCTGTAATACCCGCTTACCAGTAAATCAAGCTGTTCATTCAGCACACCGTATACCGCGCCGCTGGTCTTGGTTTTATCGGCAGCGGTATTAAAATCCTGTTTTACATAGCCACCCAGAGTTTGCTCGGGTTTAAGCATATCGCGGCCATCACGGGTGGTTTGTGCCACCACACCGCCAATGGCACCACTGCCCCACAGACTACTGGCTGGCCCCTTAATTACATCGATTTGTTCAAGTAACTCGGGATCAATTTGATAGGTACCGCGGTGACCGGCATTAAAGTTCTGCCGCGCGCCGTCGGTGAGCTGCAATACCCGCTGACCACTCAGCCCCCGGATCACCGGTTGCTGATTGCTGGCACGCGTTCCTCCCCCCACCTCGATATTAGGCTGATACTTCAGTGCTTCGGCAACGGATGCGGGCTGCTGCTCGTCCAGTTGCTGGCGTGTCACCACCGCCGTACTGCGCTTGCTTTGTGCCGCCGTGCTGTTATCTCGACTGGCCTGCACCAGCACTTCCTCAAACTCACTGACTCCCGCCGCCATGACTGGTGCCAATAAAATATTCCCGATGGCGATAGCTATCGCGGTACGTCGGGTTCCCACAACCAGTTTCGAATGATGTTGCACGCTGCCTCTCTCCCTGCTCCCTGATATTTAGCTGCAGCAGGCTAATACAAGGCAATCACAAATACAACTCATTATCATTAAGAATAGCAATAGACATTTTGCTGAAAATACGTATTCTATGCGCCTGGGAAAACGAAATTACTCTTATTTGTCAGGTCGGGGTTTTATTGTGAGTTTTAAACGCTACGCCGTATTCGCACTGGCTTCGCTGTTGCTGCATGGGCTATTGGCTCAGGCCATGGAGCGTGAAGACAGGACCATAGCCATGGCGCCAAGCAAGCCTGGGCCTATTAGTGTGCAAATGCTGCCTGCGGTTACCAAGCCGCAGCCGGTGGCAGAGCCTACTCCTGTGGTTGAGCCATTGCCGGAGCCCAAGCCAACACCTAAACCAAAGCCCAAGCCCAAACCGACGCCCAAGCCAAAACCCAAGCCGACCCCAAAACCCGAGCCCAGGCCGGTAGTCAAGCCGGCTCCCAAGCCGGAGCCAGTCGCAGCAAAAGCACCGGTTACCGAGCAAAAGCCGCCTGAAAAGGTCGAACAAAAGCCCCAGCAAACGGCGGCCAAAGACAGCTCGCCCAAGCGCATAGAAACACCGAGCTTTAAAACCAGACCGGCGCCCATCGCCTATCCGGCACAAGCGCGCCGTCGTGGTCAGGAAGGCACCGTTATCATCGAGGTGTGGCTGGATGAGAATGGCAAACAAACCAAGCGTATACTCGCCAGCTCTTCCGGGGTGAGTGCGCTGGACAAAACGGCATTAAAAGCCATTGCCAAGTGGCGTTTTTCTGCTTATGTAGAAAACGGCAGAAGCATCGCTCACCGCGTTCATATTCCTATTCGTTTTAAACTGGATTAAATCATGTCACTTTTAAATCAATTGCATCAACAACTGGGCCTGATGAGCTGGCCGCTGATCCTCTGTTCTGTTATTACTCTGGCGTTGTGGCTGGAACGCGCCCTGGCCCTGCTGTGGGTCAGCTTGCGCGGTGAGCAGGAAAAAAGGCAATTGCGCCGCACTGGCAATGCTTATATCCAGGCCGATCTCGATGCTCCCAAGTCACTGATCTTGCGCGGTTGTCACTTATTGGCACAGCACCAGGGCTGTGATAAAAGCACCCGGGAAGACTTGGCCTCGGTGTGGCTGCAACAACAAAGACGCAAGCTGCATTCTGGCCTGAGAGTACTGACCCTGGTGGGGGTGATCAGCCCTTTGCTTGGGTTGCTGGGAACCGTACTGGGGTTGATAGAAATGTTTAAAAGCATCGGTGAAAGCAGTGATCCGGTTACCCCGGCCCTGTTGGCCGATGGCCTGGGCCTGGCCATGAGCACGACCGCCGCCGGCTTGCTGATTGCCCTGCCCGCCATTGCCGGTGCCCAGCTGTTCGGATTGTGGGCCGACCGCCTGCTCGACAAGCTGACCGATGAGCTGAACCAGTGCAACCTGCATCTGGAAGGTGTGCAGCTGGAGGGCCGCCCATGATAGGCCGTCCCGAACCGGCAAATTCTGGCTGGCGTTCTTTAACGCCGGATATTACCCCCTTGCTCGATATTATTTTTATCGTGCTGGTGTTTTTGCTGCTGACCGCCAATATTCCCCTGCAATCACTGGAAGTGGACTTGCCCGAAACCGACAGTGCTGCCTTGAGCTCGGTACAAGACACCAAGTCCATTACCATCAATCTGATGGCGGGCAGCCCGGCCTGGGCTTTGCAAGGCGAGCAGTACGAAGACTGGGAACAATTCAAACCCGTATTGCAGGCCCAAGCCGAGAGCTTGAAAGAAACGGATTTGATTCTCGCCTCTGACAAAGAGGTTACCGTCGACAACATGTTGAAATTGTTGGCCTTTTTGCAGGAACATCACATCAGTGCCACGCAAATTCTGATGGAGGACGATTAATGGCTGCCCGCTGGTTACTCCCCTTGACCTTATTGCTTACCACAGTCGTGCAAGCCGCACCTCAGCGGGTGCTCAGTGCCGGCAACAGCATGACGGAGCTGGTATTTGCACTGCATGCCGACGACCAGCTGGTGGCAGTAGACAGCACCAGTACCTTGCCAGAAAACAGTTCTCTTGCCCGGCTGGGCTATCATCGGCAGCTAAGTGCCGAGGGCATGTTGTCCACTCAACCCACCCTGGTGATCGGTAGTGAAGAAATGGGGCCACCTGCCGCGCTGAAGCTGGTGCGTCAGGCAGGCGTGCAGGTAGAAGCCCTGCCCGAAGCCATGTCGGTTGCTCAGCTACAGGCCAATATACTTCGTCTTGGCACACTGTTAGATAGAGAAGCACGGGCCGAGGCGCTGCAACAACAGGTTGGCGCGCGGGCACAACAACTGGCAACCCATAATACCGGGGGCGGTAAAAAAACCATGTTCTTGTTGCTGGGGGACGGTAACACAGTGCAGATTGCCGGTAGCAATACCCTGGCCAACAGCCTGATCCGTCTGGCCGGTGGCACCAATCCCGCCGCCGCCAGCATAGACGGCTACAAACCGGTCGCGATGGAAGCATTGGTTGCCATGGCTCCCGACGTTATTTTGATCAGCCGTCGCCATCTGGTAGAAGAAACCGGAACCGCCTCCCTGCTCAAGCAGTTTCCGTTATTGCGCCAAACTCCTGCCGCCGACGCTAACGCCATAGTGCCCATCAACGGCAAGGCGCTGATTGGCGGTCTGGGGTTAAGTACCCTGGCCGAAGCCGAACGTTTGCATCAACACTGGCTGGCGCGCCCCTGATGCAAGCCCGCAATACCTTGTTACCCGTATTGCTGGGGTTGTTACTGGTGACCAGCTTCATCTCGCTGGCCACCGGCCCCATGGCGCTGGATTTACTCAAGTTACTTACCCCGTCCACGCTCAGCCCCACCGAAAACCTGGTATTGCTGCATATTCGTTTACCCCGCACCCTGCTTTGCCTGGGTGTGGGGGCCATTCTGGCCTTGTGTGGCGCCGTGATGCAGGGCTTGTTCAGAAACCCGTTGGCGGATCCGGGTATTATCGGCGTCTCCAGTGGTGCAGCCCTGGGGGCAGCATTGTCCATGGTACTGCTGGCACCGCTTGCGGTCTTGCTGCCTGCCTGGCTGGGGGCCAGTTTAACCTCGCTAATGGCCTTTGCCGGTGGCCTGATCACCACCCTGGTGGTGTATCAACTGGCGCGCACGCCACAGGGTACCTCGGTAAGCATTTTGCTGCTGGCCGGAGTGGCCATTGCCGCCTTGAGTGGCGGCATTTTAGGGCTGCTTAATTACCTGGCCGACGATGAAACCCTGAGAGATCTTACCCTGTGGCAAATGGGCTCCATGGCCAAAAGCGCCCCTTTTCAACTGGCTTTAGTGTGCGCCACCGCCATCATGTTAACAATATTGTTACGCCGCCATGCCCACAACCTGAATGCGCTGGCATTGGGTGAAGCCGAGGCCAGTCACCTAGGCATAGATGTACAATCACTGAAGCGCAAGCTGGTGTTAATGGCGGCATTGGCGGTGGGCGTGAGCGTAGCCGCCGTAGGTATTATCGGTTTCGTCGGCCTGGTAGTACCGCATCTGGTGCGTTTGCTGGCTGGCCCCGATCATCGCCGCTTGCTGCCTTTATCCGCCCTGCTCGGCGCCTGGTTATTGTTACTGGCCGACATGCTGGCGCGTACCCTGGCCGCCCCCGCCGAAATGCCGGTGGGCATAGTCACCGCCTTGCTGGGTGCTCCCTTCTTCCTATGGTTATTGTTGAAACAAAAACGGGGCATCGGATTGGCATGAGCGAAGCATTGTTGGATATCAAGCAGTTATCACTGACCCTGCAGCATCGCCAGCTGCTCACCAATATCAACTTGCAGTTGGATGCGGGCGAAGTCACTGCGCTGATCGGCCCCAATGGCGCCGGCAAAAGTACTCTGTTCAAGTGTATCGCCGGCGAGCATTCGCCCTGCGGCCAAATGAGGCTGTTTGGCCGCGAGCGCGCGTTATGGTCACGCCAGGCTCTGGCCCGGCAACTGGCGGTATTGCCGCAACAATCCGGACTGCAGTTTCCTTTTTTAGCCCATGAGGTCGTCAGTCTGGGACGTATTCCCCATGGCAGTAGCGAGCACGAGAACCAGCCTATTATCAAACAGGCCATGCAACAGGCTCAGGTATGGCATCTGCGCGATGCACCCTACCCCCGGCTCTCGGGCGGTGAAAAACAGCGAGTACATTTTGCCCGCATTCTGGCACAGCTCACCAGTAACGAAAAACAGCGCATCTTGCTGCTTGATGAGCCCACCTCGGCTCTCGATCTGGGTCAGCAGCATGTGTTGCTGGCTGAAGCCCGTCGCCTGGCGGATGAAGGCTGTGCCGTACTGGTGATAGTGCATGATCTTAACCTGGCTGCGCGTTATGGCGACCAGCTGGTGTTGCTGCACAATGGCACTATCGCCAGTGTTGGCAGGCCAGAGCAGGTATTAACCCCCGCCAACGTTGACCACTACTTTGGTTACAAGGCCCAGTTACTGCAAAGCCCGTCCGGCCATCAGGTACTGGTTTAACTAGGCTTATTCTCGCAATAAGCGGCCTCTTGAATATATTCGGGCGCCGCTTCTAGCCCACCAAACTCGATGTGATAACTGCACGTCCTTGAATGTGATCATGCTTTCTTTCTGTGAGCTTATTCGCAATTAAACACCCTAACTGTTAACAAAAAATTAACCATGCCGTAATCTCATGGCGTACGAATCATGCATACAAAAAAATACTTAAATGCACACACGCCGAGACAAATTAAGGACAACACCATGTACAAATTTGGAAGTGCTCTGCTGATCGCCGCCGGTCTGACTCTGGCTCCCCTGGCTCAGGCCATGGCCGCCGACAAGGCCGACATCGCCGTGCTGATCCCGGGTAAACACAACGACAACGGCTTCATGCAGGCCGCCTACCGGGGCTATGAGAAGATCAAGGCCGAGCTGGATGTCAACGCCAGCTATGTATCCAATATTTCCGCCACTTCGGATCCGGTGCTGCTGACCGACGCCATGCGCAAGCTGGCCGAGGAAGGCCCAGACATGATCATTGCCCACGGCGGCCAGTGCAACGGCCCGGCCCAGACCGTGAGTCAGGAATTCCCCGATATCAAATTTGTGGTCATTCAGGGCCATGTGCAGGGTCCCAACTTGTCCAGCTACATGGTGCGCCAGGAAGACTCCGCCTGGCTGGCGGGCGCTCTGGCCGGCCTGACCACCGAGTCTGATGTGGTCGGCCATATTTCCGGTGCCTGGCCCACTCCGGGCCTGATGGGCCGTGCCGCCTTCTACGACGGCCTCAAGCACGTCAATCCCGATGCTAAATTCCTGACCTGGTTTACCGGCGATCTGGATAATACCGCCATCAATGGCGAGGCGGCCGCCGCCGAAATTGCCAAGGGCGCAGACGTTATCTACACCATGCTCAATGCCGGACGTCAGGGCGTGATCGAAGAGATCCAGTCTCACGACGGCAAGGTGCGTCACATTGGCAACGTGTCCGACTGGACCCAGGTTGATCCGAGCTTCGTTGGCTCGGCGGTAGCCGATGCCAGCGTCGCCATCCTCAACGCTGCCCGTGACTACACCACAGGCGAATGGCAGCCCAACCAGATCCAGGAAATCGGTCTGGGCCAGGGCGATGTGGTCAAGCTCACCCTGGCCGATGATGTCTCACCCCGAGTAAAAGAGCAGCTGGACGAGCTGGCCGCCAATATCATCAGCGGCGAGATCAGCATTTCCACCACCTACGATGGTCAGGAGTTCAATCCGGCCAGTGGTGAGTTCGTGGATCAGTCATTCAAGGAGTCTCTGAACACCAAGTCCTGATAGCCTGTCAGTTGGACACTCATTGACTGACGACATAAAAAAGCAGCAGAGTTATTTCTGCTGCTTTTCCGAGACTCCGCCCTACCTAGGGTAAAATACGATGTCGGTTACTGTTCGAAGCACACAAAGGACTTCAGTCTCCTGCTCGACTTGCATAAACACCCAACACAGTACACCTTCGTGAAATTCCCGTTTCTCCGCTTTCAGGCACTGGCTTTCCCCGCTCAGGCAAGTACCATGTACACCATTGCTTTTCGGTTGACTGTCAGCCAAGATCCGGCCCGGCAATTAACTTCTTAACCTTATGAAATATCAGGATAAATAGATATGGCTCAATTTGTTTACAGTATGAACCGCGTGGGCAAGGTGGTTCCGCCCAAGCGTCATATTCTGAAGAATATCTCTTTGTCGTTTTTCCCGGGCGCCAAAATTGGTGTGCTGGGTTTGAACGGCTCCGGTAAATCGACCTTGCTGCGCATTATGGCCGGCCTGGATACCGAAATTGAGGGCGAAGCACGCCCCCAGCCCGGCATTAATATCGGCTACCTGCCCCAGGAGCCCAAGTTAAAGCCTGAGCAAACCGTACGCGAAGCCATTGAAGAAGCCGTATCGGAAGTGGCCGGCGCACTGAAAGAGCTGGATGCCGTTTACACCGCCTATGCGGATCCGGATGCGGATTTTGACAAACTGGCCAAACGCCAGGGCGAGCTGGAAGCCATTATTCAGGCTCACGACGGCCATAACCTGGACAACCAGCTGGAACGCGCCGCCGATGCGCTGCGTTTGCCACCCTGGGAAGCCACTATAGACAAATTGTCTGGTGGTGAGCGCCGCCGCGTGGCCATGTGCCAGCTGTTGCTGGAGAAACCCGACATGCTGCTGCTGGACGAACCCACCAACCACCTGGATGCCGAATCCGTGGCCTGGCTGGAACGCTTCCTGCATGACTACGAAGGCACAGTAGTGGCCATTACCCACGACCGTTACTTCCTCGATAACGTGGCGGGCTGGATCCTGGAGCTGGACCGCGGTGAAGGTATTCCGTGGGAAGGCAACTATTCTTCCTGGCTGGAGCAAAAAGACGAGCGTTTGTCACAGGAACAGGCATCTGAAGCGGCACGTCAAAAATCCATTCAAAAAGAACTGGAATGGGTACGTCAGGGTCCTAAAGGTCGTCAGTCCAAATCCAAGTCTCGTATGGCCCGCTTTGAAGAATTGCAGAATCAGGACTTTCAAAAGCGTAACGAAACCAACGAGCTGTTTATTCCGCCAGGACCCCGCCTGGGCGATCAGGTGATTGACGTAGAAAATCTGACCAAGTCTTACGGCGATCGCATGATCATCGACGACCTGTCATTCAGCATTCCCAAAGGCGCCATCGTCGGTATTATCGGCCCTAACGGCGCGGGTAAATCAACGCTGTTCCGCATGCTGACAGGTACAGAGCAAGCCGACTCGGGCAACATTATTCTCGGTGAAACCGTACAACTGGCGTCGGTTGAACAGTTCCGTGACAACATGGACGACAAGAAAACCGTGTGGGAAGAAGTGGCCAACGGTCAGGACATGCTGCGCATCGGCAATCTGGAAATTCCGAGTCGCGCCTATTTAGGCCGCTTTAACTTCAAGGGCGTGGATCAGCAAAAGCGCGTCGGCGAGTTGTCCGGTGGTGAGCGCGGTCGTTTGCACATGGCCAAACTGCTGCAAACCGGCGGCAACGTACTGCTGCTGGATGAACCGACCAACGATCTGGACATTGAAACCCTGCGCGCACTGGAAAACGCCCTGCTGGAATTCCCGGGTTGTGCCATGGTTATCTCTCACGACCGTTGGTTCCTCGACCGTATTGCGACCCACATTCTGGATTACAAGGATGAAGGCAAGGTGGAATTCTTCGAAGGTAACTTCACCGAATACGAAGACTGGAAGAAGAAAACCTACGGCGCCGAATCCGTGCAGCCCAAGCGCATTAAGTACAAAAAAGTAACCAAATAAGTTCTTAAGTTATTTAGTGCATGATGTAAAAACACCGCCCCATCAGGCGGTGTTTTTTTGTGGCTGCTAAACTGATGGTCATGTTTGATTGCCGCTCACAGGTTTCGCCATGCACAAAGCCCTGCTTTTATTCATCACCATACTGACGATCTCGGGGGTTGCCCATGCCGCCGGCGATACCCAGGCCGATCTTAACCAGTCTGCTCACCAGCACTATCAAAATGCCGATGCGGCCCTGAATAACGCCTATCGTCGACTCATGACAATCTTGCCACCCGAGCGCCAGCAGCAGCTCAAGCACGCACAAAGAGCCTGGTTGAAATACCGGGATGCCCACGCCGAGTTTCAAGCCGCGCCCTATAAGGGTGGATCCATTCAGCCATTGATTTACAGCCAGGCCTTGATTGAGCTGACCGAGCACAGAAGCCGCCAGCTGAACGCTCTGTATCAAGACGAATCCACACATTAACCTGCGCGCGATCAAAATCTGCTGGCGTTATGCTTCCCTGCGCTCGCCCCCTTCTAAGCATAATGCTATTCTTGTCGGCCCTTGAATGTATGAGTCCCGTGACTGTATGGACACCTATGCCGCACAAGCCAGACTCGATGCCAGCGATACCTGGCTTGGCTTTAAGCAGCTGTTACCGCTGTCTTTTTTTGTTGGTGCCTTTGGGCTGGCTTTTGGCCTGGCCGCCGCCCAGGAAGGCTTGAGCAACGGCGCCATTGCGCTGATGAGCGCGCTGGTGTTTGCCGGAACGTCGCAGTTTGCCGCCCTGGATATCTGGGGTGCTCAGGTTCCATTGGTGCCCTTGATAATTACTACCTTTGCCATCAATGCCCGCCACCTGCTGATGGGGGCCACGCTTTATCCCTGGTTGCGCTATCTGCCACCTTTCAAACGCTACGGCATCATGCTGTTTGCCTCCGATGCCAACTGGGCCATGGCGATGCAGGGGTTCTACAAGGGGGAACGGGCCCTGGGCATACTGTTTGGCGGCGGCTTGGCCATTTGGTCTTGCTGGATGCTGGGCACCTGGATTGGTCTGTATTTTGGCAGTGCCATAGAAGATCCGTTCAGCATAGGGCTGGACATGGTGCTGGGCTGTTTTTTGCTGGCTATGACCCTGGGCGGACGCAAAGACCTGCGTACGTTTGTTATCTGGTGTGTTGCCGGCGGCTCGGCCATGCTGGCCTACTGGTGGTTACCCGCCAACAGCCATGTCGTAGTAGGCGCCCTCTCTGGTGGTTTGCTCGGCGCCCTTTGGATGGAGAAAGACAAATCATGACATTGACCACCGCAGGCAATGGCACCTTGTTGATTATTGGCGTGATGGCGCTGGTGACGCTGGCCACCCGCCTGGGCGGCGTGTTTGTAATGTCGTTTATTCCCTTTAATCAACGGGTACATCAGTTTATTACCGCCATGTCCGGCTCTGTGCTGGTGGCCATTCTGACCCCCATGGCCATCAACGGCGACATAGGTGCGCGTGCCGCCCTGCTCACCACGGCACTGACCATGCTGCTATTGAAAAAGCAGTTGCCCGCCATCGCGGCCGGCATTATAGCCGCTGCCCTCAGTCGGCATTTTTTGGGGTAGTCAGCTACCAATAACAGACCTTTAATGCAAAAGCCCGCCAAATGGCGGGCTTTGCTGTTCATAGGTGTTCAGCTTAACGCTGCCACACTACCGGGAACCAATCTTCGCGCATTTTATCACCGGTTTTCAGGTTGATGCCGTCAAAAGGCGGCGAAGTCGCACCACCTCGGTCTACATAGCGTACATCATCACCCATGAAGCGAGTGGAAAAAGCCCGGCGCCGATTCTGGGTCTGGTTCCCCGGCGCGCCATGTACCGTCTTGAAGTTGAACAGCAGCGCATCGCCCAGCTCCATTTCTGGGATCATGATCTCGAAATCACCGCTGTCGATATCCGGCATTTCCATGAAGTGGCTGTCTTCCTTATACCAGGAAGCATTGGTCGACCACTTGCTGGGGCGTACCAGTTTGGGCCAGCGATGAGAACCCAATACCACCTGCAGGGCGTTTTCCGGGGTAATCGGATCCAGGGGTATCCAGTAGCTACCGGTTTGATCGCCCTCCACACAATAATACGGCAAGTCCTGGTGCCAGGGCGTCGGTTTGGAAGTACCGGGTTCTTTTACCAGAATATGCTCATGAAATACCTGCACCTGCTCGGAGCCGGTGGCTTCACCAACGATGGCCGCACCCGGCGATTGTTCAATCCACTGTTTAAATTCAGGAATACGCTGCCAGTTGCAGTAATCTTCAAAAAAACGACCGGTGTCGGTGCCGGTCACGTTTTCACGGCCGTGCTCGCTGGGATCGTTCAGCACTTTATCGAAGCCCGCACGCAGGGTTTCAATCCACTCTTTAAAGACGCCCTTGATGACGATGGCACCATCGCGCTCGTAGGCAAGCTTCTGCTCTTGTGTCAGCCATTGTTCTAAAGCTACCGGCGTAGTCATGCTGCTCTCCTTCCCTTGAATTAGATACCAGTCGACTTTAACATCTTTACTACATAGCATAGAAATATACTTTAAATATAAGGTACATAGATAAATGGCTATCCCTTTTACCTTTCGTCAGCTCAGCTATTTTGTATCCGTGGCCCAACACGGCAGTATCAGCAAGGCCGCCGATACACTCCATGTGTCTCAACCCTCGGTGTCCATCGCCATTCATCAACTGGAGAGTCTGCTCAATCAGCCGCTGTTTCAACGCCATCGCGGTCAGGGTGTCAGCCTGACGCCAAGAGGAGAAGGCCTGTTCAGGGAAGCACGCCAGATTCTCACCCTGTCTCATAACCTGCTGGCCAGCCAAGAACGAGATAATACCCAGATAGAAGGGCAATTGGTTATTTGCTGTTTTCGGGATATTGCGCCCTACTATCTGCCCCGACTGGTCAGCGAATTTGAGCGCCGTTATCCCAAAATAAGGGTGGTGATGCAGGAGCAGGATCTGGCCGGTGTCAGTCAGGCCCTCAAACAGGGCAAGGCAGAGCTGGCGTTAAGCTATGAGCTCGGATTGCCGCAAGAAGTAGACACTCAGGTGCTGGACGAGCTGAAACCCTACGCCCTGTTGCCTGCAGGCCACAAGCTGGCCGAAAAACCAGCCCTGAGCCTGGCTGAGATCGCGAAGGAGACCCTGATACTGCAGGATATGCCGTTAACCCGGGAGTATTTCATGTCGCTGTTCTGGCATCAGGATCTGCAACCCGCCGCTATTCACACCACAGCTTCGTTCGAGATGCAGCGGGGACTGGTGGCTCACGGGCATGGTGTTGCGTTGTCCTGCACTCGTCCGGCCGGCGATCAAAGTTACGATGGCGCGCCACTGGCCTGCCGACCCTTGCGGGATGAACTCCCACCCCAGCGGGTGGTATTGGCCCGCTCCCGAGAATTTCCGCTCTCTATCCCCGCACAGCGGTTTCTCGATCAGGTGGCTCGCCAGCCGCATCGTCGCCCATAAAAAAACCGGGCGGCTCGGGGTTCGCTTTTGAACCCCAAGCCTCCCGGCCTGATTTGTAATTTATGGTGTATGGCTTATAACACCTGAGCCGCTATCCAGCCGAAGATCACCAGCGGAATGTTGTAATGCAAGAAGGTAGGGATCACCGAATCACGAATATGATCGTGCTGACCGTCAGCATTCAGGCCGGCGGTCGGCCCCAGAGTCGAGTCGGACGCAGGCGATCCGGCATCACCCAAAGCCCCGGCGGTCCCCACCAGCGCCAGCGTTGCCAGCGGTGAAAAACCAAAGCTTATCGCCAGTGGCACATAAATGGCGGCAATAATGGGAATAGTCGAGAACGATGAGCCAATCCCCATGGTGATGAACAACCCCACCAAGAGCATAATCAGCGCCGCCATCGGTGGGCTGTTACCAATCAGCGCACCCGAACCGGCGACCAGCTCGGGAATCGCCCCCGAGGCCTTCATTACGCCGGCAAAACCCGAGGCGGCAATCATGATAAAGCCCACTAGTGCCATCAGTCGCATGCCCTGAGTAAAGACATCATCCTGATCTTTCCATTTGAACAGGCCATTCATCGACAGCAGCGCAAATCCCAGCAAACCGCCCAATACCATGGAGCCGGTCAACAGCTGTACTATCAGGGCACCGACAATAGCGGCCAAAATCATGACCAACTGCTTGCGGCTGAGCCGGTGTTGTGGCTTGTTGCTGTCAACGGTTGCCGCCGTCTGTTGCTGGTACTCCCGTGGGCGACGATAGCTGAACAATACCGCCACCAGCAACCCGAGCAACATGCCCAGAGCCGGCAACAGCATCGCCTTGGGCGCCATGGCTGGCGTAACCGTCATACCCAGCTCATTACCGGCCTGATTAACGCTGTTGGTCAGAATATCGTTGAGAAAAATGGTGCCAAACCCCACCGGTGTGGTCATGTACATGATGGTAATACTGAAAGTAATCACACACGCCACCGCGCGTCTGTCCAGCTTCAGCATGCTCATCAGACCCAGCAAAGGCGGTACCAGAATCGGAATAAAAGCGATATGCACCGGTATCACGGTGCCGGAGGCAGCACCTATGACGATCAAGGCGCCGAACATCAACCATTTTACGCTGCTCAACTGGCCCGGATCGCGCCGGGAGCCAACCCAGCTCAAGGCCTTGCCAGCTACCAAATCGGTAATACCGGTGCGCGACAGCGCCACGGCAAACGCCCCCAGAGTGGCATAAGCCAGGGCAACGGTCGCGCCGCTGCCCAACCCGTCATTAAAAGCACCGATCACCTGTTCTACCGACATTCCGGCCCAGAGCCCACCCACCAGGGCGGCAACTACCAGCGAAAATACAACAGATACCCGAGCCAAACACAACGCTACCATCACCAGGATGGCCAGAACAATGGCATTCATAGGATCCTCTCCCTCATGTTATTACGTCCCTTTATTGATTCCCATGCCCGATCAACACCTAGCATTTACATAAACTTAACATTGTATATACATTTAGCATTCATGTTGTTTTTATATGAGCTGCATATACTTTTAGCTATGTAATTATCCTAACACGGCAACTATGTTGTGCTTAAACACAGACTGGCTGCGGCTCTACCTCACTGCAAAGCCTTGCCTACCAATGCCTGTACTGCTGGAGTGAGTCTCAGGTTCAAAGCCGCCGCTTGCCCGGCTGCCGACATTTTTCCCCAGGTTTTACGGATAATATCCAGCAACTTTTCTTCACTGTGGCGGGTGGCAAAATCGGCCAGATAAAAATCGATAAACACCAGGCAGATTATATCTTCCAGCGTTTGCACTTCTGGATCGCGTTTGAGCTGTTTTTTCAGTAACAAATCTTTGATCTGTTCCTGATCTGCGGTGCTATATCCCACTCTGGCCATCAGCTGGGCGGTCAGCTCGCCGTGAAATGCTCCCAAATCAGTACGCCAGCGTTTGTAACCGGCCCTGTCCATGGGATAACTGGCCCGTGCAACATGCCAGCGCTTGATGTGCTGGGCGCGGCAGGCAATCTGCAGTAATTCGCTGGCCTCGGGCGCAAACTCGGCTTGCTTGCTGCTCATGCGGACACTGTATAAATACTCTTTTGGCCAGGTTTGTCCGCCAATCAGCTGCTGATTGGGGTCTTGCTTGTTTTCGGCATCAATCAAGGCCAACACCTGTTGTAATCGAGAACGTTCCGTCATTCGTTAACACCTGCTGAGAAAACTGGTCCACATTGTTACCTCTGCTCCTGCAAATGCAAGCCGGCAACCAGCCCGATTTCGACAAAATAAACCGTGCAGACAAAAAAGAGTAACTTTTTATTGATGCAAATCAAATGTCACTATAAAATGCGCCTTAAGTTGCATCATGGATACACATTAAGAGGTGTTAATCATGCTGGATAGTCGCACCATAGAAATCGTAAAAAGCACCGTTCCCCTGCTCGAGTCTGCCAACACCGCACTCACCGAACACTTTTACAAGCGCATGTTTCGTGACAACCCCGAGCTGAAAGACGTTTTCAACCTCAGCCACCAAGCCTCTGGCCGCCAACCCGCCGCCTTGTTTTCTGCGGTATTGGCCTATGCCAAAAATATCGATAACCCGGCAGTACTCAGCAGTGCGGTTGAACGCATTGCCCAAAAGCACACCGGTTTTTCCATTCAACCGGCACAATACGACATCGTCGGTCATCACCTGCTGGAAACCATCAAAGAACTGGCCCCCGATGCCGCCACCCCGGAGGTGATTGACGCCTGGGCACAGGCCTACGGCGCACTGGCCGGGATTTTTATTGGCCGTGAAGAGCAGATTTATCAGCAAAGCGAAGAAAAAGCCGGCGGCTGGCGCGGACATCGCGCTTTTGTGGTAAAAGAAAAACAGGTAGAAAGCGAGCAGATCACCAGCTTTCTGCTGGCGCCTGCAGACGGCAAAGCCGTACTCGACTTCTTACCCGGTCAGTATCTCAACCTGCACCTGGACAGCCCCAAACTGGCCTATAAAGAAACGCGCCAGTATTCCTTGTGCCAGGCGGCCAATGGCCAGAATTACCGCATTGCCGTAAAACGCGAGCCCAATGGTGTCGCGTCCAACTTCATGCATGACGAAGTACAAGTGGGCGATACCCTGCAGGTGCTGCCTCCCGCTGGTGACTTCTTTATGGAAGTGAGCACCGATACCCCGGTGGTATTAATTTCCGGTGGCGTTGGCCAGACCCCCATGCGCGCCATGCTCGACCAGTTAATCAAGCATGAGCACAAGGCCGACATTCACTGGCTGCATGCCTGTGAAAACGGTGCCCAACACGCCTTTAAAGACCACATGCAAGGCTTGCGTCAGGCTAATGCAAATTTGACGACCCATGTATGGTACCGCACTCCCGGCGAACAGGATCAACCGGCAGAGCAGTATCATGCCGAAGGTCTGATGGACTTGAACCAGCTGAAAGAGCGTATCGCCCCCGCCAATGCCCATTATTACTTCTGTGGTCCGCTGCCGTTCATGGCCATGGTAAAAGAGACGTTATCTGGTTGGGGCATTGGCGACGACCGTCTGCACTATGAGGTTTTCGGCCCTCATCAAACGCTGTAAACCCACCCAGGTCTCACTATCCGACTCTGACGGTTTACAGTGCCGAGGCACTGGTTTACATAAAAGACTCCGTTGCACATCTTCGGGCTGAACAGCCCGGATTAACAGGGGGTTTTATGGACATCAATGCGCTACAAACTTTGCTATTCGTTCCGGCCAATCGGCCGGAACGTTTCGATAAAGCCTTGGCCAGTGGGGCCGATGCCATCATTATCGATCTTGAAGACGCCGTACCGGCCGCAGAAAAAGATGCTGCCAGCGGCACCCTCGCCACCTGGCTCGACAGCCAACCCGCCAACTCGGTATTAATTCGCATCAATGGCACCGGTAGCCCCTGGTTCAATCAGGATACCAACCTGTGTCGTTCGGCCGCCGTGGCCGGCATCATAGTGCCAAAGGCCGACGATCCTGCCGCGCTGAAAGAGCTGGCGCATATTACCGAAAAACCCCTGTTACCTTTTATTGAATCTGCCGTGGCCTTGGCACGACTCAACGAGATTGCCGCCGCACCAGGAGTTACTCGCTTGTTGTTCGGCAAGCTGGACCTGGCACTGGATCTGGGCATGGACTACCCGCCTCCGGCCGGTGAAGCACTGAATGAAACCGCTTTTTTATATGCTCGCAGCCAACTGGTGATGTGCTCGCGAGTTCATGGCCTGGCAGCACCCATTGATGCCATTTACACCGCCATTCACGATGCCAAAGGGCTGACCGATTACGCGCGCCAGGGCATGCGACTGGGCTTTAGTGGTTTCTTGCTGATCCACCCCGCTCAGGTAGCGCCGGCACAGAAGGCCTTAACGCCCACCAGCGCGCAAATTTCCTGGGCCAGACATATTATGGATGCCGAGCAACGGGAAAAAGGCGCCGTGGTGGCGGTAAGCGGCAACATGGTCGACACCCCCGTCATGGCCAGAGCCAGGCGCATTCTGGAACTGGCCAGTGACGTGTATAAATAGCAAAAAAACCTGTCGCTTTCAGATACAATCCCTCTTTTGAGTATCAAATGAGCGGCCGAGGCTGCTTATAAAAAGGGAGCCGTCATGCTGGTAAAAATATTACGTAATGGGATTGGGGGAATTTGGCAACTGGGTGATTTTATTACTCGCCCGACCAAGATGCGCAGATCTCCCGAGGCACAGCTTGAAGTGGATAATGCCTGCCAGCAGCTGGCGCTGTATCAACTGCCGCGCTGCCCCTTCTGCATCAAGGTGCGCAGAAACATGCACAAACTAAATCTGCCCATAGAGCGACGTAACGTGCAGCCAGGCTCGCCCTATCGAGGTGAACTGGAAGCGGGCGGCGGTCGTGTTAAATCGCCCTGCCTGCGTATAGAAGAAAATGGGGAAGTGCGTTGGATGTATGAGTCCAACGATATTATTGCCTATCTGCAGCAGCGCTTTGCTTGAGATCGAAAGGCGTAATATGTGAGGGACAAGGCGTAATTCAAACGCTCGATGGCTGTTATCGCCGGTCCCTCACATTTGTCTAGTCACTCTGCTTAATATTGCACGTCACGAGCGGCATCTTCTACCGCTTCACCGCCACGCTGCACATCTTTACCAGCCCCGGCCACGGTATTACAGCCCGCCAAGCCGCCAAACAAACCGACCACCATCAAGACCGCCATTATTTTCTTAATCATGATTTCGTCCTTCTTTCGGTGAATAAACAATTCCAGTATAGACTCAATTGCAGAGCCTAACGACAGCCAGCCGATGCGCTCCGACCCATGTTGTCGCAGATATAACCTACTCAATAATAGGCGTTATTTACAAGACTCCTGCAAATAACTTTTTCATTCTGTCATAAGAAGTGAATTCAATGCGGTTATGATAGGGCGAGATAAAACGAGGAAAGAGAAGATGATGCTTGAGGTGTTTTGGCAGTTTTTTAAATTAGGCTGGGTCAGCTTTGGCGGGCCAGCGGCGCATATTGGTTATTTTCAGCGTCATTTCGTGCACAATTTGGGCTGGATGCCCCAGGATCGCTTTGCCTCCACCCTGGCACTGTGTCAGTTTTTACCGGGCCCCGCATCCAGTCAGCTGGGCTTTGCTCTGGGCTATCAGCGGGCCGGACTGTTTGGCGCCGTGGCCGCCTTTATCGGTTTTACCCTGCCCTCTTTTCTGTTGATGCTGGCCCTGGCAATGGCTGGCAACGCCTGGGCCAATCAGCCGGCGGCATTGGCCATTGTTACCGGACTCAAGCTGTTTGCCGTAGTGGTGGTAGCCGATGCGGTGCTGTCCATGGCGAAACAATTCTGCCGTCAGCAAACCACGCTTATCCTGGCCGTACTCAGCGCCGCCTCATTATGGCTGTTCCCAAGCCTGATGACTCAATTTGTGGTGCTCGTCACCGCAGCTCTGGTGGGGATGGCGTTACTCAAGGCCGAACCGGCCGAACACGCACAGTCGCTAGGGATCAGCTGGCCATTTTTGCTGCTGTTTTTTGGCTTGCTGTTGCTGATGCCGCTGTTGAGCCTGACCGACACCGCGGCCATTTTTGCCGACTTTTATCAGGCCGGCAGCCTGGTGTTTGGTGGTGGTCATGTGGTGCTGCCCCTGTTGCAAGGTACGCTGCCCGAGTCATTATCAGAAGACGTGTTTTTAACCGGTTACGGCGCCGCCCAGGCCATGCCGGGCCCCATGTTCAGCCTGGCCAGCTTTTTGGGCGCCGAGCTTTACCCAAGCTCGCCGGTATTAGGGGCGCTGGCAGCCACCTTTGGTATTTTCCTGCCGGGTTTTTTACTGGTATTGGCGCTGCAACACAGCTGGCAGGGGTTGGCAGCAAAGCCGTTAATGGCGGGGGCAGTTCGCGGCATCAATGCCGCCGTGGTGGGCTTGTTGCTCTCGGCCTTGTATCAGCCCGTTTTTACCAGCAGCGTGACTGGCGCGCCCGCGCTGGCGGCGGCCGCCCTCGGCTTGCTGGCCCTGCGCACCTTGCGCTGCCCGGTCTTGGTACTGATCCCGGTGTTCATGCTGCTAGGGTTCTGGCTGTAAAAACGATCGAGTAGGAGGAGGCCTCACGGCCTCCGCCCTCTCACACCACCGAGCATACGGTTCCGTACCACGGCGGTTCATGGATGATGGTTGAGCTGATGGTAACTATCCATCAGCAATATCAGTCCCAGTCGCTCAAACAACTTCTTCGGTAACGCCTGATTCATGTGCGATGCCCCGGCGTTCCACCACGGGCCTCGCCCATTCGTGGTGCTCAGGACCGCTCTCCTCTCGGCAATACCCAATCGCATCAACATCCGTGCCCGAGTGCGCCCTCGCTTCCATTGTCGCCACAGTATCTTCCGCAGATGAAGGCGTAGCCAGCCATCCGGCTCATTGAAGATGCCTTTGGCCGTCGCGTAACGGAAGTAGTTTATCCAACCTCGCAGCTTGGTCGCGAGCGCGTGTGTCGTGCGGCGGATGTTCCAGCCCCTGGCCCTGCGCAGCAGTGACTTCAGCTTGCCCTTGAAGCGCTTGACGCTTTTCGGGGACACTCTCAGCCGGATGTTGCGCTTTCGGGTGCAGACCGTGTAGCCAAGGAAGCTGCGCTGCCATGGCCTGCCCGCGGCACTCTTCTCCCTGTTGACCCTGAGTTTCAGGCGCCGTTCGAGGAAGGTTGTCACCGAGTGCAGCACCCGGTGCGCCCCGCGTTCGCTGCCAACATAGATGTTGCAGTCGTCCGCGTAGCGGCAGAAGGCATGCCCTCGTTCGGTCAGCTCCATATCCAGCTCATGCAGCAGGATATTGGACAGCAGCGGCGACAGCGGGCCACCTTGTGGCGTGCCTTCTGTTCGCGCTGTCGCCACACCCTGCTCCATGATGCCCGACTGCAAGTACCGGCGTATCAGTCTGAGGACGAGTTCCGAGTTTATCCTTGATGACCCGGCTAATCCTCGACATCAGAATGTCGTGATTGACCCGGTCGAAGAATTTCTCCATGTCGATATCCACCACCCAGCGCTTGCCTGACTCCATGTAGTCTCGGGCCTGCTGTACCGCTTGTACGGCACTTTTCCCCGGACTGAAGCCATAGCTTGCGGGGAGAACATCGGCTCAAATTGGTCGCTTAATACCTGATGCATGGCCTGCTGGATGAGACGGTCTATCACGCAGGGAATGCCCAGCATGCGCCGGCCGCCTCCGGGCTTGGGGATGTCTACCTTGCGCACCGGTTGCGGATGATAACGGCCGTCCAGCAGTTGTTGTTTGATGTGTGGCCAGTGGGTTTGCAGATGGCCTTTCAGCTCATCGGTACGCATCCCATCTACCCCCGGTGCACCCTTGTTACGGCACACACGTTGATAGGCTCGCCACATGTTCGACTGTTCGGTTATCGCTGACATTAGCTCCATGTCAGCCCCGCTCGGAGGGACTCTGGTCTATGCCGTGAGACACTGCACAACCCGGCCGTGACAGGTCGGCTGCTGGCCGCCTGCTCTGGGTCGGGTGAGCGACTTGCTCTTGCTGTGATTCGTTGTCTCATCGAATAAACCGGCTCCGATTCATCATTCATGTTCAGCCCTTCAGTTTGCGGTCGCAAACCTACTACGGCGTCTGCTGACTTCTCCTCTCCCATCCTGATACCTCACGGCATCAGTAGCCCAAGGCAGGAGAGCAGACCTCCCAGGGTAATGCGCGTGACTTTCACACTTATGCCTGCCGCATCTACGTGCACACCTTCCGTGTAAGTATTGGGCTTTGACGATAATCGCCGCCTTACCCAGTGTGCCCGCCTCGTATGCGATTTCTGTTCGTCAGGCCAGTGCTTTGCTTTCCGCTTCCTTCAGATCCCACCTCGCGGTGGACACCCTTACGGTTCAGCTAGTGATTCCCCTTACCGGGCTCACAGAGGACTTGCACCTCCAAGTCATCCGGCCGCCACCACGCGTACCGGAACAGCGCCCGTCAAGGCGCTACGCGCCATGCCTGGCGCACAATTTAAAAATGATATAAAAAATATCATTTAATGATTGATTAAAGTTTTTTAATTTTTTTATTTAGTGATAATGAATCGAAAGAGCGTTGTTATTTAATAGCAAAACATTACAATCTAATTACAAATATCTAGTCCGTTCATCACGGAGGCCACAGGATGTCGGCACTTTTCCATCTGGATAGAGGTAGCCAAGCTACTCTGCAGCAGCAGGTCCGAGAACACCTGGTCAATGCCATACTGGGCGGTTTTTTGCCCTTGGATAAACCTCTCCCCTCGAGTCGCAGCTTGGCAAAAAACCTGCATGTAGCGCGTAATACCATTACGCTGGTATATGATGAACTGGTCTCAGACGGTTATCTTATATCCAGTGAACGCCGTGGTTATTATGTTAACGATCAATTTTTTGCTCGAAGCCTGAAAAACATCCTGAATGAGCCTCCCCTCACCACAGATGCCGATATCAATAAGGTCAACTGGCTTGAGCGACTCAAGGTAAAAACCGGACCTCAGCCCAATGCCAGCCAATCCCACTCTTGGCAAAGTTATCAATATCCCTTTGTTTACGGCCAACTGGACACTAGCTTGTTTCCCATCAATAACTGGCGTAAGTGCTGGAAAGATGCGGTCAGCGTACAGGCTATTCGCGACTGGAGTTCGGATCGCTACGACAGCGATGACCCGCTATTAATCGAACAATTGCAACAGCGCATCCTGCCCAGCCGGGGTATACAAGCCAGCAGTGAGGAGATTCTGATCACCGTGGGTTCACAGCAGGCTATCTATTTGCTGGCTCAGCTACTATTGGACAACAAATCCTGTTTTGGCATCGAAGATCCGGGCTATGTCAGCGCCGGCCATATCGCCCTGGTGTTCAATGCCCGGGTGAAAAGCCTGCAGATTGACGGCGACGGCATGATCGTGGATCAGCAGCTGAATGAGTGTGATCTGGTCTACCTTACGCCCAGCCACCAGTGTCCTACTGCAGTCACCATGCCGCTGGCGCGACGGCTCGCACTATTAACAACCGCACAGCAACAGGATTTCATTGTCATTGAAGATGACTATGAGATGGAAATGAGCTTTGATACCCATCCAACCCCGGCCCTCAAGAGTCTGGATAAAACAGAACGGGTACTTTATATCGGTAGCCTGTCCAAAACTCTGGCGCCCGGGTTACGCATGGGATTTATGGTCGGGCCCAAAGCCTTGATTCAGGAAGCTCGTAACCTTCGTCAATTGATGTTGCGTCACCCGCCGCTCAATAACCAGCGCGCAGTAGCCCTGTTCCTGGCCCAGGGCTACCATGATGCGCTATTGCGAAAGCTGGCTCGGGTATTTCAGGAACGGGGAGAATGCCTGGCCCAGGCGTTAAAGCAGCATCTACCCGACTGCATCAGCTCCCCTATCAGCGGCTCTTCTTGCTGGCTGAAACTGCCAGAACATATAGATGCAGGGCAGCTGAAACAAAGAGCGGCAAAAGAAGGGCTACTGCTGATCTCCGCCAATAGCTACCATTTTGGCAACCATCTGCCGAAAAACTTCCTGAAGATTGGCCTCTCGGCGATTCCTCTCGAAAAAATCGAACCCGGTATCAAATTGCTGGCCAAAATAAAGGCTCAGTTACAGGCGTAAACAGCAAGATAACGGAGCCTGTTACCCATTTCATACAGATAAAAGAAATACTATAAATCCAGCACCGCCTGCAGCTGGGCGGCAGCACGACGTAAGGTCGGTGCCCATTCCATCAGGCTGGCCAGCGGCTTACGAGCGGTTGGGGCATGTACGGCGACTGCCGCGCGCACCAGCCCCAACTCGTCGTATATCGGAACGGAAAAAGCCACCATACCCTCAAACATTTCTTCATTATCAATACTCAGGGTATTGGCGGCAATCTTCTCCAGTTCAAGCTCCAACTGTTCCCTATCAGTAATTGTATGCCGAGTATGAGCATCCAGAGACAGACCGCTTAATAAGGCCTTACGTTTATGCAGCGGCATTAACGCCAGCAATAGTTTTCCAGCTGCAGTACTGTGTAATGGCATACGCGATCCCGGATGCAGCTGTATCCGTACCGGCCAGTTGGTTTCGACCCGTTCGAAGTAGACCAGTTCATGGCCATCCAGCAGGGCAATATTGCAGGTTTCTCCCAGCTCTTCGGCCAGATTCTGCAATACCGCCCGTCTCGGAGCCCCGACACTGCGTTGTGCCAGCACGTCTAGGGCCATTTTTCTCAAGCGCGGTCCCGGGCTAAGGTGACGACCGTCGGGCTCTTTCTGCAACAGACCTTCCTGCTCCAGCTGGCCAATAATGCGGTGTATTGTTGGCTTGGGCACATCAAGACGCAGGCACAAGTCTGCCGCCGTGGTCGCCCTGTCTTCCTTGAGCAGTTCCTCGATCAAGGCAAAAGCACGAAGCAGAGTAGAATTGGTAGCACTTGCTGATGTGCTCATAAGCCCTCCTGTATGTATATTCAGGCAGTTTATCATAGGGTTACCAGGATATGTTCAGCGAACTGCCGACAAAGGGCCACATCTTCCTCTAGGGCTCGGCCGCTGACGCCAACCGCGCCGACCAGTTTCCCTCCCTCAAGCAAGGGCACCCCACCGGGCAGAGAGGTGAATTTGTCATCCAGAAAATCCGCCAGCGACAGATGATCTTTCAACAACCTCTGCCTGAAGATGTCGGTCGATACCCCCATCCTGGCCGCCGTATAGGCCTTGCCTATTGCAATATTGATCAACCGTTCGGGCGCGCCATCCATCCGATACAGATAAATCAGGGCTCCCGAGCTATCGACGGCCGCAAAACAGACCGGTTGGCTCCCATCCTGCCCGGCTATGTAGGCAGTTGTCTGGCAGGCCGCCGCAACAGTCATTGAATTAATAGTCAAAGGTGACTCCTTTATTTTTGCGGCCAAAAAATAAAAGCGAAGCCATCAGGCTTCGCTTTCGTTAAGTAAACCATCAGACTAAAAACAATGATATTTCCGGGATATAGGTAACCAGCAGCAGCACTGCTATCATCACCAGCAGATATACCCAAATATGTCTGGCCAAACCACCGATACTGACGTTGGCAATACCACTGGCGACAAACAGATTCACACCCACCGGTGGCGTAACAAAGCCGATTGCCAGGTTCATGACCATCATCACCCCAAAATGCACCGGGTCTACGCCTACCGCTATAACCAATGGAAGTAAAATCGGCGTAAGAATAACGATTGCTGCTAGAGCTTCCATGAAAATACCTATCCAAAGCAGGAAGATATTAATCATGATCAAAATAACAATCTTGTTTGAGGTCAGAGCAAGAATAGATTCAGCTATAAATTCGGGGATCTGCTCTATGGTCATTATATTGCCAAAGATGGTCGCCATCGCCATCAGCAATATGATGATGGATGAAATACTGGCCGCATCCTGAGCCGAGGCCCAGAGTTTATTTAAGGTCAGCTCCTTATGAATACAAATCCCCACAAACAGGCCATACAAGGCGGCAACGGCAGCGGCTTCCGTTGGCGTCATGATGCCGCCATAGATACCACCCAGCACGATCACAGGTACCATCAAGGCCCACTTGGCTTGCCAGGCCGCACTCATGAAGGTCTTGAGCGAACGCTCGCGCACTTCACCATACCAGCCATTTTTCTTGGAGATCAGGTAGGCAACGACCATCAGGGCCACGCCCATGATCAGACCGGGTATGATACCGGCGATAAACAGCTTACCGATGGAGACCTGAGCTGACACCCCGTAGACCACAAAGGGATTGCTGGGCGGAATAATCACCCCAATTGCCCCGGCGCAAGCCACCACGGTGGCAGAGAAATATTTATCATATCCCCGGGCTATCATGGCCGGTATGGTAATGGAGCCGATGGCCGCCACCGTCGCCGGGCCTGAACCGCTGATCGAAGCGAAGAAGATACAGGTCATGATACTGGCCAGTGCCATACCGCCGGGCAAGGCCCCCACCAGTTCATCACCCAGTGCCAACAGCCGCCTGGACAAGCCTCCGGCCCCCATGAATACGCCGGCCGCAATAAAGAAAGGAATGGCCATGATGGGGAAGGAGTCGATCGAAGAAAAGGCAATCTGAGCCAGATAATCCACCGGCAGGGTGCCGGCCCCCAGCACAGTGGTCAGCCCGGCCAGCCCCAGGGCAAAAGCAATAGGTACGCCCAAAACAAGAAAAAAAGTAAAGTAACCGAACAACAGCAGAGGTGCATTCCAGTCTTCAGATAGCAACACAGGCAAAAACAGCAATACCGACAACGCCATGCCCAGCACAACATCTGGCAGTGTCATCTTTCTGCTCTGTTGCCACAGTGTCTGCAAGGTACGCACCGACATCAGTCCAAAGCCGATAGGAAGAATCAGATAAGGAATGTAATAACCTATCTGCAAAGCGGGTGTTATTTGTGGCATAGCCAACTGCATTTTTACATAATCAAGGCCCATGTAAGAAAAAAGAAACACCAGTGCCAGAGTACAACAGTCGATCATTACCCAGACAACACTCTGCCAGCGCTGTGAAAGCCTGTTGTGTAACACATCAACCCTGATTCCGCTTCTTGTGAGAATCGATATAGATACAGCAAGATATGAAATCCAGATAAAAACATATCTTGCCAACTCTTCGGTCCAGACGCCCCAACCTACGGCCCCCTTGATGTTATCACGCAGTACTTCTGTATCCAGCCAGCTACCGAAAAATCGCTCAAAGCCCGGAGTAGCAATCAGTTCCAGAAGAGTGGATATACCGTATCTGAAAAACGTCTGATAATTGATGATTAGAATCATCATAATCAAACCAACGAAAAGAAAAGGTTTTTCTAGATTATTTAACAGATTTAAAAATGAATATTTTCGCTCACGAACATCCTGTATTTCACTTTGCTTTAGCATTTCCATAAAGCAGCTCCGGCACTACACCTTCAGCAATCAATAAGGTGGGAGTATCACTCCCACCCGTTATTCGGCAACCGGTAGATTAATCGTTTTCCGGTACCGCTACGCATTGATAGATAATTTTACTGTTGGGTATCCTGTACCATTTCGATAAGGTCCTTCGGCAAATTGGCTGCAAATTCCTCAAATACCGGTCGAGTCAGCTCACGAAATCTGGCATTTTCTTCCGCCGTTGTTTGATGAATAGTAATACCAGCCTCTAACATTCCCTGTCGAGCTTTATCCTCGTTTGCAGGATAAGCTTCTGTCCGCTGATAAGTAACCGCTTCCTGAGCTGCTTCTTCAATGACTTCCCTGGCTTCGACAGGAAGTGAATCCCACCATTTCTTATTGGCCATTGCCACCTGCATGCCATAGTTATGGGCCGAGGTCACTGCATATTCGAGGTTTTCATGGTGCTTGGCACCAAACATATGCGGAAAAGTATTTCCTTCAGCATCTATGGTGCCCTGCTGCAGCGCGGTATAAACCTCTCCCCAGGCAATAGGAGCCGGATTTGCGCCCAACGCCTTGGCCACCGCCACTTCTACCGGTGAATCGGTGGTTCTCATTTTTAACCCGGATAGTGAATCTGGACCGGTTAACGGTTTACTGGTCGAAACAAAATTGCGATAACCATATTCTGCGTACATGATGGGCTGCAAACCAATTTCATTCGACGCCTGCTCGAAGTAGGTGTTCAGCGGACCACCCTTGTCCAAAGACTTGTAAAGCTTATCCTGGTGTTCAGGGCTAGTAATGTATGGCAAGTCAAAGACCTGGAAAAGGCGAGAAAAGCCTGCCAGATTCGGAGTCGAGCTAACGCCTATCTCCAGCGTCCCTCTCTGCGCCCCTTCTATCAGCACGCGATCACTGCCAAGAATGGCCCCCGGAAATACCTGAATTCTGATCTTGCCATCTGATTTTTCCTTAACCAAATCGGCAAATTTAGTATAAGCCTGAGTAATGTGGTTACCCGGCGGAGCCGTGTGCGCCAGCTTCATCTTGATCTTGGGGCCTGTGTATTCAGCCATGACTGCCGGACTGGCCAACATGGCCAATACCAGCGACGACAGGATAAACGGAGCAATTTTCATAGGTAACCTCATCCTTGATTTGACAATAAATTACAAAGTAGATACAAACATTTAACAATTGAGACTATATTAATCAAAACATGATCTGTCAATGAGCAATAGACAAACAAACGATACTTTTAGTATCGAAAAAATAGCATCGAAAAAATCATTTCGTCGGTGAGTAATTTACTGACAGAAAGTCAGCCCCCTATCAGATAAGCCGAAATTTTTGGAGCCATTTTATGCGTAATCGCAGAGTAGTCCTGCATCGAAGTGAAATTTTTGGAGAGTTCGACTATATCGTGGTGAGCGCAGGCTCGGCAGGATGTGTGCTGGCCAACCGGCTTACTGAAGATCCGGAGATCAGTGTATTGCTGCTGGAGGCTGGAGGACGAGACTGGAACCCCTGGATCCACATTCCCGTCGGTTACTTCAAGACCATGCATAACCCCGCCACCGACTGGTGTTATGTCACAGACCCGGATCAGGGCATCAATGGACGACAGTTGCAGTGGCCCAGAGGCAAGGTGCTGGGCGGTTCCAGCTCACTCAACGGCCTGCTGTATATTCGTGGCCAGCATCAAGACTACGATGGCTGGGCTGCCATGGGCAACGAAGGCTGGAGTTACCAGGAGGTTCTTCCCTACTTCAAAAAGTCTGAATGCCAGTCCCGGGGCGCGGATGCCTATCACGGGACCGATGGCCCATTGAAGGTATCCGATCTTCGCCTGCGCAGGGAAATAGCCGAGCGCTTTGTCGAAGCCGCACAACAGATCGGCATCCCCGCCAACCCGGACGTCAATGGTGAAACACAGGAAGGCGTGAGTTACTTCCAACAAACCGCCCACAAGGGCCTGCGCTGCAGCAGCGCCAAGGCATTCTTGCGCCCGGCGCTGCAACGTCCCAACCTGACAGTGCTGACCCGTGCCCATACCCGCCGTATCCTGCTGGAAGGCAAACAGGCTACCGGCATCGAATTTGAACATAAAGGCAAGCGGCTACTGGCCCGGGCAAAACGAGAAGTCGTGCTCAGTGCCGGTGCCATCGGCTCACCGCAAATACTACAATGCTCGGGGATTGGTGAACCTGAGCACCTGAAATCAGTAGGCGTCGAGTGCCTGCACCCCCTGCCAGGCGTAGGAGAAAACCTGCAGGATCACCTGCAAATACGTCTGGTATTCAAGACCAGCTGCAAAACACTCAACGATGAGGTCAATAATCCGGTGAAGAAGCTGGGGGTAGGTATACAGTACTCGGTTTCCAGAACCGGTCCCCTGACGCTGGCCGCCAGCCAGGTGTGTGTCTTTACCCGGTCTCGGGACGGATTGGATCGGCCGGACATTCAATTCCACATGCAGCCACTTAGTGCCGACAAGCCCGGAGAAGGCGTACATCCCTTCTCGGCCTTTACCGCCTCCGTGTGTCAACTACGCCCTCATAGCCGAGGCACCGTCAAGATCCGTAGCGCCGATCCTCATGAATATCCTTCCATTAGGCCAATTATCTTTCGGCAGAGGAAGATCTGCAAGTCGCGGTGAATGCCATCAAGGTAGCCCGGCGCCTTGCCGAAGCCGATGCGCT
This sequence comes from Oceanisphaera marina, assembly GCF_014643915.1. Taxonomy (GTDB): domain Bacteria; phylum Pseudomonadota; class Gammaproteobacteria; order Enterobacterales; family Aeromonadaceae; genus Oceanimonas; species Oceanimonas marina. The sequence goes on from NZ_BMKE01000001.1 coordinate 221,489, forward strand.
CAAGTCCGTTATCATCGATGAATATGTGCCCGGTCGCCAGTATCAGACCGACGAGCAATTACTGAATGCCGCCCGTCGTTTCAGCCAGACCATTTATCATCCGACCAGTACCTGCAAGATGGGTAACGATGATATGGCGGTGGTCGACCGCAGGCTGAGAGTTCACGGCATCAAGAGGTTCAGAGTCGCCGATGCCTCGATTATGCCGCAGATTGTGTCCGGTAATACCAATGCTCCTTCAATCATGATTGGTGAAAAATGCGCCGATATGATCAAACAGGATCGAGTTCGTGGTTCATAAAATATTGGCAATGGTTGCTCTTTAGAGATGGCGGTGCGGCTAAATGCGTTTTCTCTTTCATTGGCTTCATTGGCTGGGGTTTTGCTTGGAATAACCAGGCTCCCCCTCTCGCCGTGATAAAAGTGCCAAATCGCCCTGTAGCCCGCCCCGCCTCTTTGGCAAAGAAGACTTCGGCGGATCCAGGCATGGAGCGCAAAATCGCGCGAACAATCGGCAATGCGCCTGTAAAATACACCGCCCACAGTCTTGCGGGGCGCCGGGCTATTGGCGCTGGTTTACACTTTAAACCGCTTTAATCTTAATGCGTTCGCCACTACAAACACGCTCGACATGGCCATGGCGCCGGCGGCCAGCATGGGTGAGAGCAGGATGCCGTATAACGGGTACAAGACCCCTGCCGCCACCGGGATCAGACAGGCGTTATAGGCAAAGGCCCAGAATAGATTTTGCCGAATGTTGCTCAGGGTGGCCTGACTAATAGCCAGCGCATTGGGTACCGCCCGCAAGTCGCCGCCCATCAGCACCACTTCGGCCGCCTCTATCGCAATGTCGGTACCGGTGCCGATGGCCAGGCCCACATCAGCTTCGGCCAGCGCCGGTGCGTCGTTAATACCATCCCCCACAAAGGCCACGGAGCCATGAAGCTTGCGCAAGCGCTGCAAGGCTGCCACCTTGCCGTCGGGCATCACTTCGGCTTCTACTTCATCTATACCGAGCTGACGGGCAATCGCCTCGGCGGTATGGCGGTTATCACCGGTGATCATCGCCACTTTCAGCCCAAGATCATGCAAGGCCTTGATGGCGTCGGGTGTGCCTTCTTTAATGGGATCGGCCACCGCAATAATGGCGGCCAGCTTGCCATCAATGGCGGCATAAAGCGGGCTCTTCCCTTCTTTGGCCAGCTGCTGCGCCGTGTCACCGAACGCCGCCAGACTGTAGCCCAATTGGCCAAGATAACGATCGGCCCCTACCTCGATTGTTTGACCGTCCACCAGAGCACTTACGCCCAGACCGGAGTGCGACTGAAAGTCTTCAGGGCTCGCCAGGGTCAGTTTTCGTTCCTTGGCCGCCGCCACTATGGCCTCGGCTATCGGGTGCTCGGAGTGCTGCTCTACCGCGGCAATCAGCGCTAGGGCGTCATCTTCAGCAAAGCCCGGCGTCAGCTGTAAATCGGTTAGCTCCGGCTGGCCTTTGGTGAGGGTGCCGGTTTTATCCAGCGCCACCACTTTGGTATCGCGCAGGGTTTGCAGCGCCTGACCTTTGCGAAACAACACGCCCAACTCGGCGGCACGCCCGGTGCCCACCATGATGGAGGTGGGTGTCGCCAGTCCCATGGCACAGGGGCAGGCGATAATCAGCACCGCCACCGCGTTGATCAAGGCAAAGCCGAGTGCCGGAGTGGGTCCCAACCACAGCCAGAGCGCAAAGGTTAACGCCGCCGTGGCCATCACCAGCGGCACAAACACCGCCGTTACCTTGTCGACCAGAGCCTGAATGGGTAATTTGGCGCCCTGGGCTTGCTCAACCATACGAATGATTTGCGCCAATAAGGTGTCTTTGCCGATCTTGGTAGTGGTCACGCTCAAGGCACCATTTTTGTTGATGGTGCCGCCCACTACCTCGTCACCCTGCTTTTTTTCCACCGGTATCGGCTCGCCGGTGAGCATGGACTCATCTACATAAGAGCTGCCGCTCTGTACCGTGCCATCCAGCGGTATGCGCTCACCGGGGCGCACCAACAGGCAGTCCCCCACCAGTACCTCGTTCAGGGGCACTTCCTGGCTGCTACCATTGCGTTGCACCCGCGCCGTGTTGACCTGCAGGCTCAACAAGCGCTGTATGGCCTCACCGGTGCGCCCTTTTGCTCTGGCTTCCAGGAAACGGCCCAGCAGGATCAAGGTGACGATCACCGCCGCAGCTTCAAAATATACATGCTGGGTGCCGACGGGCAGAATGTGCCCGGCAAACAACACCACCACCGAAAATCCCCATGCCGAGAGACTGCCCAACGCCACCAAAGAGTTCATATCCGGGGTGGCGCGCAATAACGCAGGAATTCCAAGGCGCAAAAAGCGCCGCCCAGGCCCCAGCAACACCAGGGTGGTGAGCACAAACTGTATGCCCCAGTTGAGCGTTTGACCCAGGATCTCTTCAATCCACTGGGCCATACCGGGAATAATATGCGCGCCCATTTCCAGTATGAACACCGGCAAAGTCAGCGCCAGCGACCAGCCAAAGTCGCGCTTCAGGCTTTGTTGTTCAAGCTCGCGGCGCGCATTATCGTCTTCGCGCTGTGCCGACACCGGCTTGGCCTGATAGCCGGCTTTTTTAATAGCCGCCACTAACTGGGCTTGATCCACATTGCCCACCAGCGCGCTAACCTGAGCACTTTCTGCCGCCAGGTTCACGCTGGCCGAGAGCACGCCCGGTAAGCGTTGCAGCGCTTTTTCAACCCGGCCCACGCACGAAGCACAGCTCATGCCGATAATGCTGAGCTCAAACTGTTCGCTGCGGGTGGAGTAACCGGCCTTGGTGAGGGTGTCTGTTAATACGGTAAGTGAGGTGTCAGTAGTCAGACTCACTTCGGCCTTTTCACTCGCCAGATTCACGTTGGCCGCCGTCACGCCAGGCGTGTTCAGCAAGGCTTGCTCAACGCGGCGCACGCAAGAGGCGCAGCTCATGCCGCTGATAGGCAGCTGTACCTGTTGCTGGTCGGCAGAGGTAGGGGAAGTATGTGTACTGGTCATCAGTCGGCTCCTCGATGGGATTCATGACTTCAGCTTAAAGCTTGCCACAGGGGAAAGGTCAAGCCTTTTGCACAGTTGTAGGCGATGCGACCGCTGCGCAATACCGCGAAGCGGCATCTTTGCTTCGATATTTCCTATCTCGCCGTATGGTCTTGAACCCGAGCGACTACAGGAGAGGGGGGTGGCTGGGCGCTATATCCCTATTCCCTATTCCCATTTCCCGTTTGTTATTGGTTTTCTGCGGCGGTTCACCTTTTCCGAGATAATTGTTCAAGGATGGCACAGGCTGGGCCTTCATCACCGGGGCAGGCACTAATCATTTGCTGCAGCGTGGCTTGCATGGCCGCCAACTCGCGCATCTTGTGCTCCACCTCGTGCAGATGCTGCTGTGCCACCTGCTTGACCGCACGGCTGGGCCGCGCCGGGTCTTGCCACAGGCTCAGCAATTCATCGATCTGGGCAATCGAAAACCCCAGCACTCGCGCCTGGCGAATAAATTTCAGTACTTCAATGTTTTGCGCATCATACTGACGATAGCCAGCCGCGGTGCGCGCGGCAGGTTTGAGCAATTTTATCTGTTCGTAATGGCGGATCATCTTGGCCGACAAGCCGCTTAATGTTGCCGCCTCACCTATATTCATCTCATTCCCTGCTATGTAACTCATTGAAGAGAGTACGTTTAGTGATGTGAGTACCATGGCAAAAGTGACCTTAAAAGCTATCTCGCCACGGAATCCATAGAACCCACGAAAAAAACATTAAGAAAAAATTGAGCTTAAGAAAACATCTTATTGGTCAACTCTTACTAAGGGTATGTACTTTCGCTCTGGTCTTGTCGCTCTAGTTCTGTGGGTTCCGTGGATTGCGTGGCAAAAATGTACTTTCGCTTTTAGTCGCTTTGCTTTGGCGGGTAGCCGGCGGCGGTTAGTGCGTTCACCAACTGTTGCGGGGTGCAACGGCTGTTCACGGTAATGGTGTGATTCAGCAAATCAAACTCGATTTCACAATCGGAGTCCACTGCCGTTAACGCCTCGTTGATTACCCCCACACAGTGGCCACAGGTCATGTCGGGCAGCATAAATTCAGTCATGTTGGTTTCCTTATTCAGGCGCCTTTGGCGCCAGGGTAATTAATGGATGTCCAGTATCGCCTCTCGGTTTCGGCTGGCTGCATTATCAGGCTTACCATGCTGGCAAGGTCAAGCGGTTTTACGCCACAGCTGCTCCATAGCCAGAGCAATCAGGGTGCCGGTCAGCAAGCCATTGCCCAGCAGGTATTGCGCCAGCCCCGGCCAGTCACGATACAGCTCGGTCGGCAGAAACATACAACCAACGCCAAGCAGCATGGTCACGCCTAAAATAGTCCCGGCTCTTTGGTCTAACGGATACTTGGTCAACAGCTGAAAGGCCAGCATCACCAGCTTGATAAAGGTCGCCAGCAAGGCGGCATTGGCCACTGGTGCCGGTAATAGCGATAAAAAACCCACCGCTGCCGGAAACAGGCTGACCAGCGCCAGACAAATACACGCCAGCATGAAAGGACCACGTCTTTTATCACCGGTAAGCTGGATAAAGCCTGCCGTCACCGGCAAAGGCACCACGGCAATGGTGGCCAGGCCGCCAGCCATAAGGTGGCTGATGCCCGATGCCCAGCTGCTGCGATTCAGCGCCTGCTTCATGTCGGATTGCTCTTCATCGACGACCGAGGAAATAGCTGTAATAGCCGCCACCTGATTCGAGATCAATAACAACGAAAACAGCACAGCGACCACCAGCATGCCCATATCGAGTCGTGGCCAGCCAAAGACAAAGATTGCCGGCCACTGCACGCCAGAGGCGGTGTCAGGCAAGGTAGAGGCACTGAGTCCGAATAGGGTAAAGGCGCCCCAGCCCAGCACTATACCCACCAGCACCGCATAGGTGCGCACCACGGCATGGCGACTGAACGAGCACAATAACACGCCGATAAACACCAGCAGACCAATCGCGGCCACCGGCATGGTCATTACGCCACTGCGCGGATCGGTGACCATGCCGCGCACAAACACCCCCGACAGCTGGATCACCAGCAACAACATAAAGCAGCCCGTCACCAGCGGCGTGAACAAGAACAGCAAGCGATGGGTTTGTCTTGCCAGACCCAGCACCAGCATAATAGCTCCCGCCACCAATACCCCGCCGGCCAGCAAACGCAGGATCTCGCCGCCCTCATACCCCTGAGCCCGGCCAATGTAGGCCATCACCACAAACACGATCGCCCAGGATCCCGCCGGGCCGTCGGCCACCGGATAACGGTGCCCCACAGCCACTTGCAGTAAAGAACTCAGACCCACCAGCATCAGGGTGCGCTGCATCAGACCGGCAATGTCTGCGCTTTCCAGCCCAAACGCCTGTCCCAGCACGATGGGCAGCGCCAGGGCATTGGCCAGTAAAAAAATAAACCACTGGCTGACACTTAATCCCCAGCCAAAACGAGATTGCATACCTAACTCCAGCCTTTCGGCAGCGGTGAGCTGACAGCCTTGAACCATCAGTCGGAAATAAACACTAAGCCCTTCGGGGCGCTGTAAGCTGTGAGCGGCCAGTTAACAACCAACAGCATAAACACGTTACGTTGTGCGCCGTCAGTAATAAGTGAACACCAGGTTCTTTGAATTGTGGTTGAACTGTTCGCTGACGGCTGATAGCTCCGCATTAGCGGGCGTTATTGCCGGCGGCCAGTTGCTTGCCATCCAGCGCTTCCAGAATGGAGCAATGTTCGGCACTTTCCAGGCCACCGCAACAGGCATCGGAGAGCTGTTTAAGCGACTGACGAAACTGCTCCAGCTCGGCAATGCGCTCGGATACATCCTGAATTTTTGCATCGGCCACCGCTTTTACCTCACGACAGGTCACCTGACAACTACTTACCCGCAGCGACAACAGCTCGTCAATTTCTTTCAAGGTAAATCCCACCCGCTTGCTGCGCAGAATAAAATGCAGCCGGCGTTTATCTTCCTCGTTATACAAACGGTATCCGGCAGGGCTACGCAGACTAGGCGAAAGCAGACCTTCCTTTTCATAAAAACGCAGCGTATCGGCTTTTACGCCAAAGTGCTTTGCCAATTCACCAATTCGAAACATTCATTATTCTCCAGCCAGGGCCAACAGACCCTAATCAAATCCAATCCCCGGGGTTGTTACACTTGAAAACTCTTGACACTAAAACAAATAGTCACACAAGCCGGGGCAAAATAAAGTAGAATACGCCGCCTCTGTTCTGGCGTACCAGGCGGTTTGGTAAAGTCGACGCTCATTCGCCGATTTTACCAAACCCCCCGATTGATCGTTAAAGGAACGAGAACCCATGGAAACTGCTCGACCCATTCGCCGTGCTCTGCTGAGTGTGTCTGACAAAGCCGGCATCGTCGCTTTTGCACAAGGCCTCAACGCCCGCGGTGTAGAACTGCTGTCTACCGGTGGCACCGCACGTTTGCTGGCCGAACAAGGCTTGCCCGTCACCGAAGTATCCGATTATACCGGTTTTCCGGAAATGATGGATGGCCGCGTTAAAACCCTGCACCCCAAGGTTCATGGCGGTATTCTTGGCCGTCGCGGCAAAGATGATGCCATTATGGCCGAGCACGCCATTGCGCCCATCGACATGGTCGTGGTTAACCTCTACCCGTTCGCCAATACCGTCGCCAACGCCGATTGCAGCCTCGAAGATGCCATCGAAAACATCGACATTGGTGGACCGACAATGGTACGTGCCGCCGCCAAAAACCACAACGATGTGGCCATAGTGGTAAATGCCGGTGATTACGACCGCTTGCTGGCTGAAATGGACACAGGTAACAACAGCCTGACTCAGGCGACACGTTTCGATCTCGCCATTGCCGCTTTCGAGCACACCGCCCAGTACGATGGCATGATTGCCAACTACTTTGGCACCATGGTGCCGGCCTATCACGCCGCCAGCAAAGACTCCGCCTTCCCGCGTACCATCAATTACCAGTTCACCAAGAAGCAGGATCTGCGCTACGGCGAAAACAGCCATCAGAACGCCGCTTTCTACGTGGAAAACAATATTGATGAAGCCTCCGTTGCTACGGCGACTCAGCTGCAAGGCAAAGAGCTGTCGTTCAACAACATCAATGACACCGACACCGCTCTGGAATGCGTGAAGGAATTCGACGTTCCCGCCTGTGTGATCGTCAAGCACGCCAACCCGTGTGGTGTAGCGCTAGGCGATAACCTGCTGGAAGCCTACGATCGTGCCTATCAAACCGATCCTACTTCGGCCTTTGGCGGCATTATTGCCTTTAACCGCGAGCTGGACGAAGCCACGGCCAAGGCCATTGTTGAGCGCCAGTTTGTGGAAGTGATTATCGCGCCCAGCATCTCCGACGCCGCCAAGGCGACCGTAGCCGACAAGAAAAACGTACGTCTGCTGGAATGTGGTCAATGGGCTGCCAAAACTCAGGGCCGTGACATCAAGCGCGTAAACGGCGGTATTCTGGTGCAGGATCGGGATCAGGGCATGATCGATCTCGACGATGTTAAAGTGGTCAGCAAGCGCCAGCCAAGCGACGCCGAGCTGCAAGACTTGCTGTTCTGCTGGAAAGTGGCCAAGTACGTTAAATCCAACGCCATCGTGTATGCCAAAGGCGCACAAACCATAGGCGTGGGCGCGGGCCAGATGAGCCGGGTTTATTCAGCCAAAATTGCCGGTATCAAGGCCGCCGATGAAGGTCTGCAGGTGGAAGGTTCGGTGATGGCATCCGATGCCTTCTTCCCGTTCCGTGACGGCATCGATGCCGCTGCCGCCGCCGGTATCAGCTGTGTGATCCAGCCCGGTGGCTCTATGCGGGATGACGAAGTGATTCAGGCTGCGGACGAGCATGGCATGACCATGGTGTTCACCGGCATGCGCCACTTCCGCCACTGATAAGAAACTAGGGGCGGTGTTATTGAACGCTGGGTAGCTATCGGGACAGGGGGAATCTCACGCCGACACGCCATGAACCCTCCATGGGGGCTCGAAATGCCATCCATGGCATTTCATGGTCGGCTTAGAGACTGCCCCCTATCCCTCCCTAACCGGCTGAATGGCATTTTGCAGACCCGTAGTTTCCTTCATTTGCTTTATAGGTTTTGAGGAACAAAATTGATGAAAGTATTAGTCATTGGTGGTGGCGGTCGTGAACACGCCCTGGCCTGGAAAGCCGCCCAGTCTGCCAACGTCAGCCAGGTATTCGTGGCGCCCGGCAATGCTGGCACCGAGCTTGAGCCCAGCCTGACCAATGTGGCCATTGCCGCCACCGATATTCAGGACCTGCTGGCCTTCGCCAAAAAAGAGCAGGTTGCCCTCACCATAGTGGGCCCGGAAGCGCCGTTGGTGGCCGGTGTAGTGGATGCCTTTGAGGCCGAGAACATGGCGATTTTTGGCCCCAGCGCCGCTGCGGCCCAGTTGGAAGGCTCCAAGGCCTTTACCAAAGACTTTCTCGCTCGCCAAAACATCCCCAGCGCCGATTATCAGAACTTTACCGAGGTAGAGCCCGCCCTGGCCTACTTGCGGGAGAAAGGCGCGCCCATCGTGGTGAAAGCCGATGGCCTTGCGGCCGGTAAAGGCGTGATCGTCGCCATGACGCTGAGCGAGGCCGAAGCCGCAGTGCGCGACATGTTGTCTGGCAATGCCTTTGGTGATGCGGGTAGCCGGGTGGTGATCGAAGAGTTTCTGGATGGCGAAGAAGCCTCCTTTATCGTGATGGTCGACGGCGAACATGTGTTGCCGATGGCCACCAGCCAGGATCACAAGCGCGTTGGCGATGGCGACACCGGGCCCAATACCGGCGGCATGGGCGCCTATAGCCCCGCCCCTGTGGTGACGCCCGAGATCCACGATCGCATTATGGAACAGGTGATCATGCCCACGGTGCGCGGCATGGCCGATGAAGGTCATGTTTACAAAGGCTTTTTGTATGCGGGTCTGATGATAGACAAGCGTGGTCAACCCAAGGTGATCGAATTCAACTGTCGCTTTGGCGATCCGGAAACCCAGCCCATTATGCTGCGCTTGCAGTCTGATCTGGTTGCACTGTGTCTGGCCGGCTGCAAAGGCGAGCTGAACAAGGTGAGTGCCGAGTTTGATCCGCGCGCATCTGTAGGTGTGGTGCTGGCGGCCGGTGGTTATCCGGGGCACTATCGCCAGAATGATGTCATCAGCAACATTCCTGCTGAAACCGACATCAGCAAAGTCTTTCATGCCGGTAGCAAATTCAAAGACGGCGAACTGCTTACCTCTGGCGGCCGAGTGTTATGTGCCACCGCATTGGGCAACACGGTCACCGAGGCTCAGGCCAACGCCTACGCCGTTGCCCGACAGGTGGAATGGGAAGGCGTGTTTTATCGCCACGACATCGCCTATCGCGCCATTGAGCGTGAAAACGCCGCGTCTTAAGGCAAACATTCGGCCTGAACTCGGATAGCAAGCCGCCATCGCAAGATGGCGGCTTTTTTATGCGCGGTTATTTCTCCTCACATATCGAAAACCATCTACCCTTTATCCAGATGCGGCTAATGATTCTCTGGCTTGGCATCCGCTTGTTTCCTGTTGAAAGGAGTCATGTATGTACCCAAAAGTATTACTCGGACTGGCAATGGCCTTCAGTGTGCAGGTTTGGGCCGCGCCGGTGCAAACGGCCGATAGCAGTGAGGGAGAAATTCTGACCAACGAAGCCGGCATGAGTCTGTATGTATTCGATAAAGACGAGGCCGGCGTCAGTAATTGTAATGACACCTGTGCCGACAATTGGCCACCACTGGCGGCCAGTAAAGAAGACCAGGCCGCAGGCGATTACGGCATTATTACCCGATCCGATGGCAGCCTGCAGTGGAGCTATCTGGATCAACCCCTGTACCTGTGGAAGCAAGACAAGGCACCCGGTGATATGACCGGTGATGGCAAATTCGATGTGTGGCATCTGGCCAAGCCCTGAGCCTGAACATAAGGTGATACATAATAAAAAGAGCCCTTGCGGGCTCTTTTTTAAAGTTGCTCGGCCAGCCAGTCGGCAAAACCGGGCAGAGCCCCAAGGTGAGGTAACAGCGTTAGAGTCACATCGGGATATTGCGCCCGCTTTTGCTCCAGCACCGAAGGCAGATCGTTGACCACATGCTTGCCCTGAGCCAGAAAATAGGGAAACAAGGTGATGTCTTTAGCGCCCGCCGCTATTTGCTGATCAATAGACTGTTCCAGCGTGGGCTCGGCCAATTCCCAAAACGCATGGCCCAATACATCGAAACGTGCCGTCATTGCCCGAGACAGGCTGTGGGAGAATATGGCTATTTCTTCGTTGGCTGCCACGCGGCGGCTGCCGTGAGCAACCAGTATAAATCCGTTCATGTTACTCCTTTTTACGCTTGACCAGTGGGTCCTGTGCCGCCAGCACATCCACACAGTAATCCCAGCTGGCAATGCGATAATGCTGAATATCTTCGTCCAGATGCAGACCTTTGCTTTGCTGATGAAACCAGATCAAAAAACGAGAGGGCGTAATCAGCTGGATCTGGCTGTCGGACCCAAAGTCGTCGTCGTCCATATAGTCCAAAACATCGGCACCTTCCAGCACGCGATAGCCAAATAAATGATCGAACTGTAACTGATAGATGACCTGAGGCGGAATGTCCATTTTGGTGGGGATGCCCATAGACAGCAGCAAGCGCCCCGTCCATACATCCTGATACACCTCGGTGAGCATGAGCCCGGTGGTTAAACCACGGCCGCCCGACCAGGGTGTTGCCATTTGTCGAATGGTATTTACTTCCATCATAGCCTCCCAAAAACGGGAACAGACTGGAGTTAGTTATAACAATTCAAACGTTAAAGGAGCAAGTATAGAAGAAAGAAAAAACCCGGCGAAAGCCGGGTTGAGAAGCAATTACTTGATAGCGTCTTTTAAGGCTTTGCCGGCAACGAAGGCAGGAACGTTGGCAGCGGCAATCTGAATTTCGTTGCCTGTTTGCGGGTTACGGCCGGTACGGGCGGCACGGTGATTAACCTTGAAAGTACCAAAACCAACCAGTTGCACCGGGTCACCTTCTTTCAGGCTTTGGGTGATACCGTTCAATACTTCTTCCAATGCGGCCTTGGCCTGTACTTTATTCAAATCTGCCTTGGCAGCGATTGCATCAACAAGCTGAGTCTTATTCATAGGGGATCCTTTCTCACTTGGCATTAAGTGGTTACCCACTCTATTCAAATTTAGGCGTCAAGCAAAGCCTTTGTCTGGTAGCTCAACATCAAGTGCCGTTGTTTTGTGCAAAATATGCGGAAAACATCACATAACCGCTACAGAAATGCCGCTATGGCTGCGGTCAACACCGAACCCAGCATAGCCGAGGCCCGCATCGGCTGCCAGACTCACCGCGACTTTCGGCACAAAATAACCCGCTTATCGAAGCCGGTCCGACAGAAGCAGACCGGCAATAAACGACAAATGACGTGTTTTGTAGGCGCGGCGCTGTTTTCAGGCCAGGCCGGCTATTACGACTCCAGATCCTTGATGACCACGGTAGAGTCACAACGGCCAAACCCTTCGCCCAGCAGTTTTTCGTATACCTTGTGCACATGCTCGGTCAATGGCAGTGTCAGCCCCTGCTGCTCGGCTTCATCCAGGCAAATGCCCAGATCCTTGTGCATCCACTGGGCAGCAAAGCCAAAATCGAATTTATCGTCCGCCATGGTTTGCGCGCGGTTTTGCAGCTGCCAGCTTTGTGCGGCACCACCGGCCAGCACATCAATCAGGGTGGGAATATCCAGCCCGGCTTTTTTGGCGATCATCAAGCCTTCGGCTATCCCCTGCACGGCACCAATCACGCAGATTTGATTCACCATCTTGCAACGCTGGCCGGCACCGACCGGGCCTAAGCGCGTGACTTTTTTACCGTAGGCCGCCAGCACAGGTGCCGCTTCGGCCACATCCGCCTCACCGCCGCCGACCATAATGGTCAGGGCGCCGTTTTCTGCGCCCAGCTGGCCGCCAGATACAGGTGCATCAATAAAGCGTAGGCCCGCTTTACCTGCGGCCTCTGCCAGCTCTTCGGCCAAAATAGCCGAGGTGGTGGTGTGATCCACCAACAGCGCGCCCGCTTTCATGCCGGCCAACACGCCCTCATCGCCATACACTACAGAGCGTACATCGTCGTCGTTACCCACACACACCATGACAATGTCTGCGTCTTTGGCCGCCTCGGCAGGCGTCGCACCATAAGAGCCCCCCTGTTGCTCGGCCCAGCTGGCCGCCTTTTCAGTACTGCGGTTATACACGCACACCTGATGTCCTGCCTGTTGCAGGTGGCCGGCCATGGGAAATCCCATGACGCCCAGGCCGATAAATGCCAGTTTCATCTCTGCTGCTCCTTTGGTTTTTATGCTGTTTCGCTAACTGAATGGCGCTATTTGTATCAATAAATGCGGCGGACTGCATCTTTGTTGAGGCCACCAAGAGAATTCCATCATGAATAGACAGAAAACCCTGCTGCCACGCCAGGCGCAGCAGCAGGGTCAGGGTGTTACAGCAAAAGCTTAACGCGCCGTGGATTTAAAACGTCAACCCGGGTGACAAGCTGGCTGGCATGGTCACCTTGTCGTCTTCAACCGAGGCTACCGGATAGGCACAGTAATCGGCGGCATAATAGGCGCTGGCTCTGTGGTTGCCACTGTCGCCCACGCCGCCAAAGGGCGCAGCACCCGAGGCACCTGTGATGGGTTTGTTCCAGTTAACAATGCCGGCGCGAATGCGGCGGAAAAAATAATCCCAGTCTTGCTGATAATCCGACAACAGGCCTGCCGACAATCCATAACGGGTGTTATTGGCCAGAGTTAAGGCCTGGTCCAGGTCGCCATAGCGGATCACCTGCAGCAAAGGACCAAAATATTCCTCATCGGGCAAATCATCAATGGCGGTCACGTCGATAATGCCCGGCGAGACCAATCCGGTATCTGCCTGCAGCGATTTGAGCATCAACAGCGATTGCCCACCCAGCGCCAGCAAATGGGCCTGGGCCGCGATCATCGACTTGGCTGCCTGAGGCGAAATCATGGATCCCATAAACGGCTGGGGCTCGGCGTCGTACAGCCCCACTTTGATCGCCTTGGTGACTTCCAGTAATCGCGCCAGAATGCGATCGCCCGCCTCGCCTTTGGGCAACAGCAAACGACGGGCACAGGTACAACGCTGGCCGGCGGTGATAAAGGCCGATTGCACTATGGTGTGCACGGCTGCGTCTATGTCGGCCACCTCGCCCACCACCAGCGGATTATTACCGCCCATTTCCAGCGCCAGAATCTTGCCGGGCTGTCCGGCCAGCTGGCTGTGCAGCACATTACCGGTACGCGACGAGCCGGTAAAAAACAGGCCGTCTATATTGGGGTGTGCAGCCAGCGCCTGGCCAGTACTTACTTCTCCTTGGACCAGATTCAATACCCCATTGGGCAGCCCGGCCAGCTCCCACAGTTTGACCATTTCCTGGGCTACCTTGGGCGTGAGCTCGGAGGGTTTGAATACCACCGTATTACCGGCAATCAGGGCTGGAACTATATGGCCATTGGGCAAGTGTCCCGGAAAGTTGTAAGGGCCAAATACCGCCACCACGCCATGGGGTTTGTGACGAATAAAGGCGCGCCCCCCGGCCATGGGGTTTTCGGTGATACCGGTGCGCTCGAAGTAGGCTTTTTCCGACAAGGCTATCTTGCCGGCCATGGCCGCCGCCTCGGTCAGGCTCTCCCACAGGGGTTTGCCGGTTTCTTCTGCAATCAACCGGGCGAGGCGTTCCTTGTGCTCTGCCAGCAAGTCGCCGTAGCGCCTGGCAATAACAAGGCGCTCGTTAACCCCTCGATCGGCCCAGGCTACACTGGCCTTGCGCGCCGCCGCGATGGCGGCATCTACCTGGCCGGCACTGGCGGCGGCACCGCACCAGAGGTCTTTGTTTTTGGCCGGATCGCGAGAGGTAAACAAGGCTCCCTCACCCGGCAGCCACTGCCCGTTAATATACTGCACCGCTTCACTAGCTTGAATTGCTTCAGTCATCAACTATATCTCCACTAGCCGGACGGTATCGCCGTCTTCCACCTTGAGCAAGCGCGCCACCTCGTCGGTCAGCACCGCCTGCGCCTTGTCTTCATTAATCGCCACCTCGGCAATAAGGGCACGAAAATGGGCAAATTCAGTATTGCTAATCAGGTGGGTTTTACCCTGAATGGTCTTGCCAACATGCACCTTTAGCTGGCGGCTGGTGCGTACGGTGCGAATTTGCGATAACTCACACTCCACACTGGGGCCGGCATCAAAAATGTCGACATAGCCGCGCCAGGTAAAACCTTCTTCTTCCAGCATGCGCAGGGCAGGCCGGGTATTATCATGGGTTTTCCCGATGACGGACTTCGCCTCTTTAGACAGCAAATTCACGTAGATCGGGAACTTGGGCATCAAATCGGCAATAAAGCCTTTTTGGCCAATACCGGTAAGATAGTCGACGGTAGGAAAGTCCATCGAAAAAAAGTGCTCTTGCAACCAGCTCCAGAAAGGGCTGTTACCTTTTGCGTCGGACACGCCGCGCATTTCTGCCAGAATGCGGTGATCAAATAACTCGGTAAATTCTGCCAGAAACAAAAAACGACATTTAGACAACAAGCGTCCATTCAAGCCCTTGCGTGCCGACTCGCGCAAAAACAGCGTACACAGCTCGCTGACTCCGGTGTAGTCATTACTCAGGGTCAGGGTGTCGACCACATTGTAAATGCCCAATCGCGGCGAGCTGTGTACCTGCTTGCCCAGCAGATAATTATAAAAAGGAGCAGACAAGCCCACGGCTGCATCTATGGCGCAGGTGCCCATTACCTCACCGGACTCACTGTCTTCGGCCACAAAAAAGTACAGGCACTCGCCCTTGCCTGCCGGTCGGCTGGCAAAGGAAGCCACTGAATGATCTATCTTGTTCTGAAGTAGTTCGTCGTTAACCGGCAGCGAGGTAAAACCATGACCAGACTCAATAGCGAACTGCTTGAGGGTGGGGAAATCTTTCTGCTCTATGGGGCGGATCACCAGCATGCAGCACTCCTTGTTATGGCAATCAGAGCAAGGCAACCCTGCCTTGCTCCTTATTACTGTGCCTGGTTGCGTTAGCCGTTGACCACCTTGGCCACGGCGCGCTCGAAACGCGCCAGGCCTTCAATGACATCTTCTTTGCTGATCACCAGTGAAGGCGCAAAGCGCACTACATTGGCGCCGGCCACCAGTACCATCAGCTGCTCGGCCATGGCCGCCTGCAGAAAATCGCGCGAGCGATCCTTGAACTGCTCGTTCAGCACACAGCCCAGCAACAGTCCCTGGCCACGAATTTCTTCAAAGCAATGGTATTGGGCATTGATGGCTTCCAACCCTTCGCGATACCAGCTTTCACGCTCTTTAACGCCGTTCAATACCGCTGTGGTGTTCACCGTATCAAAGGCCGCTTCGGCCACCGCACAGGCCAGCGGATTGCCACCATAGGTAGAGCCATGGGTGCCCGGTTTAAGCGAGGCGGCAATGGCGGTGGTGGTGAGCATGGCTCCGATGGGGAAACCGCCGCCCAATGACTTGGCACTGGTCAGAATATCCGGGGTCACGCCCAGGTTCATATAGGCATAAAGCGCGCCGGTTCGGCCGACACCGGTTTGTACTTCATCGAAAATCAACAGCGCATTGTGCTGATTACATAACTCACGCACCGCCTTCACATAGTCGGGATCCGGGCTGATAATGCCGCCCTCACCTTGCAAGGGCTCCATGACCACGGCACAGGTGTTGTCCGACATAATGGCTTCAAGTGCCGCTATATCGTTGTAGTCAACATGATCAACATCGGCCGGCTTGGGGCCAAAACCATCGGAGTAAGCCGCCTGGCCGCCCACGGTGACGGTAAAGAAGGTACGGCCATGGAAGCCCTGATTGAAGGCAATAATCTGGGTTTTTTCGGCACCAAAATGCTCGAGCGCATAGCGACGCGCCAGCTTCAAGGCCGCTTCGTTGGCTTCTGCACCCGAGTTACAAAAATAGGCTTTTTCGGCAAAGGTCGCTTCTACCATTTTACTGGCCAAACGCAGTGCCGGTTCGTTGGTCAGCACATTGCTCACATGCCA
Organism: Oceanisphaera marina; assembly: GCF_014643915.1. Classification (GTDB taxonomy): domain Bacteria; phylum Pseudomonadota; class Gammaproteobacteria; order Enterobacterales; family Aeromonadaceae; genus Oceanimonas; species Oceanimonas marina. Next base: position 237,698 of record NZ_BMKE01000001.1, read on the forward strand.
CAGCTTTTCGCCCTGCTCTTTCAGCGCACCAACCAGTGCCGGATGGCAGTGGCCCAAACAATTAACCGCAATGCCACCGGCAAAATCGATGTACTCCCGGTTTTGCTGATCCCAGACGCGAGCACCCAGGCCACGCACCGGAATCACCTCGGCTGGCGCATAGTTGGGAACCATCACTTGATCGAATAACTCGCGGGTGACTGCCATATCAGACATGCTTACTCCTCCAAATACCGCAGCTTGCTCTGCAGCAAAAGTTAAATCTATGTAAATATACAAGCATTATTGCAAACAACCTGTGACATGTCTCTACAAAAAGCAAACAAAGCAGTCGTTTATCTGGCTGATTTAAAAGAGTTAGTCAAAGATATTGCATAAGCTCGCACTCAAAAGGCCAGGGCTGCGCCTGACACCACTCCATAGTGCATAAAAATGAGTTTCGGCGCAGCAACAGAAAGCGTTAATTCGCCTGCTTTCTTCGCATTCGGCGTTATTGATGTTAATCGGCGGCATCAGCGCCAGGGATTACAGCAGGCGAAGAAAGTTTTGCAGCAACTGATGGCCGCCTTCGGTCAAAATGCTTTCGGGGTGAAACTGTACGCTGTGCAGCGGCAAGTCGTTATGTTGCATGCCCATGATTTCATCTCGCTCGCCGCGCTCGGTTTCACTCCAGGCGGTCACGGTAAAGCAGCTCGGCAAACTGGCCGTCTCGACAATCAAAGAGTGATAACGGGTGACCGTCAGCGGATCGGGCAAGTCACGAAACACCCCCACTCCGGTATGACGAATGGCCGAGGTTTTGCCGTGCATCACCTGGCGAGCCCGCACCACCTTGCCGCCAAAGGCCTGGGCGATGGCCTGATGCCCCAAACACACCCCCAAAATGGGCAGCTTCCCGGCAAACTCACTGATGGCCGCCAGCGACACCCCCGCCTCGTTTGGCGTACAAGGGCCCGGAGAAATAATCAGCCCCGTTGGTTGCAAGGCGGCAATCTCATCCAGTGTAATGTCGTCGTTACGTCGCACCATTACCGCCTGCCCCAGCTCACCAAAATACTGCACCAGGTTGTAGGTAAAAGAGTCGTAATTATCGAGCATGAGCAGCATGAGTACAGTTTCCGTATGAATGAGTCATTAACGCTTTATATGCCCGCCATAATACCCGCCCAGCTAAAGTACAACCAGCCGCCGTTTCCGCCATCGTAAAAAAGAATCAGGCCAGGCATAAAAAAGGCGCCCGCGCCGTGTCGGTGAAACATCCCTTGCAGACAACGTCGCATATACCCAAAATGGGCACAGCGCCTAAACATCCTTTTTCTATTTTCGAGATTGATATGCCTTTCAACTATGATCAGCTGACCACACATTTTGGCCATATTTATCCGGCCCATGTAGAAGAGCTTTGCGAACTGCTGATCCAATTACGCAAACAGTTTTTTGGCGATCTCGACTTGATGCTGATCCTGGCCATTATCGGCTCACGCTCGCTACCGGCCAGGCTCGCCAGTGCCATGACCTACGATGAGTTCAAGTCGGTTGCAAAAAAGGCGGCCAACCTGCAGCCAATCAATATTCAATCTGTCGCCGAATGCAGTGGCATCGCCCGGGAAACGGTCCGCCGCAAAGTGAATAAGCTGGAGGAATTAGGACTGATTGAACGTAGCCAAAATGGCATGCTGCATGTGACCGATAACGCCACTCGCACCTTGTCTGCCTCTACCGATGCCAGCCTGCAGTATTTGGCCGCTCTGGGAGATATTTATCGAAACGCAAACCGCAGAGGCGAAGAACCAGATCAAAAACGTAAAGCTGAGATACAGGGGATAGGGAGTAAGGAATAGGGAATAGGGAATAGGGAATAGGGAATAGGGAATAGGGAATAGGGAATAGGGAATAGGGAGTGTGGGATGGCCAATATCACTCGGGTTGCATCATGGCGAACGGCATCAGTCTGAGGGGGACTGACCAAAGCGTTGCAGCTGCATCTCTTGCAACCGGCTAAGGGTGCGCCGAAACGGAAACGCCAGCGCCCCCTCTTTATACAGTTCACTTAACGGCACGGCGGCACTTAAATACAGAGGGATCTGGCGGTCATAACACTCGTCCACCAAAGCAATAAATCTGCGTACGCCGTCGTCCTGTCGCGATAATGCGGGCAGCTGTCGGTCGCCAGCCGTCACTTGAAGCGCACCGTCTTCGGTGCCTCGGGCAATGGCATTTTGCTGCGCGCCCCCCGACAACCGGGGCACCTCGCTCAGTAATATATGCGAAAACTGGTCACACAATTCAATAAAGTCCGGCGCGGCCAGTGGCTGCTCGCACAAATCAGAGTAACGACACCACAACACCTGCTTAGCGCGTTGCACCACTGTAATGTTTCTGTGACCCAGTAATAACGGTTGCTTATGCCCACCCTCTGGAGCCAGCTCGTTGAAAACCCCCGCCAGCGCCTGAGGCTGGTTGATCCAAAATCGGGGCTGTTGCTGGCCGGGGTGCAGCCGATGATCATGCCGGCCATCCACACTCAGCACCTGCATATGCTGATTCATCGACGCAATGGCAGGTAGGAGGCGCTCGCGGTTGAAGCCATTCTCATAGAGTTTTTCCGGCGGTTGATTGGAGGTAACCACCAGAATCAGCCCGAGCTCAAACAGCTGCTGCAATAACCGGCTCAGTAACATCACATCGCCAATATCGCTGATAAACAGCTCATCCAGACACAAGACTCTGGCCTCGCTCGCCAACTCTTGCGCCAGCAGAGTCAGCGGATCTTCCTGGCCAGTCAGCAGAAACAGCCGTTTATGCACCCAGCGCATAAAGTGATGAAAGTGCAACCGCCGGGCCGGCACAATCAAACTGCTGGTCAGGCTCTGATAAAAAGCGTCCATTAGCCAGGTTTTACCCCGACCAACGGGCCCCCATAAATAGATGCCGGAAATCTCTGCTTCGCCAACCACTAAACGACGATAACACAGCTCCAGACATTCAACCGCACGCCGTTGAGCCGCATCGTCTTTAAAGCCGGACTCCAGCGCCTGTTGGTAAGCAAAATAAGGAGAAAGTACAGACATCAGTCCTCATGTTTAGCTGAATGACACATAAGACCATTAAGCCAGATTTAAGACATAACTGACATCCGCCAACCTGTCCGTCCTCACACTTCTGTATCTTACTTCTCAAGCTGGTTTAACCAATAAAAACGGCCTGTTCTGCAAGCAGAACAGGCCGTTAACCCAAAAGCCGAGACGATTAAGCCAGGTCTTTTACCAGTTCCAGTACATCCAGCTCAACGCCGTCCAGCTCTTCGTCCCAGTTGGGGCCAATGCGCACGCCGTCTTCAGACATATCTTCTACCCAGACTTCCAAAAACTCGGGCAAGGTAATTTCGAAGGGCACATATTCGGCCCATTCGTCCAAACACTGTGCTTTTGCTTCATTCTCGGTAGACCATACCGGCATAACTTCGGTATCTTCAAACTCGGAGGAGTCACAAACGACCCACTCCTCGCCGAAACGCAATCCCCACATCACTCGATTGGCGGTTACTTCGTCGAGAAAACGCTGGTAATTTTTCTGATGGCTATCGCTCATGTTGTTCACCTTTGGGCTGATAACGGGGAAGATACCCCAGATGGGGCGATACTGAACCAAATCCCCCCTAGACTCAATCAAAACAATAGTAGTATCAGGTCATTTAGGGTCAAACACCCATACTTAAAAATAGGAGGTGGGGTATGCAATTACCCGCCAAAAAATACGTTGCCAGCCTGGATGTTGATGCTCAATACACCTTTACACCGGTCTGCCCCAACGAGCTTCCCGTGCCCGATGGCGACACCATTGTCGACGAACTCAACCAACAGGCGCAATTTGCAGCCTTTAGACTGGGCTCTAAAGATGCCCATTCGCCAGAGGCGCTGTGGGTCAGTAACGAGCAGCAACCACCATTCAGCCCCATAGAGGGCGCCAACATGGATATTCGCTGGCCCAGTCATGCGGTGCCCGGCACCAAAGGCTTTGAGCTGCTAGCCGGTCTGCCACACCCGGCCGACTACGACTTTTTTGTCTGGAAAGGCGTCGAGCCGGACATGCACCCTTACGGCGCCTGTTATCACGATTTGGCCGAGCGCATGAGCACCGGCATTATCGAGTATTTGCACGGTAAACAGGTAACCACAGTGCTGGTTGGCGGCCTGGCCACCGACTATTGCGTGCGCCATACGGTATTGCAGTTACGCAAGGCAGGCTTCGAGGTGATCGTGAATCGCGCCGCCACCCGTGGCGTGGCCGATGAGAGCAGCCGCCATGCCATTGCCGAGATGATCCAGCACGGCGCCCATTTTATGCATCACAGCGCAGAGCTGGAGCAAACCAATGACTGAACCCAAAACCGAATTTGTGATCCAATCGCTGCTCGATACCGATTTATACAAGTTCACCATGATGCAAACCGTACTGCATCAGCACCCGGCGGCCGAAGTGGAATATCACTTTCGCAGCCGTAATCCCGATCTGGACTTCAGCGACTGTATCGACGAAATAGCCGCTGAAATCGCCCACCTGTGTCAGCTTCGCTTAACAGAAGAAGAGCTGGCTTATCTGGGGCAACTCGACTACATCAAGCCCGATTTCATTCACTTTTTACGTCTGTTTCGCCTCGATCAACGCTTTATTCACCTAAGCTGCCACCAGGGAACGCTGGAGCTGAAAATTCACGGCCCCTGGCTGCATACCATTTTATTCGAAGTGCCGTTACTGGCGATTATCAGCGAGGTGTATTGCCGCCGCCATCACCCAGCACCCGACTGGTCCGCCGCCAGAGCGCGCCTGCAAGACAAAATCAGCCTGGTGAAAAGCGACGTTGAGCATGCTGATTTTCGCTTTTCCGACTTCGGCACCCGCCGCCGTTATTCCCGCCTGTGGCAACAGGAAGTGGTCGAGGAGCTGGCCCGGCAACTACCGGTGCAATTTAGCGGCACCAGCAACCTGGATTTGGCTCGTCGTTTCAACCTCAAGCCGGTGGGCACCCTGGCTCATGAATTCATGCAGGCTTTTCAGGCGCTGGGACCACGACTTATCGACAGCCAGAAAATGGCACTGGAGGCCTGGGTACATGAATATCGCGGCCAGCTGGGCATAGCACTGACCGATGTGGTCGGCATGGACGCTTTCTTGCGGGACTTCGATCTGTATTTTGCCAAGCTGTTTGACGGCCTGCGCCAAGACTCGGGCGATCCAGTGGAATGGACCGAAAAAGCATTGGCCCACTATCGGCGGTTAAACATAGATCCGCGTAGCAAAACCTTTGTCTACAGCGATGGGCTCACCATGCACAGCGCACTCGATCTGTATCGACAGTTTCGCGACCAATGTCGGCCCGCCTTTGGTATTGGTACCCAGTTAACCAACGACATCATGAGCCATTCGCCGATCAACATAGTGCTGAAAATGACCAGTTGCAATGGCCAGGCCGTAGCCAAGCTGTCGGACAGCCCGGGAAAGGCCATGAGTGATGACGAAGGCTACATGGCCTATCTGGCACAGGTGTTTGACGTGGATTTAGCGACGGTCAAATAATCCACCCGGCCACTCTGTCTGTAAACTTATAATGACAGCCACACTCTCGCCAGGGACGGCGCCGGGCTTCTCTATTTGCGGTCGGTTCTCTACATTAAAGATTGAATCGAAACCGATTGGAAGTGGAAACGCCTGATGAACAGCACTCAGTACGTGGCGCACAAGCCCGATGCCAATGGCATTATTCATTACAGCGACGAGGAAAATGCCATTTGGCATACCTTGATTGAGCGCCAGCTGGCCTGCGTTCAGGGAAGAGCTTGTAAAGAATACATGACAGGGCTGGAAAAACTGGCGCTTTCCCACCGGCATATTCCTCAACTGAAGGATATCAATCAGGTATTAGAACCCGCTACCGGCTGGCAGGTACACAGAGTACCGGCGTTAATCTCGTTCGATCATTTTTTTGAACTCCTGGCCAACCGGCAGTTTCCGGTAGCCACCTTTATTCGCCGCGAAGACGAGCTGGACTATCTGCAAGAGCCGGATATCTTCCATGAGCTGTTTGGCCACTGCGCCCTGCTGACCAATCCGGCTTTTGCCCGCTTTACCCACACTTATGGTCAACTGGGCCGCGATGCCAGTCCTGCCGATCGGGGTTTTCTGGCGCGACTATACTGGTTTACCGTGGAGTTTGGCCTGTTGAACAGCCCGCAGGGGCGGCGTATTTACGGCGGCGGTATCCTGTCTTCTCCTGGCGAAACGCAACACGCCTTCGAGTCTGATATTCCGGAGTTTCGCCCCTTTGATATACTGGATGTGCTGCGTACCCCGTATCGCATCGACATCATGCAGCCCATTTATTACGTGCTCGACTCGCTCGACGATCTATTTGCCATTGCCGACATGGATATCATGGCTCACATACAGCAAGCCCGCAGTCTGGGGCTGTTTACGCCCACATTCCCTGACAAAAAAGCCACCAAACACAATGCCAGTTAAAGGAGTCAACATGACCGAACTTGCCCAACAACAGTGTGAAGCCTGCAAGGCTGACGCTCCCAAAGTCAGCGATGCCGAGCTGGCCGATTTAATGAAAGCTCTGCCGGACTGGACGCCCATGGCCCGAGAGGGGGTACTGCAGCTGGAGCGGGAATTTACCTTTAAAAACTTCAAGCTCGCCTGGGCCTTTGCCAACCAGGTGGCCGAGCTGGCAGAAAGCGAGTTTCATCATCCGACCATTACCCTGGAATGGGGCAAGGTGACCGTCACCTGGTGGACCCACGCCATTAACGGACTACACCGCAACGACTTCATCATGGCCGCTCGCACCGACCAGTTGCTGGCTGCGCCGTAGATATAAAGAGTAAAGGGAATGGGGAATCCCTATTCCCTATTCCCTATTCCCTATTCCCTATTCCCTATTCCCTATTATCTTATTGCCTGGTGAGCCGTTAAGGTGCGGCCATCTTCGGCAAAAATAACCAGACCACCGTTGGCATTCCACTCGATACGCTGGGCATGACTCAATACATCCAGCATGATGCGCTCGTGCTGCATTTGTGCCTCGGTACACATCATCATGGTACCGGCCAGATCGGAGGGCACGCTTAACTTGTCGCCTTGCAGCTGATAGCTGCCCGTAAAGCTGTTACAAAACGCACGACCGTACAAACGGCCGTCATCACCAAAGTGAATGCTGGCTTCGGCATCCGCCGCAGCCCCTGCGGGCACGGATACGTCTTCACCGTTCAGGTTGGTCACCTGCCATTCTCGGCTCTGCAGCAAAGCCGCGGGATCGGACACACACTCGGGATATGTCTTGCCGTTTACGGTTAGCAGAGCCCAGTCTGCCTTGCTCCAAAACTCGGTACTGCTGTCGTTGGCCAACTGAAAACGAGCGCCAGAGGCTGACTTGACCAAGTCCAGAGTCAGCGCCTGATCGTTAAGCTGCAGATGAGCCTGATCATCGGCAAATTTCACCTGAATACGCTGCCCACCACATTGCATGACACTGAGAGACTGGTAGTCGGTTACCTGCTGCAATTGCAGATTGCCCAACTCGGTCAGGCCCGGCTCGGCGGACACACCAATGGGCGCGCTGCTCCAGCTTACCTGACCTTGCTCTTTAATGACCGCGCTCAAACTGTAGGTACTCGAGTTCAAATTCCGAGTATCAAGCAGCACATTAAACGGAATGGGCAACTGCTGTTTATCAAGATCGATTTGCTGCTGGGCCACTATGGCACCCTTGGCCACACTGGTATCGCGCACCGTAATTTCGGCTACGCTGTTCGGCGCCAGCGCAATACGCGACAGGTAAGACAGACTACCGGTTATCTGATGTTGCTCAGTAACCTCATGTTGCTCGGCACAGCCACTCAGTGCAGTGATGGCCACAACGGAAGTTAATGCAAGGGAAGTCAGTTGATTCATTAAAACACCTCGAAGAATAAGGTTCCATCATCCTTGAACATCAGGGTTCGTCCGCTGGCAACCCAGTAATTAGAGTAAGATACCTAATCAGAATATAGGGTTTGATAAATAAAAGCGCGCCTAACCGCAAAGGTCCGCTTTGCCTCATCATAAACCGGCGTTATTGCGACACAAACAGACGGCGCTGCGCGATATTGCGCAGCGGTCGCAGCGCCTGCATCCGTGCTCCCTGTAGTCGCGCGCTTTAGCCGCGACATCCGGCCAAGGTAGTAATTCAATCCAGCGCCAGCCAGGTGGTTTTCAGCTCGGTAAATTTGTCGAAGGCGTGCAATGACTTGTCTCGGCCATTACCACTTTTTTTCACGCCGCCAAAGGGCACCGTCATATCACCGTCGTTGTAGTTATTGATAAATACCGACCCCACCCTGAGCTTGCGCGCCAGTCGGTGAGCTCGCTGCAAATTAGAGGTCCACACCCCGGCTCCCAGGCCGTATTTACTGCTGTTGGCCAGGTGCAAGGCTTCTGCTTCACTGCTAAAGGTCGTCACCGCCAAAACGGGCCCGAATATTTCTTCATTGGCAATGCGCATATGCGGCGTAACCTGCTCGAGTACGGTCGGCCCCATGAAGTTGCCCGCTTGATCACGGCCGTCCAGAGTCAGCTGGGCGCCCTCTTCAAGTCCCAGGCTGATATAACGACAGACACTGGCATGGTGATTTTTATCTATCAGGGTGCCCATAATGGTGTCCGGATCTAGCGGGTTCATGGGTTTGAAGGCGGCGGCGGCCTGTTTGAATTCGGCCATAAAGGTGTCTTTTATACTCGCTTCCACCAACAAGCGTGTGCCGGCAACACACACCTCGCCCTGATTATAAAAAATAGCGGCAGCACAGGCCTTTGCCGCTTTGCCCAGATCCGGACAGTCGGCAAACACAATATTGGCGCTCTTTCCTCCGGCTTCAATCCAGACCCGCTTCATGTTGGAACTGCCCGCATATTCCAGCAACCGACGGCCCACTCCGGTCGAGCCGGTGAAGGTCAGGCAATCCACATCATGATGCAACCCCAACGCCTTGCCGGTTTCCAGGCCCAGGCCTGGCAGAATATTCAGCACGCCATCTGGCAGGCCCGCTTTTTTGGCCAGCGCGCCCAGGCGAATCGCACTCAGGGGGGCCTTTTCCGAGGGCTTGAGCACCACAGAGTTTCCCGCCGCCAGCGCTGGTCCCAGCTTCCAGCACGCCAGCAATAACGGAAAATTCCAGGGCACGATTGCCGCCACCACCCCCACTGGTTCGCGACTGATTAACGCCAGCGCATTGTTGGCGGTAGGGGCAATTTCACCGTAGATCTTGTCAATCGACTCGGCATACCAGCGAATGGCGCGCACGGCACCGGGAATATCATCACGCAGACTATGGCGAATCGGCTTGCCGGTATTCAGGGTTTCCAGCAATGCCAGCTCTTGCTGATGCTTTTCTATTAATGCGGCCAAACGTAACAGCACCGACTTGCGCTCGGCAGGCGAGGCCTCGGACCACACGCCCGACTCAAAGCTGCTTCTGGCAGCCATTACCGCCTTGTTCACATCCGCTTCTTGCGCTCGGCTTACCTCGGCAAGCGGGTGATCCGTTGCCGGATTAATACAGCCAAAGCACTCACCTGCCTGTGCCTTCTGGTATTTACCGGCAATGAACAATCTCGTTTCCAGGGTCAGTTCACTCGCCAGTGCTTGCCAATACGCCTTGTCTTTATAGTCCATAATGACCCCTCTCCATGCTCCTCCCACGGCGCCCCCCCTTCCCAAATCACGGAAAATGCTCGATAAGTGAAAGTGTTACGCTCGTACGGCTGTGATAAATTTTAAACTTAGTCGATCTCTGCTCGAAACGATATCAGGAACATGACTGCGGGCACCATGCTGGTGAAATCGATACCGGGTTGGCATGTGGCATGGCGTCACCATGATAGAAAAGGAACAGGCATTCCTGCATGGGTTATGCGGAATGCCTGTAAATGGTTACACGCCCAGCTTATCACGCAGGCTATAGTAAGCGGCTCCCATGGCACTAAAAGGCACTTGAAAACGTCGACCGCCAAAAAATGGCAAATGCGGTAAATTGGCAAATGCATCAAAACGCTCGGCCTGGCCGGTTAATATTTCCGACAGCAACTTGCCAGCCAGATGAGTGCAGGTCACGCCATGACCGCTGTAACCCTGCATATAGTAGACATTGGGTTCAAGCCGGCCAAACTGAGGCAGCCTGGACAGGGTTAACAAGAAATGACCACTCCAGCGATAATCGACCTTGATCCCTTTTAATTGCGGAAATGTTTTCAAGAGTTTGGGCATCACCAGTCGTTCAATGTCATCGGGATCCCGTGCGCCATACACCACACCGCCGCCATAGATTAATCGTCGGTCTGCGGTTAAACGAAAATAATCCAGCAGATAATTACTGTCTTCAACGCAATAGTTGTTAGGAATAAGACGGCTGGCTTGCTCTTCGCTTAAGGGCTCCGTCGTAATCACCTGCGAACCACAAGGCATGGCTTTAGCGGTCAGTTTAGGCTCAAGATTTCCCAAATAGGCATTACCGGCCATGACCACAAAATGCGCTTTCACCTTCCCTTTAGCCGTGACGACGGTCGCAGGGTCGCCGTGGCGAATTTCCAGCACGGCCGACTGCTCAAAAATACGTCCGCCGAGTTGACGAATGGCGTTAGCCTCACCCAATGCCAGGTTCAGGGGGTGCAGATGACCACCCTTATGATCCAGCAGGCCGCCAACATAAGACTCGGTATCTACTTGCTGGCGTATCTGCTTGGCATCCAGCAGTTCCAGGTGCTGATGGCCATAACGCTCCCAACCGGCTTTTTGCGCCTTGAGCGCGGCCATTTGCCGTGTATTGAGTGCCGCAAACATGCCACCCTGGCGAAAATCACAGTCGATATTATATTGTTTGATACGGCTGCGAATAATATCGGCCCCTTCAAACATCATACTGCCAAGCATGCGGGCAGTATCCTGGCTGTAGCGGGATTCGATTACATCGATATCACGGCTGTAAGAGTTAACGATTTGTCCACCGTTACGACCGCTGGCGCCAAAGCCAATCTGACTGGCTTCCAGTAACACCACATCAAAGCCGGATTCCACCAGAAAAAGGGCGCTCGACAAACCAGTATAGCCCCCCCCCACCACACACACGTCGCACTGTATGTCTTCGTCCAGTTGTGGCCATGCCGGGTGTGTGTTTGCTGATGCTGCGTAATAGCTGCTGACATGTTGCATCTGCTTCTCCTTTATTCAGGGCTATGGACCTTTGACTGCAGCACTGCGCGTGCATTAAAAATTGGCAGGGGTGTGCGCACTGACAATGCGGCACTCTTGCTCGGAATGATTGGTAAAGGTATGGGGTAATCCGGTATCGATAACATAGCTTTGCCCAGCTGCAAGCCAGTATTGCTCGCCATCCACAACCAGCTCGATTTCCCCCTCAAGCACTGTGCCCACTTCTTCCCCCCGGTGCTTGATGTGGCCGCCGGTGCTTGCACCTGGCGCATAGCGCTCAATCAAAAAATCCAGCGCGCGCTGGTTATTACCGTTATGTACCAACTTGAAAGACACCCCCTGGCTACCTATTTCTATCAACTCTTCAGGATTAATCACCACCTGATAACGTGATGCCGGTACCAGCTCGGTGAAAAACTCGGATAAGGAGCGGTTATATACCTTGAGTATTTTTTGCAGGGTACTGACTGCAGGGCTGACTTTATCCTGCTCTATGGTGCAAATGGCACTGTGGGTAAGGCCAGCCAGCTCGGCGACCTTGCGCTGGCTCAAGCCGGCTTGCCGACGTAGTAACGCCAACTGGCGACCCAGTACGACTTCCTGGCGTGGTGACGTTTTCATAACATGCCCTTCTGCTGCTGATAGTGGCAACAGGCTTGAATAAAACCATCAAACAAGGCGCGAGACAGCGGGTTCTCTCGACTCTGCCATTCTGGATGCCACTGTACTCCCAGAGCAAACGGATGCTCGGCAAAGCTGATGGCCTCCACCAGCCCATCTGCAGCGATAGCATCGGTACGTACCCCGGCACCCAATAGATGCGCGCCCTGGGTATGCAAGGAATTGACCCAGAGCTCCTGAGATCCGGCCAGCTGACTTAACACGCCATTTTCAGTCGGTGTAATAGAGTGGGCGGGTCCGTATTGCCGGTCGATGGGCTGAGATTCATCTTCTCTGTGCTCATCAAACAAGCCGGTTTCATGCAGGCGCGGATACAAGCTGCCGCCACTGGCCACCACCATTTCCTGAAAGCCACGACAAATACCCAATAAAGGCAACTGACACTCTCGTATCAATGTTACCAGCGCCAGACTCAAGGCATCGCGGCCGGGATCGGCATTTGGCTCATTGCCGTGCGCCCCGTAATGATGGGGCTCTATATTACTCGGGCTACCAGTGAGCAGGATGCCGTCGAGTAGCGATAAGGTTTGCCGCAAAACTGAAGCATCTTTGGCCAGGCGATGCACCAGAGGAAAAGGCAGGCCACCGGCATCCCAGACGGCATTCAAGTATTTTTGATGCAAGGTCATGGTGGGATGCGCGCCAAGCACTTGCTCACACATGATGATCCCCACCACCGGCCTGTTGATAATATCAACCACTCGACTTCCTCCCGGATGCGTTGCCTATGATGTTTTTTCTATTACAAGTACATGCCGTATAAAAAATCTAACAAAGCAACCAAAAAACAGCAACAGGTGTAATATATATTTAACAGTTGCCAAACATAATGAACATACCTATGTTTGTTAGTGTTGAATATTATTAACAACAATGAGCGGTGAGCTTATGCAAGCAGAGGCCTTTAATTCCTTTCCTGCGGTGACGAGTTTAACGTCATCCACCAAAGCGCTGAGTCCATTCGAGCAAGAGGTCGCTAAATACCTGGCCCAGTACCCGGATACCCAGTATCTGGATGTATTACTCACGGATTTAAATGGGATTTTTCGGGGAAAGCGCTTGCCGGTGAGTGCCCTCGATAAACTGGAAGCGGGTTGCTTCTTCCCCGGTTCTGTCTTCGCCATGGATTTTCGCGGTAATGTGGTTGAAGAAACCGGCGTCGGCCAGGATATAGGTGAGCCGGATCTGCCCTGTTTTCCCATCCCCAATACACTGGTGCCTTCGGCAAGTGATCCCGACACTGTTGCCCAATTATTACTGACCATGGAAATGGAAGATGGAACTCCTTTCCCGCTGGAGCCACGTAATGTGCTGACCAGGGTGTGGCAGCAAGTCAAAACCAGAGGATTGACTCCGGTCGTGGCGTTGGAAGTTGAATTTTATCTGGTTGATAGAGAGCGAGATGAAGCAGGCTACTTGCAACCCCCCCGCTCTCCCCTGACTCAAAAGCGAGATACTTATAGCCAGGTTTACTCTGTTGATAACCTGAACAATTTTGCCGATATTTTGGCCGAGATCGACAGCCTGGCCGTACAGCAAGGGCTACCTGCCGATGGGGCCGTCGCCGAAGCCGCCCCGGGCCAGTTTGAAATCAACCTCACTCATACCGACGATGTATTGGCCGCCTGTGACCATGCACTGGCACTGAAGCGTCTCATTAAACTGGTTGCTGAAAAGAACGACATGGACGCGACCTTCATGGCCAAACCTTATGAAGAGCATGCGGGCAGTGGCTTGCATGTGCACATCAGTGTGGTGGATGAGAGCAGGAATAACCTGTTTGCCGATGCCGACGGCGAAGACTCTGCCCTCTTGCATAAGGCATTATCGGGCATGCTGGATTTAATGCCGGAAAGCATGGCGCTGCTCGCCCCCAACATGAACTCCTTCCGTCGTTTTCAGCCAGGCATGTTTGTTCCTACTCAAGCGTCCTGGGGTCATAACAATCGTACCGTGGCGCTGCGTATCCCCTGTGGCGATGAAGATGCAAGACGGATCGAATACCGAGTGGCCGGCGCCGACGCCAATCCTTACTTGATTATGGCCACGGTACTGGCCGGTTTACTTCATGGGATCGATAACACACTTCCCTTGCCTCAACCTGTGATTGGTAACGGTATGGAGCAGGAAGGCGTCGCTTTTCCTACTCGACAAAGTGAAGCGCTGCAGGCCCTGGCTGACTCAACACAGCTGAAACACTACCTGGGTGAAGAATTTATCGAGGTATATCGTATTTGCAAATACGACGAACTCCTGGCGTTTGAGCGACAAATATCCGACATCGAATTGGAATGGATGCTGAAAAATGCCTGATTGGGCACCAACACCCTGCCAGATGCTGCATAACGTCCACTTGTAACGCCGCATCTACGCAGGGTACGATACTCCCCGCATATTGTAACGACTTGTCCGAGGGTGCCATCACCACCATAGGCCTGTTGAGAGCCGGCTTACTGTTTGTATAACCGTATGTCACCCACAAAAAAGGCTCCAAAGGAGCCTTTTTAAACATGGAGTTACAACCCCGTTAGCAGCAGTTTGAGGGCGCCCCCCACCAAGGTCAGCAGCAGTACGCCGCCCAGGTAAAGAGCCGCAAACCACAGCCAGCTTTTCTTGTTGGCCATCAATCAATACCCCTCTTCAAAGTCCTCGACCTTGCCCGAGAAAATACGATAGCCCCACAGGGTGTAGGCACAGATCAGCGGCAGGAAGATGAAAATGCCGGGTAACAGAAATTTCAAACTGCTTTCGGGCGCACTGGCCTGCCACAAGGTTAGCTGATGGGGGATCAGATAAGGGAACAAACCCACGACCAAACCGCCAAAGCCCAGCACAAACAGGCCCACCGCCAGCCAGAACGGCCGGGTTTCATGAGGTTCACCATCCAGATCCCGGAACAGCAACCAGCCGAACAAGGCACTCAGCAAGGGCAGCGGCAACAGCAGAATAAAGTTGATACCGTCAAACCAGCGGGCGCGAACTTCGGTATTGGTATATAGCGTCCACAGACTGACGATCACCAGGATCACCATCACGGTGACCACCAGCTTGCGGCCCAGGTGAGCGGCACGCGCCATAATATCGCCCCGGCTTTTCATCACCAGATAGCAGCAGGCCAGCAAGGCATAGGCCGCCATCAGCGCAAAACCGGTAAAGGCGCTAAAGGGCGTCAGCCAGTCCAGCGCTCCCTGTTCGCCGGCTTCCACCCCCTGTACCACGGCTCCCAAAATGGTGCCCTGACAAAAGGTTGCTACCGCAGAGCCCAGAAAGAAGGCCCAGTCCCACAAGGATTTGGAACGATGAGACTTGAAGCGATACTCAAAGGCCACGCCACGAAAGATAAGCCCAATCAGCATGATGATAATGGGCGTGTACATGGTCGATAAAATACCCGCATAAGCCGCCGGAAAAGCGGCAAACAGCACCACACCGCCAAACACCAGCCAGGTTTCGTTGCCATCCCACACATGAGAGATCGAGCGCATCATGTGGTCGCGCTCTCCCTCGCTTTTAAACCAGGGATACAGGATGCCAAGGCCAAGATCGAAGCCATCCAGCACCACATACATGAGCACCGCAAAGCCGAGTAATAAATAATAAAACAGCGCCAGATCCATATCAGTCCTCCACCACGTCGCGTTGCAGTTTCTTCACCCATTCAAGGGCAAAACTGGGCGCATTGACGCCAATCATGTATTGCTCCAGCCGCGCCAGATCCGGCGGTCCCTTGCGGACCAGTTTGGCCATAAAATACAGATAAACCAGCAGCAGAGTGCTGTAGGTCAGCACAAACAGCGTGAGCGAGAACAGCACCCGTTCGGCAGGCAAGGGCGTCACCACCTCCATAGTGCGCACCAGACCATGCACCAGCCAGGGCTGACGCCCTACTTCGGCCACATACCAGCCGGCCAGGGTAGAAATCACCCCTGCGGGTATCATCATGTTCATTAATATCAAGAAGGGTTTGCTTTCAAACCGGCTGCCCTGACGGCGTAGCCACAAGCCCCACAGGGCGGCACCTATCATCAGCATGCCCAGCCCCACCATGACGCGAAACGAGTAGAACACCAAAGGCACATAGGGTCTTTCGTCTGCAGGTACCGATTTCAGTCCCTGCAGTTCACCGTCGAGTTCGTGGGTTAAAATCAGCGAGGCCATCTTGGGCACTTTCACTTCAAAATGGTTGGTTTCTGCTTCCATGTCAGGAATGGCAAACAGCAGCAAGGGGGCGCCGGTTTCCTGCGCCGGCCAAATGCCTTCCATGGCCGCCACTTTAATCGGCTGATGCTCTTTCACGTTCAAGCCATGAGCATCCCCCACCATCAGCTGCAAGGGCGCCAGTACCAGGGCGGCCCACATGGCCATCGACAAGCCTTTGCGGGCAAAGGCCACATCGCGATTCTTGCGTAAATACCAGGCGCTGACACCCCCAATCACGAAGGTGGCGGTCAGCATGGCGGCCAGCAGCATGTGCGCCAAACGATAGGGCATGGACGGATTGAAAATAACTTCCATCCAGCTTTCAACTTCAAAGTGACCGTCTACTATCTTGTAGCCGGCGGGAGTTTGCATCCAGGAGTTGGCGGCAATAATCCAGAACGACGAAATCCAGGTACCTATGGCTACCACGCAGGTGGCAAAGTAGTGCAGCTTTTCGCCTACCCGTTGCCAGCCAAACAGCATGATCCCCAGAAAGCCGGCTTCCAGAAAAAAGGCCGTCAGCACTTCATAGGCCAGCAGCGGCCCCAGTACCGGGCCTACCAGCTCGGAAAATTTGGAAAAGTTGGTGCCAAATTCGTAAGACAGCACTATGCCGCTGACCACCCCCATGCCGAAGGTAATGGCAAAAGGTTTGATCCAGAACTTGGCCAGCTGAAAATAAACCGGATTACGGGTTTTCAGCCACATGCCTTCCCAGATGGCGATGGCGGTCGCCAGACCGATGGTAATGGCCGGAAAAATAATATGAAAGCTGATGGTAAAGGCGAATTGAACCCTCGACAGTATGGCCGCATCTAAGTCCATATTGCCTCCTTATGTACGTTGAAAACGGTTAACTGCCGCAGGCAGTGTAGCCAAGAGTAGAACAATAAAGATGGCAGAAAATTCCAGCATTAATGTGGCTATATTCATATAAGTGCTCGCAGATATCATTCAATGTAACAATGCACCTTACGAAGCACGAACTGTGCCACAAAACAAAATACCTTTAATTACCTTAACTTAGATCAATAAAAGTCATAATACTTGCTCCAGCCGACAACCAGGTTTACAGTTTACACCTGTCTGGCTGTAAACCTTGTTTACAGTTTGATGCTCCCTCTTACTCCACACACCAAGGACTTCCATGGCGCTCGATCTGGCCTTTGAATTGATGATGTTGCTCACCGCAGGTTGCGCACTTGTGGTGTCAACCTGGTTGTTCTGGCGAGCCCGCAGCCAGCGCAGCATGAAGGCCATGGCCGGCTTTGGCATCATGATGGCGGTGTGGTGCTGTGGTCATGTGTCGGTATTTTACGGCTGGGAAACACTGGGCAAAGCACTCATTCTGGCCAACCCACTGATGCCGACCTTTTTTCTCGACTTTGCCATCGGCTTCGTCAACCAGGGCGCTGGCCGACGCCGCTGGCTGGATCGCCTGGCAAAGCGGCGCGTATTCCTCTATCTGGCCGCATTACTGGTATTGGGCATCAGCTTGGTGGCCGATGGCGGCCACATTATTTCGTTTGGCCCCTTCAGCCACTACTTTGTATTCGGCGGCATCGGCTGGTTTAACATTGCCTACACTATCGCCATCGGCATACTGGCCCACGCCCTGCTGCTGTGGGGCTGGCGCACTCACAGCGGCAATCGTCGACGCTCCATCGCGGCGATGTTTGCCGCCGGTGCCTGGGGACTGTTGCTGGCCAGCAGCTTTATTTTTCCCTCGCTGGGGCTCTATTGGTATCCCTGGCCCATGCTGTTACTGCCCAGTTATGTGGTGCTGCTGGTGTATGGCGTGGTGCGTTATCAAATGCTGGAGATCAATGCCTGGGCCAATCGCGCCCTGCTGTGGATTTTAATGACACTACTGCTGCTGGGACTGATCGCCCTGCTGAGCTCGGTCGCCGGTCAGTTTGGCATGCAGGCGCTGGCCAATGTGCCCAAATGGCAGCTGTGGCTCTATTCCATGTTATTACTGACCCTGGCATTGGCACTGTATCAGCCGGTCAGCAAGCTGGTGGCCAGGCTTATCTATCCCGGCAGCCAGCTGAACGAACAACGACTGGACAGCTGGCTGCAGCATTTGGCCGAAGCACGAGACTGGCCCGAACTGGGTATCATTGCCGAACAACTGCTCAGCAGCCAGATGGGACAAAGCATTCGGGTGCAGCTGCTGCCCGCCATGCAGGTTGCCCACGTCATCTCCGGCCCGTGCATCGTTTGCCATCATCAGGCAAGCGGCTGGCAGTCGCGCCTGCAAGGATTTGACGATGTCACTCCCAGCGTGCGGCTGGCGGCAGAAGTATTCGCCTCGCTGCTGACCACCCGCTGCAGCCTGCTGGAGCGCTCACTGCAATTGGCCGAAGCCGAACGCAAACGTTTGTCCGAGCAACACCTGGTAGAGCTTGGGGGGCTGTCGGCGGCCATGGCCCATGAGCTACGCAATCCGCTGAATATCATTTCCATGGCCTCGGCGGGGCTGGAAACCGAGCGCAAAACCATGATCCAGACCCAGCTCAAGCGTGCAGATCGGCTGATTTCCGACATGTTGACCTACTCGGGCAACATCAAGGTGCAACGTCATGCCGTGCCCTTGGCATCGCTACTCGATAGCTTGCGCCCGCAGTTCGACTGGCAACATGTTCAATTTGATTATCAGCTGGACGAACATCTCACCCTATGTGCAGATACCTACCGGCTGCAGCAAGTGCTTGTTAACCTGCTGGACAATGCCCTGTCGTTTGTTCGCAACCAGCCCCACGGTAAAATCTGCATAGAAGCCAGCGCCGATGACATTCTGCGGGTGCATAACAATGGGCCGGCCATTTCACCGGACATGCTGGCGCATTTATTTCGCCCCTTTGTCAGTAAACGCAGTGGCGGCAGCGGGCTGGGGCTGTCCATCGTCCGCCGCATTATGGACGCCCACGGCGGACGTATTACCCATCGCAGTGATCTGGGCTGGCCGGTCACCTTCGAGCTTTATTTCCCCAAGGATCACTCATGACACCATCACGTATTCTGCTGATAGATGACGAACCGGCTTTTCGTACCCTCAGCAGCCAATGGCTGGCAAGCGAAGGCTATCAGGTACAAACCGGTGCCAGTCTGAGCGAGCTGCAAAGCCGGCTCGACGAGTTTGATGCCGACTTGATCCTGCTCGATTTGTCGCTGCCGCCGCATTTCGATCCACAACACACGCTGGCGGCCTTGCCGCAATTTATCGAGCGTCCGGTGATCATTCTAACCGGTCATGGCGAGCGCGAGCTGGCACTGGAAGCACTGCGCCAAGGCGCTTGGGATTTTCTGGCCAAGCCCATCGATCCCGACATGCTGGCGGTGGTAGTGAAGCGAGCACTCACCAAGCACCACCTGGTACGCGAACTGAACAACCTGAAAAGCAATCAGGGCGGCAAACAGGCGCTTGAAACCCTGATTGGTGCCTCGCCTTCCATGAACACCATTCGTGCCCTGGTCAGCCGCATTGCCCCCACCGATGTACGAGTGCTGGTCACAGGTCCCTCGGGCACCGGTAAAGAAGTGATTTCTCGCGCCATTCACGATCTGAGCAATCGCGCCAACCAGCCGTTTATTTCGGTGCATTGCGGGGCCATTCCGGCCGATTTGCTGGAAAGCGAGCTGTTTGGTCACACCAAGGGCGCCTTTACCGGCGCCGACAAGGCCCGCGACGGCCTGTTGAAACTGGCCGATGGCGGCACTCTGTTTCTGGATGAAATTGGCGACATGCCCTGGGCTATGCAGGTAAAACTGCTGCGGGTCCTGCAAGAGGGCAGCTTTTATCCGGTGGGAGGACGCGCCCTGGAAACCATAGACGTGCGGCTGGTGTCGGCCACCAATGCGGATTTGGCAGAAAAGGTACGACTGGGCGAGTTTCGTGAAGATCTCTACTACCGCATCAAGGGCGTCAACATAGAAACCCGGCCACTGGATGAGCGCTCCGAAGACATTCCTTTACTGATTAATCATTTTTTGGCGCTGCAGGCTACCGCGTTTCAACAAGCCCCTCAACACCCGGACAGCCAGGCGTTTAACTGGTTTATGCAGCGCCGCTGGCCCGGTAATGTGCGCGAGCTGAAAAGCGCCCTCGACAGCGTGGCCGCCATCGCCCGCAACGGCGTGATCACGCTCGACGACATTGCCCTGCTCTATCCCGACGCACAAACAGACAACCAGGTCAGCACATCATCAGCAAGTACCGACTCCGCCAATCGGCCTGACCAACCCTCAATGGCCCACCCAGACCAAAGCCTGGACGCCCAGGTTCGGGCCCTGGAAATTACCCTGATAAGCCAGGCCCTGGCCCAACACAACAACAACCGTACCCACGCCGCCCAAGCCCTGGGGTTATCCCGCCAAGGCCTGCTGAAAAAAATAGAACGATATGGATTGTAAACACAAGCTGAAAGCCTGTTTTTTGGTTATAACTCTGCCAGCCTTGTGTCGATAATGAATGGGTAGCGACCCACGGTCCAGGAAGGGTGGTAGTATCCAGTAAACCGCATTTACGACGTGATATTAGTTACCGTTATTGTAGTGTTGAACAGCAAGTAGCGATATGCTCAAACCAAAAAAGAGAGCTGCCTGACTCAGACAGCTCTCAATTACCCGCATCAATAAGAAGCCGATTAGTTCAAATCCATACCTAGGTTTGGCGTACCAAAACCTTCAAGACTCGCATTGGAGTTTTCAAAATATGCACTCCAAAATTCCTTTATTCTGTCTATATATTCACCAGGATAATAATGGCCTGGTTGATCAGGTAAATACCCTACGCCAAGCACATAAACTCTAGCTCCGCCCAGATCGGTAAACAGTTGTCTGTCTTCAACTATTTTCAGCTCATTCGCAGCTTTTTTGTTCTTGCCGTAAAGCGACGTGTAGTCACTATTTTCCATCATATCGCTGAGTATAAAGACGACTCGTTCTTCCGTTTGACTACGCTGGAGATCGCCCGCTATTGCACGTAGTGAAAAGATGATCTCAGTCTTAGGATGATCTAACGAGGCACCTTTCACTGTCTGCACAAACTCACGACCAAAAGTTTGCGTAAACAAACCCATCTGTCCTTTAAGACAGTTATCCAATCTACGTAATCGTGTCATGTTGATATCATTACGTGCTGATTCAGTTAATAGTCCATCCAATTTTCCGCTGTAATGTAACCGCATATAGTTACCGTTAGCCAATGATGAAAAACTGTATAATTTGACTTCATCACCTGGCTTTACAAAGCGGGCAATGTGCCCCCAGGCGGCACGCTGCAGATCATCAGAAAGCGGTAGAGTTTGATCCACCACCACAGTCAACAATCGACCCGAAACGGCAGGCCTGGCATCACTTAACTGCGCTTGGTCATAACAGCTCACAATGTCATTTCGTTCGCTGGCAAAAGAACCTGTCGCGGTAACGAGTGCGGCAATAGCGACTAAACATGTCAGTTTCATGCGGTTTCCTTACTGGCAAACATTCCTAACTTTTTCATCACCAGCTGTTGCTCACGTATATCTTGCAGTATCTCGACATCGATATTGAGGCTTTTGCTGGCCATCGCCAGTTCGCTGACTTCCAGCTCGGTCAAATCGTTAAAGGTCGCCGCATCTATCGGATCAACCTTGTCTTCCTGATCTTCAATAACCTCATTGGCCGCCGTTTTCACGCCAAAATGACCGATCAGTTTCAGGGCTTTTTGTTGTTCTTGAATATCCTGAAGCTCAGACAGATCCAACTTCATGGCTCGGCTTAACGCTGACAGCTCGGTATCACTCATCTCGGTAATATCATGAAAATTCATGGCATCTCTAGAGGTGGTACTGGGAGAGCTTCCGGGCGCTAACTTTCCACTCTCTGCTGCTGCGCCCGAGGCGTTAACACCCTTATTCCTGTCTGCATCAGCTGCTGCTCTAGGCATATTTTCCATCGATACAAAAGCCAAAAAATGTCGAGCGGCTACATCTACGCTGGAGCTAGCATCATCTCGGTCAGAATCTGTGGTGTGCAGCATGCTGCGCTTTTGCTGCAAGGCCCGCAGTTTTTCATTCGCATGACCACGTATTTTGTTACGCTTTGTTTCCAACCAGTCTTCCAGTTCATCTGCGCTCTGAAATTTATGTGTATACTTCCAGGCCGCCTTGGAATGAATTCCTTTGAATCCGTAAGCAATAGCCAACCACAGCATGATGCACTGAATCGCAATGTAGATAACCGACAGCACCACATAAGTCATCAAAGAGGCGCTGCGTATCGCATCTATTTGCTCTTGAATGCTTACCTCAACCTCAGCATTATTAATATCTTCCGAGATTTCCGGCAAATCGAAGGGGCCGGCCATAGTGCCCGCTGCAGCAGGCGGTTGCAGTGATGAAATCATCTCGGTTTCTATGCTTTTCAGGGTTTCAGCCCGTATCCAGAAGGCGGCCACGGCAAAGATAAGAATCAGTGCGAAAAAGCCCACAACCCAGTTTTTTTTCTGGCTGACTTCGGCGTTAGCATGTACCCGCGCCATAATATGTTGATAATCAGGTTTGTCATCATCATCAAAAGTGGCATCAAGATTAATGGAATACAATTGTTTCAGCTTGGGGGTTCTGTCGTCCTTTGGCGTTGCACGCCACCAAGCATGCGCCTTACCGATCAAATTATTGTAGTGGATCTGCGAGCCGGCGAAATGAGCCAGACCACCACTGATCAATGCCAAGAAGAACGCTACTGATCAGGCCAGATATCCCATTTGGGTAGCACTCACGTTCGGATTTACCCAAGGACCTATCACAAAAGCAAAACCCACGGCTTCCAGAATAAGTAACACTACAGCCAACACGTATACCCAAGCTGGCGTCGGCTTTCTGCCTGCTTCACCGACTTTAGCTAGGTAGTCTTTACTCTTACGATATAAACTTGAGCCACCGTCATATTTTTTATATTCAGTGTAATAGGCAGAACAGAGATCTTTCTCCACCGTAGGCCAGCCATCTGGCTGGTTACATTGTTTTTTGGCGAAGCGATCAATAGTGCCAATAAAGGGAATGCGATGCCAAACACGCATGGCAAAATAACGAACTTCCTCCCAGTATTTGGCCAAAACCGCCAAGGCAATACAGAGGCTAACCAGACTCCACACGATGCCTTGATTAGCTCTAAGAGCCGCTAAGAGTGTATCCAGTGATAACGTTTCCATCTTTTACCTTAAGATCTGATAGGTTGGTATTGAGCGACATAAGGCTGATTACTATCGGAATAGAACAGCACGCCGTCTTTGGCTTTGGCATTCCCCTTGCTGAATACCACATCCATGCAAGTCACTGGCGTATTCTTGCCATTAAAGAACACTCGGTAGAGCAGGTCTGTCTCGCCTTCGTAGGTATTGGCCACGCTGACATATTTATCGGTTAAGGCCTTGCGGTTACCTTTATCGTAGCCCTTAACAATCTGTACTAACGGCTGACGATCTATGGCCGCATTTTTTTTCAGTATCGAAACTGGAGATATAGTGACCAAATGGCCATTGACTAAATTAGCCCACACCCGATTGTTATAGCCGGGTAGATATTCTCTGGTTTTGTGACTATTCAATGGCTTGTTGGTAGCAAGGTTAATCACCTCACCCTGCTGCCTAGGCATATCTTCCAAACAACTGGAAATAGGAACATCTGACGCTTCGGCCTTGGATATAAGGTTAAAACCTCCAGATTTGGGCTCGATATTCATTCCCAGGGACGCCGTATAATTATGTGCCGGTGAGCCACCAAAATTCACTCGCGCAGTACTATCGACAATATCAGCTCCTGGCTTGCTCTTGGCATTACCGTTATTGGGTGTTCGCACATCCTGTGATTGAGATTTGCTTGCCTGAGACTCAACCCGCTTGGCGGTAGTGGTTCGCTTTTCCTTTGAGCTGAGTTCAGTGCCAGATTTAATAACAGGTTTGGGGCTAACAACCGGGCTAGGCGCACTTGATGTACCAAAAGCCAAATATTTACTGTTGCCTTTTTCGGCATCAATACGCTGGGCCAGCATCTGCTCATCGGTGACTTCTACTATTTCCACTCGACGATTTTTATTACGACCCGCCACCACCGTATTATCACCTATGGGCCTTGAAGAGCCCGCCCCCTGGAAATAAATATGGCTGGCAGGAATACCCGCCGAGGCTAAAACCTTACCTACCGTTTGTGCACGGCGCTCAGATAAACGTTGATTCAAGGCAGCAGAGCCGGTGGCATCCGTATGACCTACGACGAGTAACTTTGGTTGCTCAGAGTCCGTCGCTGAGCCAGCAAAAATGGCAGCCAGTTTACCTATCTGCCTTCTCCCATCAGCGGTTAACTGATGAGAGCCAACGGCAAACATGCTGCTGTCTTGTGTAGTGGCAACCAAACCTGTGCCGGAAGTTGAGCGCTGCTGACTATTGTCGGTGGTTTTAAGCTCCTCTATTTCAATACTCATCCCTTCTTCACGCGCCAGGGCGCGTATTGCCTTTACCCTATGCTGGTAAGCAGTACTTAAGCCGCAGCCAGCCGCTGCTCCCACCAAAGAACCTCCAATAATGCTTTTGGTGTCTCCTCCAGTAAGAGCTGCAATCCCCCCTCCCAGCACACCGCCGACAACACCACCGGCGGCGCATGCAAGGCTACCGGACGAATTAGCATAAAAATTGTCAATACTGGCACATCCGGTAACACTCAATACGACAGCGCAACTCAAAGTAGTTAGATAATATTTATTATTCTTCTTTTTCAAAGCGTTATCCCGTTACGTTCACAAAAAAGATATTATGTGCCTATCATTTTTTATTTAAGATAAAAATGTAAAATGAAGTTTTTCTACACTAGAAAATGCTCAGCGCGACATAGCAAGCAGTGTGCTATATCGGCCTGTAGATTGAGCTCAAACTCAACTTTATAAAGAACCTGCTAATGCAATACCTCATATTTACGATCCAAGGCAACGCACCCGCCTCACATCAAGGTAATGACAAATATTAGCTTGCTATCTTCCTGGCTATTCACCGTAAATACCTAACATTGCGTTCAATATTTACTCTTTGATGAAGAAGACGATCCAACAATCAAAAAAACAATGCCGCAATGCGTTTTGCAAAAAACGCAAATGTAAGTAATTTAAGACTCATATGCAACAATTTTATGCTTCTGTTACATATTGGAAACGAAACAACGAGCTAACAGCAAGTTAATTTGTATTGACAGTATGGCAGGCCGGTGCGTGATAAAGTTGATAATGACGACCATTTAATGAACAATTTTCTATTCACCAGGTGGTGATTTAGAGCAGCCCGAAACTACATAGCGTCAGGCAGCTCTACCAGATATGAGCTATCACGATAAAAACTATTCTTGAACAATCAGCAGGAATAAAACAAGTCTTCAGGATAACTAATCGTAAACAGTGATGGTCATAGAACCATTTAAATCATCCTCTCGAAACCGCAGACTCCTCATTGCTATATTGCGCCATTCCCCAACGCTGAAGAGAATCAGCCGATGGAGCAGGGCTCTAGCTTATCTATCTAGTGGCCATGATTGCCCTGTCGTTCACTCCCAATCCCAACAGTCTGCTGCCGCTGGCCCGTTAAGCCCTCGAATAAATACGGCCCATAAAAAACGCCGGTCAGTTCCTTCGAGCTGACCGGCGTTGGAATTGTGTCAGTCGGTGTTATTTCAGATTGAAATAAAACACGATCAGTAACGCGACGGGAGTCAGGTAACGGACCACCGGAAACCACAGCTTGTGCCAGCCGCCCAGTTCACTGGCGGAGTGTGCCGGTTTCATCTTCCAGCCTACAAAAACGGCGATCAGCAAGGCGACGATCGGCATCATGATGTTGGCGGTCACATAGTCGTACAGGTCGAACAGGGTTTTACCTTCAAAGCGGGAAAACATGTCGAGCGGAGTTACATCGGACCAGACATTAAGCGACAGCAAGGTAGTAATCCCCACCAACCAGGCGGCAACCCCGCCACCAATGGCCGCCGTTACCCGGCCTACGCCTTTCTCGTTCAAATAGCTGACCAGGGACTCCAGCATGGAGATGGACGAGGTCCAGGCGGCAAACAACAGCAACACGAAGAACAGCGAGGCAAAGAAACTGCCGCCGGGCATCTGGCCAAAGGCCACCGGCAGGGTCACGAAAATCAGGCCGGGGCCTTCACCGGCGGCCAGGCCGTGGGCGAACACGATAGGGAAAATAGCCAGCCCCGCCAGCAGCGCCACGCCGGTATCCATCACGGCAACCACCACGGCGGTACGAGCAATAGAAACGTTTTTGGGCAAATAGGCGCCGTAGGCCATCATGGCACCACTGGCCAGGCTCAGTGTAAAAAAGGCATGGCCAAGGGCAATCAGTATCGACTCGGCGGTAAGGGCAGAAAAATCCGGCTTGAACAAGAAACTGACGGCCTGCCCAAAGTGGCCGGTGGTGGTGGCATAGCCCACCAGGATCAGCAGCAGCACGAACAGCGCCGGCATCAGCTTGGTCACGGCCCGTTCCAGCCCGTGCCGTACGCCACCGGCGGAGACCAGTACCGTCAGCCCCATAAATACCGAATGCCACAACAGCAACTGGCCGGGTGAAGCCAGCAACTGACCAAACAGCTCACCGGAGTGGTCGGCGCTAATGTTATTAAAGCCACCACTCATGGCTGACACTATATAAGGCATGGTCCAGCCGGCAATCACGCTGTAAAACGACAAAATCAAAAATGCCGCCAGAGTGGCCAACACGCCGACTCCGACCCAGCTTTTGCTGCGCCCTTCTGTTGCGGCTACGGCCGCCATGGTGCCGATGGGGCTTTTACCGCCGCGCCGACCCAGCATGACTTCCGACATCATCAGCGGTAAACCGATAATGGCAATACAGGCCAGATATACCAGCACAAAAGCACCGCCGCCGTTTTCGCCGGTAATGTAGGGAAATTTCCAGATATTCCCCAGCCCCACGGCCGAGCCGACGGCAGCCATAATAAACACAAAACGACTGGACCATAGAGCCGGGCTGGTTGCAGGGCGCTGAGACATTTGTTTGCTTTGGGGCACGGGCGCTGCCACTCCTGTTACTGACTGCTTTTTAAACAAAAAGCCTGCTAAACAAAAAGCCAGCCATTCTCGGGGTCTGCAGACCCTGGGTGTAAAGAATAGCTGACAGCATGTCCTGCTATTTTGCCACTAACGGATAAAATAAAAAATGGCAGCCAGTAAATATGTCAGTTTTAAGCCCAGTTTTGTGCGTTATCTCCAGTATCACTCGCGCTTTAATACGCCGCGGCGGATCTGATCTTCCTCTATGGATTCAAAAAGAGCCTGAAAATTCCCCTCTCCAAAGCCTTCATTGCCTTTACGCTGAATGATTTCGAAGAAAATCGGCCCTATTACCGTATCGGTAAAAATCTGCAGCAATACCCCCTGCCCCTCAGTGGGCGCACCGTCGATCA
Source organism: Oceanisphaera marina (assembly GCF_014643915.1). Taxonomy (GTDB): domain Bacteria; phylum Pseudomonadota; class Gammaproteobacteria; order Enterobacterales; family Aeromonadaceae; genus Oceanimonas; species Oceanimonas marina. Next base: position 265,292 of record NZ_BMKE01000001.1, read on the forward strand.
GAATATGGTTTTTTTGTAATCTGGCCACATCTTCGCCATGACCGGGCAGCCGAGTGTCCAGCTGTTCGTAGTAAGTGTCGGGAGTGTTCATAAAACTCATGCCGCCGTTACGCAATGTTTCCACGGTGGCAAAAATATCGGCCGTGCCCAGCGCAATATGCTGAATCCCCTCCCCCTGATACAGACGCAGAAACTCCTCGATCTGGCTTTTATCGTCGGACGACTCGTTGATGGGAATGCGAATTTTACCGCACGGGCTGGTCATGGCCCGGGATTTAAGACCGGTAAGCTTGCCTTCAATATCGAAGTAGCGAATCTCTCTAAAGCCAAATAGACGCTCGTAAAATCCCGCCCACAAGTCCATATTGCCCATGGCCACGTTATGGGTTAGATGATCAATATAGGTCAGCCCCACCCCTTTGGGCTCTTGATACACGCCCGGGATGGGCTTGAAGTCCACGTCGTAGATACTGTGCTCGCCGTAGCGATCCACCAGATAAATCAGTGAGCCGCCAATACCTTCTATGGCCGGAATTTGCAGCTCCATGGGCCCGGCCCCCAAAGCCACCACCTTGGCGCCTTTTTCCGCCAGCTGCGTAATGGCCGCGGCGGCATCCTTCACTCTGAAGGCCATGGCGTTGGCACAGGGGCCATGCAGACGCGAAAATTCCGCCGCCCGACTGTTGGGCTCGGCATTTAAAATAAAGTTGATGTCCCCCTGACGATACAAGGTCACGTTTTTACTGCGATGGCGAGCAATGGCCACAAAGCCCAGCCGCTCGAACAGCTTGGCCAGTTGCTCTGGCTGATGGGAGGCATACTCCACAAACTCGAAGCCGTCGGTGTTCAGCGGGTTATCCCACGCCAGCGGCTGGGTAGATGAAGCAGATGTGGTAGAACGAATAGCAGCCATGATAACGATCCCCCCTGTTAGCTGTGGTCGCTGGTATGCGCACTCTATTGAGCATAGGGGAAAACACGAATTTCAGGCTTTTGTAGTAGCTGCTGAAGCTGCGCCTACAAAAAACATTGCATCCTGTTGCCCGCGGGGTTTACCCCGCCCACCGGCTTACCCCCGGATAACCACCACCGGTGAGCTCTTTGACAAAAGGAGAAGGTATCTGCTGGTCGGCCAGCAGGAACACCTGCTGGCGAGCACGGGTGAGGCCCACATAAAACAGCCGGCGCTCTTCGGCATGGGGAAACGTTTCGACTTCTGGCAATAACAGATCCAGCAAGCCGGTCGCATTTTGCTCTGGCGGAAAGCCATATTTACCTCGGCAGAGCCCCAGCATGATGACGTGATCCGCTTCTTTGCCCTTGGCGCCATGCAAGGTTTGCACGGCGATCTTGAGCGTCGGAAAGCGCTTGTGCCAGGCGGCCAACTGAGCGTTATCGGGCAGACTAAAACGAAACCGCGCCAGCACATATACCGAGACTTCGGCCTGCTCGGCAGCAATTTGCCCCAATAAACGGCTAATGGCATCCAGCTGGCTGTTACTGTCTACCGGCAACACATGCACACAAGGCGAGTTGCTGCGCGAATGCGTATTCAGGGTTTTAGGCAGTTGCTCCGGATTACGCTGCACAAAGCGGCTGGCCACTTGTTCAATCTGGTTATTAAAGCGAAAGGTCTTATCCAGCCGAGTGATGCGACTGGCACCAAAGTAGTCGGCAAAGCGGGTGGTCAAGGTAACGTCGGCACCACTGAAACGATAAATGGCCTGCCAGTCATCGCCAACACAAAATAGCGATAACTCGGGCTTGGCGTCGCGCAATGCCTGCAGCAAGGCGGCACGGGGCGCCGAAATATCCTGGAACTCATCCACCAGAATATAACGCCACGGCACCACAAACCGCCCCTGGCGCACCAATTCGGTAGCCTGTTCAATCATGTCGTCAAAATCAATATGCTCCTGCTCGGCCAGCGTATGCTGATAACGATGCAAGAGCGGCAACACCAGGTTCAGCTGCTCCGCAAGCGCAGGCGTCAGATCTGCCGGCTCGGGCTCGCCAACCAGCTTGAGAGCCGACACCAGGGGCGCCCACTCCCGCGCCACCCGCCGATAATCCGGCTGCGGCACCACCTGAAAACGATGCCGGCGCAACCAGTCGTGCAACTGCTGGCTGTATGCTTCGTCTTCGGCGCACAACTGCTCGAGCCACAGGGCGAAGGCCTGAATGCGGGTATTCTCTTGTTGTGCCAGCGGGCTAAGCGAAGGCGTCTTGCCATTGCTACTGGCCAGAATCATCAAGCCCAGGGCATGAAAGGTGCTGGTTTTAACGGTCGCCGTGCTGGGCTGATCTGCCAAGCGCTCGGCCATTTCCACAGCGGCTTCGTTACCAAAGGCCAGCAATAACAGCTCATCGGGTCGGGCCTGGCCCGAGGCCACCAAAAATGCCGCGCGTGCCGTCATCACGCTGGTTTTGCCGCAGCCGGCACCGGCCAGCACCAGATTATGGTCTTCATCAACTACGCAGGCCAGTCGCTGGGCCTCGGTGAGCGGGTGCGCTTCTAACGAGTCAAACACCTCGCTGAAATCCGCCAGCATTTGCTGGCAATAATCATCGCAACACTGTTCGCGCCAGCGCTCATCAGCCGAAATCAAGGTGGCGATCAAGCCGATGGCGGCGGTTTCGCGATCGCTTAATCCGGGCGGTGGCGTTAACGCGGTCCAGGCAAACCGTTCTCGCCCCGTCCCAGAATGTTCAACCGAAGTCTGCCCCGGCAGTATGGCTTGTGTTAACAGCTGCTGTAACGCCTGCCAGCGGGACTGTCGTAAATACCCCAACTCCAGCACGCTCAGGCACTGCTCGGCCAACGGCAAAATCCGTGCGGCCTGAAAGCGAAACCAACCCAGGGTCACGGCTTCATGCAGCGATTCGGCTACGGCCTTTGATAACCAGCCCAGTTCGATATCGCCCTGGGCGCAATACAAATGCAGCCGATACAAACGCCTTCCTTTAACCAGTTTGGGCGGGGCACTCAGCTCATGCCATTCCAGTGCATGACGCTCGCGTTTAAGATGCAGCACCACCCCTCGAGGGGTCAGTTCGCTGGCAATAAAAGGGTGATTAAACCATGGCGCCATCCAGTGCGCCCGAAACATCTGCATAGCGGCCTCAGACAAGGGTGTTGATCACTTCGCCCAAAATCATGTGGGTGCGCACGGTTTTGATGTGGGGCGTGTGTTCGATAAGGTGACGAATGGCATCCAGCCGCTCCATGGAAGCGGCCTCAACATACACCAGCATGTCGGTTTCGCCACTGATGGTATAGCACAGCTTTATTTCCGGCACGCCGCGCAACGACTCGGCATATTGCTCGCACTGGCGCACATGGTAACAAAGGGCAAAGTAGGCGCGCACCAGGGCAGGTGCCTGGCCTACCCGGGCATGATAGCCCTGGATAATACCGCGCTCTTCAAGGCTTTTAATACGCTCAGAGACCGCCGAGCGTGAAAGATTAACCTCACGCGCTATGCTGGCCACCGCCATGCGCGCGTTTGTGGTTAATAACGCCAGTATTTTTTGGTCAAACTTGTCCACTGCAACCCCTTTTTACTGCCACCCACCAAACGTCGGCCAAATACGACGCTTTGCCGTGTTCAAGCGGCAGAGTGGCACGCCTACTGCTCTTTATTTGCCGCTAATATATCAGAATTAAACAGCGCCAAGCGGAATCTTGAATGCTCAATGTGGAATACAAACCGCGCAGCTAAAGCAGTGCCTATAAAAATACGCCGGATCTGATACACAGGTTCCGACCTTTCCTAGAATAACGAAATTTCGCACTGCGCGAACATGGAGAATGGCAACAAAATGGGACGTTTACATAAACAGCTGGGATTAGGCTATGGCACCGCCATGATGGCCACTTCGTTATTGGGCAGCGGCATTTTTGTGGTACCGGCGGTGGCGGCCAGCCTGGCCGGAGCCGATTCATTATGGGCCTGGCTATTACTGATGATCCTGGTATTGCCCATCGCTTTTACCTTCGCTCGTCTGGGCCGAACCTTTCCCCATGCTGGCGGTGCTCCGCACTTGATTGGTCGCGCGCTAGGTGCACCAATGGAAAAACTGGCGGCCTTTCTGTTTTTAGCCGTGCTGCCAGTGGGCCTGCCCGCCATGCTGACGTTAACCACCGGCTTTTGGCACGCCCTGTTTGCGTTCAACGCCACCGGCGATTTGTTGATTCAGCTCGGTACTCTGGGCCTGGCACTGGTACTGGGCAGCCGCAACAGCGGCGCCTCGGGTTTGATACAACTGCTGATTGCACTGGCCATTATTGGGCTGTTGACCGCGATCTGGCTAAGTGGTGATTTGGTTAGTAGCGGATTAAACGCCATTCCGTCCGTACACAGCGTGCATTGGAACGCCCTGCCCTCGACGCTGGCAGTGATGTTCTGGTGCTTTGTCGGGCTGGAAGCTTTCACCCATATGGGAGAAGAATTTAAACGCCCCGAACGGGATTTTCCGTTGGCACTGCTGTTTGGCGTGTTATTGGCGGGCCTTATTTATCTGGCCTACGCCGTTGCAGTAATTAAATTCAGTGTGTTTGGTAGCGAAGTGGCCAATACCACCTCGTTTCCGGTGATGATGGCCACCCTGTTTGGTGAACCGGGCCGCTGGGCCGCCGCCATAGTGGGTTATCTGGCCTGCTTTGCCGGTTTGAATTTATATGTACAAGGTTTTGCCCGTCTGTTGTGGAGCATGGCCGACGAAGGCAAGCTGCCTGCGCCACTGGCTAAACTCAACCGCAATGGGGCGCCCTTTCACGCCCTGTGCTGGATAGTTGCCGCCAGCGCCCTTTGTGTACTGGCCGTTTGGCTGTTCAAGCTACCGCTGGAAACCCTGATGCGTTATGCCAACGGCAACTTTATTCTGGTGTATCTGCTCGCCATGATCGCCGGTGTTAAATTGCTCAACGGCAACCACCGCTGGTTAGCCGCCCTGGCCAGCCTGTTGTGCCTGGGGGTATTTATCTCATTGGGGTTTGAGGCAGGATATGCACTGGTGTTGGGCGGGCTGTTTATTGGCGGCCGCTGGCTAAGAATGGCGCTAGGAAGTCAACGCCGGAACAGGGTCTGTTGATGTAATGGATTGAAACTGCGTCAGATCCGGCTGCGCCGGATTGCACAGCTGAAGCAGTGCCTACAGGATGCACATCTGTAGGCACTGCGAGCACTGTGTTAGCCAAGATGCTCGGCATGAAAACGCAGGTGGTCTTCAATGAAGGTGGCGATGAAGTAATAGCTGTGATCGTAGCCGGGCTGCATGCGCAGGGTGAAGTTGGCATCGGCTTGTTTGGCGGCTTGCGCCAAGACTTCGGGCTTGAGCTGCTCGTTCAGAAAGTTGTCAGACTCCCCTTGCTCGACCAGTATCGGCAGTGGGCAGCCATGTTCTTTCAGCAACAGGCTGGCATCGTATTGGGCCCAGGCCTGGCGATCGTTACCCAGGTAAGCCCCCAGTGCCTTATGGCCCCAGGGACAATTGCTGGGGTTAGAGATCGGTGAAAAAGCCGATACCGACACGAACCGTTCGGGATTACGCAGCGCCAGTACCAGGGCACCATGGCCGCCCATGGAATGGCCGCTAATGGCACGCTTGCCATTCAGCGGCAGCTCGGCTTCAACCAGATTGGGCAGCTCGCTCAGCACATAATCGTACATCTGGTAATGCTGCTGCCAGGGAGCCTGGGTGGCATTAACATAAAAGCCGGCCCCCAACCCCAGGTCGTAGGCGGCGTTTTCATCGTCAGCCACGCCTTCGCCACGGGGGCTGGTGTCGGGAATAATCAGGGCCAGCCCCAGTTCGGCCGCCACCCGCTGGGCACCCGCCTTGCTGGAAAAGTTTTCGTCGCTACAGGTCAGGCCCGACAACCAGTACACCGCAGGTACTGGGCCAAGCTCGGCCTGTGGCGGCAGAAACACCGAAAACTGCATGCTGCAATCAAGCACTTTGGAGTCATGCTGATAACGGATTTGACGACCACCAAAGCATATTTGCTGTTGAACGATTTGCATGGAAACTCCTTCCTTCCCCCTTCGGGGGAGCTTAAAGCTGTCAGAAAAAAATTAATCTGATCCGGCTCTGCCGGATGGTGTTTTGTAGAAGCCTGCTTCAGCTGGCTGGTGGCGCGCAGCGACACTGAGATCCGGCTGCGCCGAATTGCACAGCTGAAGCAGTGCCTACATTGGTGCAATATGCTGGCACTACTGCCAAATGTTAATTACATGTGGATCACGGAACGGATCGATTTGCCTTCGTGCATCAGGTCGAAGGCATGGTTGATGTCTTCCAGACCCATGGTATGGGTGATAAAGGTATCCAGTTCGAATTCGCCGTTCAGGTACTGTTCAACGATACCGGGCAACTGAGAGCGACCTTTTACGCCACCAAAGGCAGAGCCTTTCCAGACGCGACCGGTTACCAGCTGGAACGGACGGGTGGAAATTTCCTGCCCGGCTCCGGCTACACCGATGATGACCGACTCGCCCCATCCTTTATGGCAGGCTTCCAGTGCGGAACGCATGACTTTCACGTTGCCGATACACTCGAAAGAGTAATCCACGCCGCCATCGGTCATCTCGACAATCACCTCTTGAATCGGCTTGTCGTAGTCATTGGGGTTGATGCAATCGGTGGCCCCCAGCTGTTTGGCGATCTCGAACTTGTCTTCGTTGATATCGACGGCAATGATGCGGCTGGCCTTGGCCATCACCGCACCTATGATCACCGCCAGGCCGATACCGCCCAGGCCGAATACCGCCACGGTATCGCCTTCCTGTACATTGGCGGTGTTTTTAACCGCGCCCATGCCGGTGGTTACGCCACAGCCCAGCAGGCAGACTTTTTCCAATGGCGCTTCTTTGCTGATTTTGGCCAGGGAAATCTCGGGAACCACGGTGCGCTCGGCAAAAGTAGAGCAGCCCATGTAATGGAAGATGGGTTTGCCGTCTTTAAAGAAACGGGTGGTGCCATCTGGCATCAAACCCTGCCCCTGAGTGGCACGAACGGCCTGGCAGAGGTTGGTTTTGCCGGATTTACAAAATTTACACTCGCCACATTCGGCGGTATACAGCGGAATAACATGATCGCCCACTTCAAGCGTGGTTACGCCCTCGCCGACGGCTTCAACAATGCCGCCACCTTCGTGACCTAAAATGGCAGGGAAAATACCTTCGGGATCGTCACCAGACAGGGTAAAGGCGTCGGTATGACATACACCGGTGGCCACGATGCGCACCAGTACTTCGCCTTTTTGCGGCGGCATAAGGTCGACTTCTTCAATCGAAAGCGGTTTGCCCGCTTCCCAGGCGACGGCGGCACGGGTTTTGATCATATCCATTGGTTTTCTCCTGTTAATAACGAATCGTCAGTACAAATAGCAGAATGACAGCGGTGCTTTACAGAAAGAACACTCCATCACTTTTAGTGGATGCATTGTATTACACGCCCACCAAGTAACAACGACCTAAAATGTAAATGATTTTTACCATCAGGTAATAAAAAGGCGACATAAGCAGTACGGCATAACCCATGTGGATCTATAATTTCTACATATAGCTACATTCGGGAGCCTGCCATGAAACGGAACTTGTTAGGTCAGTCACTCACGGCCG
>NZ_BMKE01000002.1 GCF_014643915.1 Oceanisphaera marina
ACGGCGTGGAGCTGACCGCGGTGCCCGCCACATAATCGGTACCAAAGGTAAGGGTCGCCCCGTTGTCCAGGGTGATCACCAATTCCGTCTGCGGCGTCTGATCCAGGCTGCCGGTGAGGGTCGCCTGGCCGGTGCCTTCCTGCACGGTGACGTCATTCAACGTCAGTGTGGTGGTGTCGAGGGTGTCGGCGATCTGCGCGGTGACCGTGGCCCCCGTCACATCGGTGGCTTCAAAATTGCCGCCGTTAATGCTGGTGACCGTGGCCGTTAGGCTACCGGCATCCAAATATACATCCGAGTCCTGTGTGGCAATCACCAGGCTGCCGGCGCCGCTCGCATCCACGTTCACCGTATAAGTCGCACCCGCTACCATCACGGTCAGGCTGGCCGTTGTGCCCGCCTGGGGCGGATGGCTCAACTGGAAGTTAAAGGTCACGGCCGCATCATCTTCGGTCACGTTGCTGGTGGTCACGGCCACGGTGGTGGGGTCGAGGCTGTCGCGCACCGTCACCGTCGCGGTGTCGCTGGTCACCAGCTGCTCGAAGTTACCGCCACGGGTGCTGTCTACCGCCACGGTGAAGCTGCTGCCATCGACGTACACGTCTTCGCCATTATTAATCGCGAACGGCGTGGAGCTGACCGCGGTGCCCGCCACATAATCGGTACCAAAGGTAATGGTCGCCCCGTTGTCCAGGGTGATCACCAATTCCGTCTGCGGCGTCTGATCCAAGCTGCCGGTGAGGGTCGCCTGGCCGGTGCCTTCCTGCACGGTGACGTCATTCAACGTCAGTGTGGTGGTGTCCAGGGTGTCTTCCACAGTCACTGTGGCGCCGTTGCTCACCAGCTGTTCGAAGTCATGATCGCCCTGATCGATGACCGTGACCGTGAGCTGCTCGCCGTCGAGATAGACGTCGTCGTCCTGGATGGCAAAAGCGCTGGAGGTAGCCGCTGTGGCCCCGGCGGCAAAGCTCAGGGTGGCGCCGTTGCTCAGGGTCACGGTAAAGGCACTGCCCGCCGGCTGGCTCAATGTGCCGGTCAGGGTCGCGGTGGTGCTGCCTTCGGCAACCGTGATGTTCCCCAGCGACAAGCTGGTGACATCAGCATCATCAGTAATGGTGGTGCTGGTGGTGGCCGAAGTATCCAGACTCTCAAAGTTACCGCCCTCGCTCTGGATAATACTGATATCCAGCAGCTCGTCCCCCTGCAGATAGGCCTCATCGGCCCGGCTGTCGACGCTCACCTGGCCACTCAGCTCGCCGGCCAGAATGGTGATCTGCTGGCCGTTGCTCAGGGTCAGGGTCAAGTCGCTTTGTGGCGCATTGTTCACGGTGGCGGTCACGGTGATCGCCTGGCCTTCGCTGACCTGCGCCGGGGCACTCAGGGTCACGGTGGTGACGTCGGCATCGTCGACCACGGTGGTGCTGGTGGTGGCGCTGGTGTCTACATTGTTGTAATTACCGCCAGAGGTTCCACTAATGCTCACCGCTACATTTTGATTGCCTTGGCTGTAGGTATCATCGGGGCGGCTTTCGAAACTGACGCTACCTGAAGTCGCGCCAGCGGGAATAATAATCTGCTGGCCATTGCTTAGATTAATGGTCAAGTCGGTTTGCGGAGCCAGATCGACAGAAGCAGTAATTGTGATCTGCCCGCCTTCTGTCACCTGAGTTGGCGCAAACAGGGTAATGGTGGCGCTACGAGGGACGTCATTGAACTGGTTGGCAACAAGCTGCTCATTACTGTCTGCGGGAGGAAAGGCAACCGCGGTATCATAGCCCGCTTCGGCAATCCTGTCGTCACCGGTACGCGCGATTTGCACAAAACCGCCGTTGCCACTGCCATCAGCATTACCGGCCTGATTAGCTCCCGTCGATGCCGGACCAGCGGCAGCTGCTTCAAAGGCCTCGGTAGGATCCTGACCTTCTAAAATAGCGGTTTGTAAGGCCGCAACCTCATCACTATTGTTCGCTAAAATTGCAGGCGCTTTGCTTGTTTCTAATGCCTCGGCCGGTATTTCGGTCAAACTGTCAGGGCCCAGCACCAGGTTGAAATCGGTGCCGGCAACCACCACCTCGCCCCCGGCTTCAGTCATGATAATGGTACCGGGAGAAAGCATATCACCTTGCTGCAACGCTACTTTCTCGCCATTAGCACGTAAAATGAATGCGTTTCCGACTAATGCTGTAACAGTTGCGGCTTGTTGTATTTGTTCCATCACTTTCTCCCGTTACCATTTTTATTTGTTATTGCTGACACTTCCATCATATCAGAGGCAATTGAAGCCATCCATAAACATTAATCGAAGTAATCACCTAGCTTAGAGCAATAACTCTCCTATTTTTTAGGATCAATCAATTATCTACGAATAAAAAAAATACCGGCTTATCGCCGGTATTGAATCAGTCCATTATGCTTTCACTATATAACTGCCTGGTTACAGCACATTATTCGCATTTAGCTCACTGAATGCCTGCTCCAATCGCGCAATCATGCTGTTCTGACCTTCACGCAGCCATACGCGAGGGTCGTAGTATTTTTTGTTTGGCTTATCGTCACCATCAGGGTTGCCAATCTGACCTTGCAGATAATCCTGTTTGGCTTTGTAGTAATCCATCACCCCGGCCCAGGTTGCCCACTGGGTATCGGTATCGATGTTCATCTTGATCACGCCATAACCGATAGACTCTTTTATCTCTTGCGCCGATGAGCCTGAGCCTCCGTGGAATACGAAGTTCAGCGACTTGGCTGGCAAGTCGAATTTTTCAGACACATATTTCTGGGAGTTATCGAGAATTTTCGGCGTCAGTTTAACGTTGCCTGGCTTGTACACGCCGTGCACGTTGCCAAACGAGGCTGCTATGGTGAATTTATCGCTAATGGCGTTCAGCTTTTCATAGGCATAGGCCACGTCTTCTGGTTGGGTATACAACAAAGAGCTGTCCATGCCGGTGTTGTCTACGCCGTCTTCTTCACCACCGGTGCAGCCCAACTCAATTTCCAGCGTCATACCGATCTTGCTCATGCGAGCCAGATACTGGGCACAGATCTCGATGTTTTCTTCCAGGCTTTCTTCCGACAGATCAATCATGTGCGAGCTGAACAGCGGCTTGCCGGTTTCGGCAAAGTGTTTTTCACCGGCATCCAGTAACCCATCAATCCAGGGCAGCAACTTTTTGGCAGCATGATCGGTGTGCAGAATAACCGGCACGCCGTAGGCTTCGGCCAGGGCATGCACATGGCGAGCACCCGAGATAGCGCCTAGAATTGCCGCCTGATGACCTTCCAGCTTCAAGCCTTTGCCAGCAAAAAACGCGGCACCGCCGTTGGAAAACTGTATCACTACCGGCGCTTTTACCTTGGCGGCCACTTCCATCACGGCATTGACCGAATCGGTGCCCACCACGTTAACGGCAGGCAATGCAAATTGCTGCTCTTTGGCAATGGCGAAGATTTTCTGCATATCGTCGCCACTGACCACACCCGGCTTTACTACATCTAAAATTTTCTGAGACATACCTTGCTCCTATCTAAAATACAGTCGGCCGACAACCTGTGCCAGCCGAGAACAATCGATACTATTGTTTACTGCTTGGCTCTTTGCTCAAGCATGGCCACCGCGGGCAGGGTTTTACCTTCAACAAACTCAAGGAAGGCACCGCCGCCGGTCGAAATATAAGAGATCTGATCTTTAATGCCGAACAGGTCTATTGCTGCCAGCGTATCGCCGCCGCCGGCGATGGAAAAAGCGTCACTCTCGGCAATGGCTCTGGCAACGATATCGGTGCCTCGGCGGAAGTTTTCAAACTCGAACACGCCAACAGGGCCATTCCAGATGATGGTTTTGGCGTTTTTCAATATCTCGGCCAGCTGCTCGGCAGACTGATCACCCAGGTCAAGAATCTGCTCGTTGTCATTAACCTCAGACACGTCTTTAACGGTCGCAACGGCAGTATCGGAAAACTCGGTAGCGGTGCGTACATCGGTGGGCAGCGGAATATCACATTTGGCCATCAGTCGCTTGGCTTCGGGGATCAAATCGGCTTCATACAATGACTTGCCTACATTGTGCCCTGCCGCGGCCACAAAGGTATTGGAAATACCGCCGCCCACCACCAGTTGATCGGCAATGCCGGACAAGGATTCCAGCACGGTCAACTTGGTAGACACTTTAGAGCCACCCACCACCGCCACCAAGGGGCGTGCCGGGTTATCCAGAGCCTTGGCCAGTGCTTCCAGCTCGGCAGACAACAGCGGGCCGGCGCAGGCTGTGGGGGCAAACCTGGCCACGCCATGGGTTGACGCCTGGGCACGGTGCGCCGTGCCAAAGGCATCCATCACGAACACATCACACAAGGCGGCATACTGACGAGACAGGGTTTCGTCATCTTTTTTCTCGCCGGGATTAAAGCGTACGTTTTCCAATACCACCAGCTCGTTGGCAGACAGCTCAACGCCATGCAAATAGTCATTCGCCAGACGTACCGGCACCGATAAGGCCTTTTGCAGATAATCGACCACCGGCTGCAATGAAAACTCTTCGGCAAATTCGCCTTCAGTCGGGCGACCCAGATGCGAGGTCACCATCACCTTGGCGCCCTGAGCCAACGCTGCTTCAATGGTTGGCAGCGAGGCCAGGATTCGTGCGTCTGAGCTGACAGCACCGTTTTTTACCGGTACGTTCAAATCAGCCCGGATCAGCACTCGCTTACCAGACAAATCGAGTTCATTCATTTTGATGACTGACATTAAAGAGTCCTCTATAGAGCAGTAATAAATAATATTTAATCGATAATAGACGGCTTGAACCAAGCCAGGCTGGTGTCGAGCATACGATTGGCGAATCCCCATTCGTTATCGCACCACATCAGCATCTTGATCAGGTTGGCATCGCTTACTCGTGTCTGGGTACCATCAATAATGGAAGAGTGAGGATCATGGTTGAAATCCACCGAGACCAGCGGCGCTTCGGTATATCCCAGAATGCCTTTGAGCGGACCCAGTGCGGCGTCGCGCAGTATCTGGTTAACCGCCTCAACCGTGGCCTTGTTTTCTACCAGCACACTCAAGTCCATGGCGGTCACGTTGATGGTAGGTACCCGTACCGAAATGGCCTCGAACTTGCCGGCAAAATGAGGAAGTATACGTTCAACCCCTTTGGCCAACTTGGTATCTACCGGAATAATGGACTGGCTGGCGGCACGGGTGCGACGCAAATCGGTATGGTAAGCATCAATCACCTGCTGATCATTCATTGCCGAATGGATGGTGGTGATGTTACCGCATTTGATATTGAATGCCTGATGCAGGGTTTCAATGACGGGCACCACGCAGTTAGTGGTGCAGGAGGCGTTGGACACTATGGTCTCGGCGCCGGTCAGTTGCTGATGATTCACGCCATAAACAATGGTGGCGTCCAGATCATTGTCACCGGGATGGGAAAACAGCACTTTTTTGGCACCCGCCCTTAAATGCCGGTTTGCGTCTTCGCGGCTCGACAACACGCCGGTACATTCCAGTACCAAATCAACATCCAGCTCGGCCCAAGGCAGCCGGGATGGATCGGGCTCATGGCACAAACGGATCAGATCATCGGCAATATCGAAGGCGCCGGGCAGCAGCGTCACTTCCTGGCCAAACCGCCCATGACTGGAGTCATAGCGAGTCAGATGTGCCATTGCTTCAGGATCGGCCAGTTCATTAATGGCAACAATCTTCATATGGCGATGCAGATCACGTTCGTAAAAAGCCCGTAAGACACTGCGTCCTATGCGACCGTAACCGTTGATGGCGACTCGAATCATTTACTCTTATCCCTGCTAGACCCAAAGGCAGCCTCCCTCATTTCTCCTGGGGCGCTTATTCAGGCTCAAGTCTAACGGGGATTGAAAGTAAGGGGAATGGCTGGAGCCGTGATGGCGGCCTAAAAAAGCAGAACCCGGCCGCATCTGCGACCGGAAACAAACAATAAAGGCGTTTAAACGCCTTCGAGCTCGACTTCCTGTAGCTCGATTTCAGCCGGGACCTTGGCTTGTTGTTGCAACCAGCACAATAACTGGGCTGGGTAGCAATCGTCTGCCGTCGACAGACAAAGCGTTGTTGATGACGAAGTGGCGTTCAGCTGCGATACATAATCCATTATGTTGCCCTCTTTGACACTAACGACTGGTTGACCATGACAGGTTAACACCCGATGTTGAACCTTATATGACAGCCCAACAAGCTTGATCATAGGCAAGCCCGCGCACTCTTGCCACCTAGTGGGGAACCAGTACCGAGTCTTCTGCCGTTTCATCAAGCTCTGGCTCGGGTAAATCCAGCTCCATCTGGCAAGCCTGGGCTTCGGCTATTTCCTCTGCTTCCATATAGGGAAAGACCTCTTCCATGGGGACATCCACAAACTCTTCGTTACGCGGGTCGAGCTCGGTAATCACGCCTGCCGTTTCTACCGGGCTGGGAATGTATTGCGCCTGATCGGCCACTTTGACCATTTGAGAACCCTGACGCCAGAACAAGGTATAACTGCCCAGCAACAGTGCGATGCCTGCACAGCCATAATACAGTCCCTGGGCGCCAAACCAGGTCATCATGCTGGAGCTGAACAGGGGGCCAAGGGCACTACCCAGCCCATAGCTCAACAGCAGCGTGGTACTGGCTGCCACTATATGATGTGCTTCCATACGGTCGTTGGTAATGGCCACCGCCACCGGATAAATGGCCGCCACCATGCCCATATACAGCGCCGAAAAGCCAATCAGTAGCCCAAGATGATACGAGCCGATAAACACCACGCCCAGCGCACTGAGCGCCACCAGTACATTAATGCAGATCAGAATTTTACTGCGATCCAGTCGATCGCATAAGCGCCCCAAGGGCCAGGCAAAGATAATAAAGGTAAACACGGAAGCGGCCATGAAGTAGGACAATTGATCGACTTTCAGGCCCACCTGAATGGCATAAACGGGAGCCATGGCATAAAAGCTGCTAAGCAGCATGCCGCTGCACAAGGCGGCCAGCAGCCCCACGGGGGCATCCTTGATGATGGCTTTAACGCTGATGCGCTCGTTATGCTCTATGGTGGGTGCCTCCATGCGGCTTAGCGATAGCGGCACCAGAGCGGCGGTGAGTACAATCGCCCCCAGGGTAAAGGGCACAAAGGCGGCCGGATCGGTAAATCCGATCAGCAACTGCCCTGCCGTGGCGGCCAGATAGGTACAAATCTGATAAGAAAAAAACAGCGTGGCGCGGTTTTCATTGCTGGCCACGGCACTGAACCAGCTTTCGATCACGATAAAACAACCGGCTACCGCCACCCCACCCAAGGCGCGCAGCAAGGACCAAATCACAATACTGTCGGTAAGGGGGAAAATCAGCGTCGAACTGGCTAAAAAAGCACTGAATACGGCAAAGGCACGAATGTGCCCCACCCGCTTGATGATTCTCGGACCATACAAAGAGCCCAGCACAAAGCCAACGGAATAACACACCATTATGGTGCCGATCAGCGTCGGCTCTACCCCTTTAAGGCCAAGATTGACGCCCAGTAGCGTCATGACGAAGGTATTGCCGCCCATTAACAGAAAGACGCTGAAGATTAACGCAGAGAGCGAGATGACCAAACGTTTTAGCATGCAAGGCCCATTAATGATATGAGTGAAAAATCAATAGCTGCAGAGTGACAGCAAACACACGGGCGGAACAGATCTGAATATAAGATTTAGTGATAATCGTGAAGGGCATGACATTTTTGTTACAGGTAGTAACAAGATCTGGAAAAACGAGTTGGCAGAATAAAAAATCCCCGGACTGGCCGGGGATTTTGTTGCCTAGCAAGACAGGATATTAACCCTGAGCTTTAAGCTGTCGGCGATAAGCATGCAGCAATGGTTCGGTATAACCGCTAGGCTGGGTAGTGCCTTCGAATACCAAATCACAAGCCGCTTTAAATGCAATACCATCGAAGCCTGGCGCCATGTTGCGATACAGCGGATCCGCTGCATTCTGCTGGTCAACAATCGCCGCCATGCGCTTCATGGACTCCATCACCTGCTCTTCACTCAGAATGCCGTGACGCAACCAGTTGGCAATATGCTGAGCAGAAATACGCAAAGTAGCACGGTCTTCCATCAGGCCCACATCGTTGATGTCTGGCACCTTGGAACAACCTACGCCCTGATCGATCCAGCGCACTACATAACCCAGAATACCCTGCGCGTTATTATCCAGTTCGTTCTGGATTTCTTCCGCTGTCAGCTTGTCTTTTGCTTCTTGAGTCAGCAAAGGAATAGTCAACAGAGCATTCAGGCTTGCCGCTTGGCGAGATTTAAGCTCGTCCTGGCGATCTTTTACATTCACCTGATGGTAATGGGTAGCATGCAAGGTAGCCGCCGTGGGTGATGGAACCCAGGCGGTATTGGCACCGGCCAATGGATGCACAATCTTAGTTTCCAGCATGGTGGCCATTTGATCTGGAATCGCCCACATGCCTTTACCGATTTGTGCCTTGCCCTGCAAGCCAGCAGCCAGACCCACGTCTACGTTGTTATTCTCGTAGGCGCTGATCCAGGCTTGCTTGCGCATGTTGCCTTTACGCACAACCGGGCCTGCTTCCATGCTGGTGTGAATTTCATCACCGGTACGGTCGAGGAAGCCGGTGTTGATGAACACAACGCGCTCGCGTGCTTCGTAGATACAGGCTTTCAGGTTGGCGCTGGTACGACGCTCTTCATCCATAATACCCACTTTCAGAGTATTTTTGGCCAGGCCCAGTACTTGTTCGGTGCGAGCAAACAGCTCACAGGCAAAGGCCACTTCTTCAGGGCCGTGCATTTTCGGCTTAACGATATATACGCTGCCGGTGCGCGAGTTCTGGAACTCGCCGTTGCCTTTCAGGTCGTGAATGGCGATCAGGCAGGTGACCAGCGCATCGATAATACCTTCTGGTACCTCGTTACCGTCTTTGTCCAGTACCGCTTCGTTGGTCATCAGGTGACCCACGTTACGCACGAACAAGAGGCTGCGGCCATGCAGGTGAAAGCTGTCACCGTTAGGTGCCAGATATTCACGATCGGCATTCAGGCTGCGAACGATCTTTTTATCGCCTTTTTGTACCGTCTCGGTCAAGGTGCCTTTCATCAGGCCCAGCCAGTTGCGGTACACGCCCACTTTATCTTCTGCATCTACAGCTGCAACAGAATCTTCGCAGTCCATAATGGTAGACAGAGCCGCTTCTAACAGCAGGTCTTTAATGCCGGCTTTATCGCTGGCACCCACCTGGTTATCACGGTCGAATTGCAACTCGATGTGAATACCGTTGTTACGAACCAATACGGCACTTGGCGCCGTGATGTCACCGTTATAACCCACAAACTTGCTGGTGTCGGCCAGGGTAGTGACTTCACCATTTTCCAGGGTAATGTGCAGCTGACCGCTCACTATCTGGTAAGCAGTGGCATCGGCGTGGCTGCCGGTGGCCAGAGGAGCGGCCTGATCAAGCAGGTTACGTCCCCATGCTATTACCTTGGCGGCACGGCGCGGGTTGAAAGCCTTGGTTTTTTCTGCGCCATCGGCATCGGATATAACATCGCTGCCGTAAAGTGCATCATACAGGCTGCCCCAACGAGCGTTAGCGGCATTGAGCGCATAACGAGCATTGTTGACAGGCACAACCAACTGAGGACCGGCAAGGGTAGCCAGCTCTGCATCAACGTTGGTGGTGGTTACCGAGAAGTCTTCCACTGTCGGCAATAAATAGCCGATGTCAGTCAAAAACTGCTTGTAAGCCACAGCGTCAAACGCCTGGCCGGCGTTAGCCTGATGCCATTCGTCAATCTGATGCTGCAGCTGTTCCCGTTTTTCTAGCAGGGCGCGGTTTTTAGGAGCCAGATCGTTAACGATCTGTTCCATGCCTGCCCAAAATGCTGCTGGCTCAACGCCAGTGCCGGGGATGATTTCGTTTACTACCAGATCATGAAGAACGGTAGCGACTTTTAAAGTGCCGAGGTGAGTACGTTCCGTCATAGTTGCTTCTTCTATTCTAGTTGTCAGTAGTTATGTTTAAGACCGATCACTAACCCTAATCGCTTGGTCGCAATAGTTTACCCTGCGAAGGGAGGTAGAGGCAAAAGTGAATTGCTGCAAGCTGTCGGTCAATCGTTACAAATATTGCATAAAAATTCACTACCTTTATAAAAAACATTATAATTCAATCGGATAACAAAACAACTAGCAAAAAAACAAATTGACTACTAACTCAGCATTTCCGCCCGTTTTCAGCATTTTTCTCAACTCACGGCACCGGATTCAGCTGACGAATACAAGGTTTCAAATGAAAGTAAAAACGCTGAATGAATAACCCCCACCCCACTTAACGATCCAGCATGCTGTGAATGTCTTCGTCGCTACGATGACGAACGTCTTTACCCTTCACAAAATAAATAATGTATTCGCAAATATGCTGTACGCGATCACCGACTCGCTCAAGAGACCGCGCACACCAGAGCACATTTAGCACATGCGGAATAGATCGCGGATCTTCCATCATAAATGTCATCAATTCACGGATGATTGACTCATATTCCCGATCAACCTTGGCGTCTTCCTTATGCACTTCTATCGCCGCTTCCACGTCCATACGGGCAAAGGCATCCAGTACATCGTGCAGCATTTTCACCGCTCGGCGCCCCATGTTTTCCATCGAGACCAGCGGCGGCTGTTTCTTGTTGGCGTTATCCACCACCATCATGCCAATGCGCTTGGCGACATCACCGATGCGTTCCAGATCGGTAATGGTTTTGATGATGGCCAACACCAAACGCAGATCTGAGGCGGCAGGCTGGCGTTTGGCAATAATTCGGGTGCAGTCTTCGTCGATATCGACTTCCAGCGCATTCACCTGGCTGTCGTTAGCCACAATCAACTGTGCCAGATCCACATCCTGCTTATGGATGGCGGTAATGGCATCGGTCAGCTGCTGCTCGACCAGACCGCCCATCACCAGCACCTGATTCAAGACCTCTTCCAGCTCGGCATTAAACTGCCCGGAAATATGTTTTTTCAGATTATGATTATTCATAAAGAGATCCTTAGCCGTAGCGCCCGGTAATATAGTCTTCGGTTTTTTTCTTGCCCGGTGTGGTAAACAGGGTATTGGTATCCGTGTACTCAATCAGCTCGCCCATGTACATAAAGGCCGTATGATCCGATACCCGCGCCGCCTGCTGCATGTTGTGGGTGACAATCACCACGGTAAACTGCTCTTTCAGCGTGGTGATCAGCTCTTCGACCACCAGAGTAGAAATGGGGTCCAACGCCGAGGTAGGCTCATCAAGCAGCAGCACTTCGGGCTCAATGGCAATGGCGCGGGCAATCACCAGTCGTTGCTGCTGACCGCCAGAAAGACCAAAGGCATTTTCATGCAGTCTATCCTTGGCCTCATCCCACAGTGCGGCACCGCGCAAGGAGCGCTCGACCGCTTCATCCAGTCGACGGCGATCATTAATGCCCTGCAGTCGTAGACCGTAGACTACGTTTTCGTAAATTGTCTTGGGAAACGGATTGGGCCGCTGAAACACCATGCCCACCTGCCGGCGCAAGGCTGCCACATCGACGCCCTTGGCATAGATATTGTGGTCATGTAATCGTATTTCGCCCTCTATCCGGCAGTTATCCACCAGATCATTCATGCGATTGATACAGCGCAGCAGAGTCGACTTGCCACAACCGGACGGGCCGATAAAGGCGGTGACCTGCCCTTTGGCTATGTTCATATCTACGTTAAATAACGCCTGCTTGTCGCCATAGAATAAATTGAGATCACGAATTTGCAGCGCCGTTTGCTCGGCACTCAACGCGTCGGTATTCAGTATTTGGCTATCTTGCGTCATGTTCTGATCCATCTTCATCGCTACATTCATCATATTATTACCTCAAGCTGTTGGTGACGAGTGCCGGCTGCAGGAGACCCGCCAAAAGGGCGAGGGCAAATAAACAAAGCCGCTCCCCTGCACACTTTTGCAAACTGCCTCACCATGCTTATTGATCGAGAGAGCGGAATTTTTCCCGCAAGTGATTACGAATCCCGATGGCAGTCAGGTTCAGCCCCACTATCACGGTCACCAGCAAAAAGGAGGTGGCGTATACCAGCGGACGCGCTGCCTCTACGTTCGGGCTTTGAAAACCCACGTCGTAGATATGAAAGCCCAGGTGCATGAATTTCCGCTCCACATGCAGGTAAGGAAAGTTTCCGTCTACCGGCAAGTTGGGGGCCAGCTTGACCACCCCCACCAGCATCAGCGGCGCCACTTCGCCAGCAGCCCGGGCAATGGCCAGAATAAGCCCGGTCATGATCGCCGGGCTGGCCATGGGGATCACGATGCGCCACAAGGTTTCGGCTTTGGTGGCACCCAGCGCCAGCGAGCCCTGACGTACGGTACTGGGAATGCGAGACAGCCCTTCTTCGGTAGACACTATCACCACCGGCAAGGTCAGGATCGCCAGCGTCAATGCCGACCACAGCACCCCGGGCGAGCCAAAGGTCGGGGTGGGCAGCGACTCTGGATAAAACAACTGATCCAGCGAGCCACCCACCATATAGACGAAAAAGCCCAGCCCAAACACACCATAAACGATGGACGGCACCCCGGCCAGGTTGATGACCGCGATGCGGATCATCTTGGTCAGGCTGTTTTTACCCGCATATTCGTGCAGATATATTGCCGCTATCACGCCCAGAGGGGTCACGATAATGGCCATCAGGATCACCATGAACACGGTGCCGAAGATGGCAGGGAACACGCCGCCTTCGGTATTGGCCTCGCGCGGGTCACCACTGACAAACTTGCCGATTTCTGAAAACCAGTGCAGCGTTTTCGATACCAACCCCATGTCGTTGGGCCAGGCCACGTCCAGTACATCACCGAGCGACAGGGTCACTTCCTGGCCACGCATGTCCCGCACCACCACATTATCGCGGCGGGCTTCTTCACGCAGGCTAAACAGCTGCTTTTCCAGTACCTGATAATCGGCCCTGAGTTGCTGCTCCTCGGCCTGAATGCCGGCCAGTGCCTCCTCGGTCGCTTCACCGTCCAGTTCCAGTCGACGTTGCTTCAGCCGCAGCTTTTCCAGCTCGAAGTTGATGGTGCCAATCTCGCCCCGCTGCAGGGTCTTCATCTCGCTGTTCAGTTCAACTACCCGGTCGATACGCGCCTTGAGCTGCTCGCGCACCTCGCCACCCACCGACCTGTCGCCTTCCAGCACCCGTTCAACATAACCGTAAAAATTACCGTGAGTGGAACGTTCGAACACCGCAAGCTCGGCCGGCTCCTCGCGGGAAACAATGTCGGTTTCCAGCAACCAGCGAAAATCAAGCTGTACAAATTCCCGATTACCGGTTTTAACCAGATAACGGGTCAGGGTATCGGAAGTCACTCCTTCCAGTGTCAGACCCGCTCCCCGCAACTGCGCCACCGGCACCACTTCCCGATCATGAATTTCACCGATAACAGTCTGACGCTCACCTGCCGGCGAGCTGACCTGCCATTCGTATATGGCATGCGGCCAGAAAAACGTCAGGCCACGCCAACCAATCAACAACAGTAACCCCAGTACCGCCACCAGGCTGATACTGACCGCGCCACCTGTCATCCAGATCCAGGGCGCCCCCGATTTAAACCATTTCTTCATGAGTCGTCCCGCCCTTACATTGAACTGTATTTGTCACGCAGTCGCTGGCGAACAAACTCAGCGACCGTATTGACCATGAAGGTGAAAACAAACAGCACCAGCGCCGCCAGGAACAATACCCGGTAGTGTGAGCTGTTCACTTCGGCCTCCGGCATTTCCACCGCGATATTGGCCGACAAGGTCCGCATGCCGTTAAAGATGCTGAAATCCATCACCGGCGTGTTGCCGGTCGCCATCAGCACTATCATGGTTTCGCCCACGGCCCGACCCAGTCCCATCATCACCGCCGAAAAAATACCGGGGCTGGCGGTGAGCATCACCACGCGGGTCAGGGTCTGCCAGGTGGTGGCGCCCAGCGCCAGCGAGCCATTGGACAGGTGACGGGGAACCGAAAACACCGCATCCTCGGCAATGGAAAAGATGGTGGGAATTACCGCAAAGCCCATGGCGATGCCCACTACCAGCGAGTTGCGCTGATCGAAACCGATACCCAGCTCGTTGGTCAGAAAGCCACGAGCGTTACCGCCAAAAAACAGATTTTCCACCACGGGACTGAAGGCAAAGGACATCCAGCCCACCAGTATTACCAGCGGCAGCAACAGAATGCATTGCCAGCCCTCGGGTACCATACTACGGATGTTTTTGGGCAGGTGATGCCAGGCAAAGGCCATCAACAATATCGACAGCGGCATCATTACCAGCAAGATCACCATGCCCGGGAGATGGTTTTCTATCAGCGGCGCCAGCCAGAGACCTGCCAGAAAACCGAGGATCACCGTGGGCAGCGCTTCCATGATCTCCACGGTGGGCTTAACCACCTTGCGCAGACCCGGCGACATGAAATAGGCCGTATAGACGGCACCGGCAATGGCGAGCGGCACCGCAAACAACAGCGCATAGAAGGCGGCCTTGATGGTGCCGAATGAAATAGGAACCAGGCTCAGTTTCGACTCGAAATCGCTGCTGCCCGAGGTGGACTGCCACACATATTGCGGCTCGGGATACCCTTCGTACCATACCTTGGTCCACATGGCGCGCCAGGTCACTTCCGGGTGCTCGTTTTCCACGTGAAAAGTAGACAAGGTGTTGCCTTCCAGCAGCAGCAACATGGAATTGCGAGGCGACATGGCCAACGCCGAGACGTTGTCACCGGCCAGCTTTTTGGAAAACAGGCGCGAACCACCTGTGGTATGAAAAATGTCCAGACTGCCGTTGCGTGAAGCGGTGATAAATCCCTTGCGGTTCACTTCGGAGGTGATTTGCTCGATGGCGCCATTGGCCTCGAATTCTCGAATAAAGGTAAATTCACGCTTACCGTCACGGGTGACTTCAAACCACTGGGAGATTTTACCGTTGTCGTTGGCCACCAGAAGGGAATTCCCACCCGACAGCAGGCTTAACGAGGTAATGTTACCGCCCTGGACATTCATGGTCAGTACATTGCGCAACTGCACCTTGTTGATATTGCGCACATCAAACACATAAACCTCGTTGCCGCTACGGGCAAACAAAAAGCGCAAGTTGGGCGTCAGCAACAGCTGATCAACGTCGGCGGGTAGTCCCGGAATCTCGACCTGAGTCGGGCTAAGCTCTACTTCACCGGTCATGAAGTTCTCTTTGCCCGCAAACTTGGTAAGTACACCAGCACCGGATGCGGTCAAGGCCGCGGCCAAGAAATCATCTCCGCTGCGGGCCACACTCAGCTGGGTCAGGGCGCGTCGTTGTCCGTCTACCACCAGAGGTTGCTCGCCAAAAGGGAAGGCAACTTCGGGTTGTATGGTACGAATATTATCGGGGTAGCTGACGTTGAATTTGGGCGACAGCACCACGATAGCCCCATCACTCAAGCCATAGGCCACCATATTATCACTAATGCTGCGGGCAACACTGGTCACCTCGCCATCAATGTTGAAGCTGTAGATACGCTTGCCATTTTCCGGCACAGAGTAAAAGTTGACCTCGCCTTTATCGTTAAAGCGATACACCAGCTCGTTTTGCTCTTCAACGCCCAGCAGCACAGTGTTACCAATATCGAGACCCTGCTCGTTACCGGCAGTATTATCCAACAAGCTGAACTCGGGCCCGGGCTCAACACGCGCACTGTCAAAAATGGGCTTAACCACATAAAGCAGATAAAAGAAAATCAGTAATAGGGCCACCAGCACCAAAATGCCGCCCGTGGTCACGCCGATTTGCGCTATTCGGTCTTTCAACCAACGCTTGCGACTGCCCGACAACGCTATGGCTTGGGTTTGGGTTGACATGGGTCCACCTCGGTAAATATCCAGTGGCGCTTATTGTATGTCGAATAGATGACAACTTTGTGACAGACAATTAGCTTGTCTTTGATAACCACCGTTATGCAAGTAAGTAGATGTGTGAACAGAAATGGCAGGCAGTACAAATGCTGAGCTTAGTGCAAAGAGATGGTATTATCCGGCGCGGAATTGGCCGGTATAACGACTGTAAAAGTGGGTAATTTTTGCGATGGCACTACTAATTGAAAACAGCTGTATTAATTGTGATATGTGTGAGCCTGAATGCCCAAATGGAGCCATAAGTTATGGCCTCGAGGTGTATGAGATAGAGCCGGATTTATGCACCGAATGTGTGGGCCATTATGACAAGCCCACCTGTATCAGCGTGTGCCCCATCGACTGCATTATCGATCATCCCGAGCATCAAGAAACCCAGGAGCAGCTGTGGGACAAGTTTGTACTCTTGCACCATCAAGATAGCTAAAGCAGCAATAAAGCTACATTTCCGGTTCTGGCAGCGCCTTGTTATCGGGCAGCAGCAACCAGGCGGTCAAGCCGGCAAAAGACAACAGCAAGCCCCCCAGTATTATTTGATCCATCTGGGGCAACATTCCTTGCAGTAACAGGAAGATCCCTCCGCCCAGATTGGCACTGCCTCCCAGCAAGGCACCAGCGGTACCGCTGTGTTGTGCAAACGGCGCCACCGCCTTGGACGTGGCCACCGGAAACAGCATGCCTGCGCCGGCAAAATACACACCGCCCCCCACGACTAGGCCAGCCAGAGTTAGCTCAGGTTCAAAAGCAGACATCAGTATCAAAGCGGCGCCCAACAGTAATGCCGCCGTCGCCGTCCACTGCAGACGATAAATCGACCAGTCATCGGCTTTAATCGCGGCCAGCATGGCACCGGCAAAATACAAAGGCAGCGGCAAGATAAACAGGATGCTGATTTCCATACTGCTCAATTCACTTTGCTGACTCACCAGTACCGAAAATACCGCCTCATAGAGAATAACGCCGGCAAAGGCAGCCATCAGCATCCCCATTTGCCGACAGAAAGAGCTGCTGTGCAGCACGTGCTGATAAGCCGGTAACATGGGTTGGGTATGGCGAGACGCCAACGGCAGCGTTTCACTGAATTTACGCCAGATAATGGCCGTACTCAGTACCCCTACCACCAGCAAAAATACATACATGGACTGCCAGCCAAACTGCTGATTGAGGTAACCGCCAATCAAGGGCGCCAACAGAGGGGCCAGCATAATGCCCATGGACACATAGCCGTTATAGCGAATCAGGTCACTGCCGCTGAATTTATCGCGCATCAGGCTACGGCACAAACTGCCTGCCGCCGCCGTGCCGGCACCTTGAATAAAACTGCCTAATAGCAAAATATAAAATACCGGCCAGGCAACAATCAATGCCGAGCCCAGTACATAAATGCACAGCCCCAACAGGAGTAGGGGCCGGCGGCCAAAGCGATCGGAAAGCGGACCGTAAATAAACTGAAACAAACCGTAAGGAATCAGATAAAAGGCCATAACCAGCGGCAAACGATCGTTGGCAACCTGCAAAGCAATGGCCATATCATCCATGGCGGGAACATAAAGAGTCTGGGTCATCTGACCCGAGGCCACCATTAAAATGGTAAGCAATACCAACGACAGGCCCGACATGGTCGCGCGCTCCAAGCAATACCCGTATGGGGAAGTGTTAACTGGCGCGCATCATAATCAATAGCCGGATCTACTGGCAATAACATCACACCTGACCTTTTATAATGCCCAGGCCTAGTTTTTCTAATCAGAAGCGATAGCCGTAACTCAGATTCCAGCTGTTTATACCCTCGTTGGGCTGTTTGATTCCTCCGTTGGATAAATGTCGGGCTTCGGCTGCCAAAGAATGCCTTCCTTTCGCCAGTCCAATACCCGCCCGACTGCTGAATTGATATTCACTAGCAAGATCCCGCGGTCCAAGCCGGATGTCACTGATCCAGGCCGGCCCCACAGCTGCAAACACAAAGGGCTGAAAGTCTGTGAGCGGGTTAACAGAGTACTGCACCATGGGGAACAGGCTTATCTGTATCAGGTCATCTGCCCCATATTGCCAGTGAGCGATTTCACTCCCCACTCCATAAACCAACTGCCCTGCTCCAAGTGGTCGCCAGGGGTACAGCCAATTCAGGCCAACATGGTAGCCTTGTGTTCCATATCCAGCCCCGCCCCCGATTATCAAGGCTCGTTCTGCATACACTGATGGCGCCGATAGTAGAGCGATCAACAACATGAGTCTGTACATGGCGGCTCTCCTTTGCCATCGATATGACTCAATAAGGATAGTTGGTTTTTCTCTTTTAAAACCGGCTATTAGGGTAAAAAATCAAGGTGAATAACGGCTGTTTGGTTTATTTATACGGTCTGTTCGAAGTCGGTGGCTAACATTTAGTCCTTGCCTGAAACTGCTTCGCAGGTATAATACGCCGCTCAAATTTCGTTCTTTAACATCAAGTGGGTTCACTCATATGCATCCGATGCTGAATATCGCGATACGCGCTGCGCGTAACGCTGGCCAAGTTATCGTCAAAGGCTTTACCAATCCCGATAACCTGGAAACGCGCCAAAAAGGCCAGAACGATTTTGTTACCAACGTCGACCTCGACGCGGAAAACGCTATCGTTAATACCATTCGTAAGTCTTATCCGGAGCACACCATTATTGGTGAAGAATGTGGTGAACTGACTGGCAGCAATCCCGACTATCAGTGGATTGTTGACTCACTTGATGGCACGACCAACTTCATTAATGGTATTCCCCACTTCGCCGTGTCCATTGCACTGCGTGTTAAAGGTCGTACCGAACAGGCCGTTGTTTACGATCCTATTCGCGATGAGCTTTTCACCGCCAGCCGCGGTGCGGGTGCCCAGTTGAACGGCTATCGTATTCGTACCGGCAAAGCCAAAGATCTGAACGGCACTGTGCTGGCAACCGGTTTCCCCTTCAAGCAAAAACATCATGCCGATGCCTATCTGGCCATGTTTAAAGACATGTTCGTTCAGTGCGCCGATATTCGTCGCGCTGGCGCTGCCAGTCTGGATTTGGTCTATGTGGCTGCCGGTCGCGTAGACGGCTACTGGGAACTGGGCCTCAAGCCATGGGATTTTGCTGCAGGCAGCCTGATTGCACGTGAAGCCGGCGCCATTGTGACCGACTTCGTGGGCGGTCATAATTATGAGCGCAGCGGTAACCTGGTATGCGCCAATCCCAAGGTGCTGAAAACCATGCTGGCAACCATTCGTGAGCATCTGCCCGAGTCTTTGGCCCAGTAAGCTTTAGGCCAACGCCAAGCAATTGATAAACGCCGCACTCTTTGAGTGCGGCGTTTTTTTATGGCCGCAGCTACATACCCGCCCCCTGTAGTCGCTGCTTTCGCTGCTAAACCCTGCGCAGCAGGTTCTGATACCAATCTAAGTAAAAATATGATCTATTTTAAAGCTCGGAACGAAAGGCAACAGAATCACCTCCCGCGACACGCCATAAACCCATGGGGGCTCGGGAAATGCCTTCCTTGGCATTTCACGGTCGTGGGAGCCGAACTCTGTTGCCTCTCCTTAAGCACCGAGTTGTCTGCAGGGCGTTCCCACAGGCGACGCCGCAGCACAGGGGCGGATGAAGGGCTCTACTCAAGCGACCATCACATGACAGGACGTCATGTGCTGAGCGTGCAGGGGGCGAGCTAGCCTCGCCGAGACGAATTATTTCAGCCTGACCGAACATCCAGTGAATGTTCGCAGTAGGCTGAAATGGTGAGTGGCATTATTAAGGCGTGTCGATGGAGTAGCCCCTTCGTTCGACCTTTACAGGGTAGCTAAATAGATCAGTTAGTTTTCCAGATTGGTATGAGGCACAGAAGCGAAACAATACGGCAAGATATGAAGCATCGTTGTGAGGCTTAGCTTAGCTTCGTCACATCGAACAGCTAAAGCCATGCCTACTGCTCCCTCCTTGATACATCACATAAAAAAAGGCCTGTCGATTGCTCGACAGGCCTTTCTTACAATGCAATTAAGCGGGGATTAGCCGTTTAAACGCTTGTCGTTACGACGCGGTGAACGCGGCTTGCGGTCATCGTTAGGACGGAAGCTTGCACGACGTGGCAGAGGGCCACCTTCGTACTTGGCCAGGTTCAGAGGACGCTGACAAACGCGAACGTTTTGCAGTACTTTCTGAACTTCCGACGTCATGCCCTGTGGCAGGTCAACGGTAGAGAAGTCGTCATGGATCTGGATTTGACCAATGAAACGAGATTCCAAATCGGCTTCGTTGGCAATGGCACCCACCAGGTGACCCGGCTTAACGCCGTGTACACGACCCACATCAACCCGGAACGTTTCCATCACAACACTGTTGTCACGACCACCGGCAGCACGAGGTGCGCGGGGACGATCACTGCGCTCGGCACGGTCACGGCTTTCACGCACTTCTGGACGACGAGCGGCCATTGGGCGATCTTCCATGAACAAAGGACGGTCGCCTTGCAGCAAACGAGCCAGGCCCGCTGCCAACTGTGAGCTGTCCAGGCCTTCTTCTTCCAGTGACGCTATCATTTCAACGAACGGAGCCAGTGATTTTTCATCAGCTTCTACGCTAACACGCAGACGAGACTTGAAGCGCTCGGCGCGGATCTTGTTGATTTCGTCGGCAGACGGCATCTGCATTTCTTCAATCGGCTGACGAGTATGACGCTCCAGATTGTACAGACCGCGCTTCTCACGACCGGTAACAAACAGGATGGCATCACCTTCACGACCGGCACGACCGGTACGACCGATACGGTGTACGTATGACTCGTTGTCGTGCGGCATGTCGAAGTTTACAACATGACTGATACGCTCAACGTCCAGACCACGAGCCACAACATCGGTTGCAACCAGAATGTTCAGACGGCCATTTTTCAGACGCTCGATGACTTTTTCACGCAATTTCTGCGGAATATCACCGTGCAGCGCTTCACAGGCATGGCCTTCACGGCTCATCATGTCTGCCAAATCTTCGGCATCTTTACGAGTACGCACGAATACCAGCATCGCATCCATGTCTTCGGTTTCCACCAGGCGACACAGACCCTCATGCTTGTTCATGCCACGTACAAACCAGTAACGCTGACGGATGCTGGAGTTGGTACGGGTTTTGTTTTCAATGCGAACTTCTTTAGGATCTTTCAGGTACTTTTGCGCAACACGCTGAATAACTGGAGGCATGGTAGCCGAGAACAGTGCAATCTGGCGAGTCGCTGGAGTTTGTTCCAAAATCCATTCTACATCGTCGATGAAGCCCATGCGCAACATCTCATCGGCTTCATCCAGCACTAATGCTTTCAGGTTATCCAGCTTCAGAGTACCACGACGCATGTGGTCCATTACGCGACCAGGGGTACCAACAACAATGTCGACACCGCGCTTGAGAGAGCGAATTTGTGTATCGTATGCTTGGCCACCGTAGATGGACATGATACGAATGTCTTTGCGATATTTGGCGTAGCCTTCAAACGACTCGGCAACCTGGATGGCCAGTTCACGAGTAGGGGCTAATACCAGTACTTGAGGAGTTGCATTACCGCCGGTAATGGTGCTTAACAGCGGCAGTGCGAATGCAGCTGTTTTACCAGTACCGGTTTGTGCCAAACCTAAAACGTCACGGCCTTCAAGCAAAGTGGGAATAGCGGCAGCCTGAATAGCAGAAGGCGTCACATAACCGGCGTCGGTCAGTGCTTTTAAGACTTCAGGAGCCAAACCCAGTTCAGTAAAGGCAGGGGCGTTTTCAGCAGGTACAACAGAAGAATTTGTCATTTAACAGTTCCGAATAAATAGAATGTCGGCGGACTGATACAGTAAAAGGCCAGGGACAACCTATTCCCACGCAAGGTGAGGGTTTCCCTTTACAGAGTGTGTTTAACACTAAGATTCACAAGGCTAATCTGGCCATTTTTGTCTCAACACCGCCATGGTTAACTTTCTGGCTTAAAACCAGTCCGTCTTTCTCATCATGGATGTCGATCTGCCAGACTTGTGTCGTCGCGCCCAAATGGAGGGGACGTGCAACCCTGATGGGTTGCGTCGTTTGGCGCGGACGTGATGCGTCATGTTCCTAAAAAAACGCAATATAACCCGCTTCAACGCACATACTTTGGCAGCTACATAAACCCAGGGTCTTAACGAATTCAACTTTATTTCTCTGTTGAATCGCCATGTAGCATGCCGAATAGGCGGGTTATAACGATATTCAGCACTGTGTCATTGCTTGAAATATCGTGACCCACATCACAAAAGGTCATGCCCAACTGGGCTGAGGGCGCATTCTCTGCTAATCGGCAAAGAATGTCCAGCATTATTTAACACTCAGGAAGATGAAGGAGCGAAGAAACACGCCTGTGGCAGAACCAGCAGTCAGCGCTGCACCTTGCACATGGCCCGAGTTCATTAGACCTCGACACACACAGCACTTGTCTCCTTCAGGACCCACCTTGAGTTAACTTTTAATTTTTCTAACGATAACGATAAGCAGCACGGCACCGATAACCGACATGATTAACGAGCCGATCACGCCGGTGGCCGCCAGGCCCAGCAGACGAAAAACGATACCGCCCAAAAAACCGCCGACCAGACCGAGCAGTATATTCCCCAGCAGGCCAAAACCCTGTCCTTTCATTAACTTACCAGCAATCCAACCGGCCAGACCGCCGATGATCAAACCTAATATTAATCCCATGTATTCTCCTTGGTGTATTTATCAAGCTGGAAGTAGAGGCTAAAAGCAAGGCCTCGGGCCCTAACACTGTCAGCCACTCTGTTTGTTATTAACTTCCAGCTGTCAGCTTCAAGCTTTGTTTATCAAACCGAGCAATGCCTGCACCGGGTGCTTGATGCCCTGCCCTTCGATGCGTTTAACCTGACTACGACACGAAAAGCCGGTGGCCATGCATCGCTCCTGAGGAAGCTTGCGCATCGGCTCGGCCCAGCTCATGCCATATAACTGCTTTGAGCCTGCCACATGTTCGCGCTCGTGGCCATAGGTGCCTGCCATGCCGCAGCATCCTACCGGTATCGCTTCAAGGTTAGCGCCAAGGTGGCTGAAAATACGCCCCCAATCCTGATGAGTGGTGGGCAGCGCGGTTTTTTCACTGCAATGGGCAAACAGATACCAGGGTTCACCTTCCGGCGTTTGTGCAGGCAAGTGTGTTAATTGCTGCAATAGCCATTCCTGGGGTAGCAAGACCTCGAAATCGCCTCTGGCCTGGCCAAGCACGCTTTTGTATTCGTCGCGATAACACAGCACCAATGAAGGATCGACGCCCACCAGCGGAATATTCAGCCGTGCCAGCTGGTTTAAAAACTGTGCGCTGTCGGCAGCCATGGCGGCAAAACGACGCAAAAAACCTTTTACGTGCGCCGGTTTGCCATTGGGTTTGAACGGCAACACCACTGGGGTAAAGCCCAGCGTCGTTGCCAACTGCACCAGATCAAACACCACATTGGCATCATAAAAAGAGGTGAAGGGGTCTTGTACAATCAGCAATGTTTTGGCTTTTTGCTCATCGCTCAGCGCCGCTAACTCGGCCATGTCGAAGGCTCTGGCAGCGCCTTTTTCCAGCAGCTTGTTCAAACTGGGGTTACTGACCAGTGGCATGTCGACCATGCCCAGCAAGGAGCTGGCTCCCGCCTGTACCAGTTTGTTGCTCATCAATGGATTGACCAGCCCGGGTACCTTGGCCATCCAGGGCGTATACGATTCGACCCAGGACACCATGTAATCCTTGGGCGGACGCTGATAGCGCTGATGATACAGTTGTAAAAAGCGCGCCCGAAAGGTGGGTACATCCACTTTTATAGGGCATTGGCTAGAACAGGCCTTGCACGCCAGGCAGCCGTCCATGGCTTCTTTTACTTCATGGGAGAAGTCGTATTCGCCGCAATGCTTTTGCCAGCTGTATTTCACTCGCTCCACCAGGCCTTTAACACTGGCACTGCGACTCATGACTGCTGCTTCTTCGGCCATGGGATCGAAGCCCTGGGCCGAGAGCTGGCGTAACCATTCCCGTACCAAACCCGCTCTGCCTTTTGGAGAATGACGACGATCGGCGGTCAGCTTCATCGAGGGGCACATGGGGGACTTCACATCGAAATCGAAGCACAGGCCATTACCGTTACAGTCCATGGCCTGGGTGTAGCTGTCGCGTACGTTCACGGGGATCTGCCGATCATAAAAACCCCGTTTGGTCGCATCCACCGACACCAGTTGATCCAGGCTGTCGAGTGGCGTGCAGATTTTACCGGGGTTCAGCCGGTTGAAAGGATCAAAGGCGGATTTAATACGGCGCAGCTCGGTAAACAACACCTCACCGAAAAAGGTCGGGCTGTATTCGGAACGATAACCCTTGCCGTGTTCGCCCCACATCAGGCCACCGTATTTGGCGGTCAGCGTATTTACCTGATCGGAAATCTTGCGCAGCATGACTTCCTGCTCGGGATCCGTCATGTCCAGTGCCGGGCGAACATGCAGCACCCCGGCATCCACATGACCAAACATGCCGTATTGCAGCTGGTGTTCGTCCAGCAGCGCACGAAATTCAACAATATAATCAGCCAGATTCTCTGGCGGTACGGCGGTATCTTCCACGAAGGCAATCGGCTTTTTACGACCCTTGGTATTGCCCAGTAACCCGACCGCCTTTTTGCGCATCGCATAAATACGATTGAGTGACGCCAGATCGTCACATATCTGATAGCCGATAATACCGGCTTCGCCACGTTCAATCAGACCATCGAGCTGGGCGCACAGGGCCTCGACCTTTTCGCGCTGGGCTTCGCCGTCCTGATCCGCATATTCGACCATGTTGAGGCCGTCCATTATCTTGCCCGGCACGTCCTGAATGAGGTCACTTACCGAATGCCAGATAATGTCTTCGCGCGCCAGCCCCAGCACCTTGGAGTCAACCGTTTCGACCGACAATGCCTTGGCTTCCACCATCAGCGGTGCGTTACGCAACGCCGATTGAAAGCTGTCGTATTTCACATTAACCAGGGTGCGATAAGTGGGGATGGGGGTTAAATCAAGCCAGGCTTCGGCAATAAACGCCAGCGAGCCCTCGGAGCCGCACAGAATACGGGTGAGATCCAGGGTATGAGTGGCCTTGTCATACACGTGCTTGAGATCGTAACCGGTTAAAAAACGGTTCAACTTGGGAAAGCGTTTTTCTATTTCACCGGCATGATCATTGACGCTGTGGTACACACAGCGGTACAGCTCACCTTCGCGACTGTCTTCTTCCAGCTTGGCATCCAGCGCTTCGCCACTGACCGGGCCGGTTTCAATAATGGTACCGTCGACCAGTACCGCCGTGACACCCAGCACGTGATCCGAGGTTTTACCGTATACCAGAGAGCCCTGCCCCGAAGCATCGGTATTGATCATGCCGCCCAGGGTGGCACGATTACTGGTAGAGAGATCCGGAGAAAAGAACAGATTATGGGGAGCCACCAGCTGGTTGAGTCGGTCTTTGACCATCCCCGTTTGCACCCGCACTCGTCGTTCATCAGCGTTCATCATCAGCAGCTGATTAAGATGGCGCGACAAATCGACCACTATGTTGTCGTTCAACGACTGACCGTTGGTACCGGTACCGCCCCCTCTGGGAGCGAATTTCACGTCTTGATAAGCGGTCTTGGTTGCCAGGGTCAGCATGATGGCCAAGTCCTGGGTTGAGCGCGGAAACACCACCGCCTGGGGAAGGCTTTGATATACGCTGTTATCGGTGGCAACGGCTAGTCGGCTGGCATAGCTGCGTTCAATATCGCCGCGAAAGCCACTGTCGGCCAATGCGTCGAGAAATGCAAAATAGGTGGGAGTTATCTGCTGTTGCAGATTTATCCTTGGGATCATAACGGCTGTTCCCTGTCATTATAGTAAGGTGCGCCCAGAGTGGCGGCCAGTATACAACAAAGAAAACCCGAGGTGTGAGAGGGTAAACATGAGGAAAAAGCAGGAAGCCGTCAGCATGCAGCAAAGAAGCCGGTATTGGTTTTAGCTGCCAGCTTTTGGCTCTCGGCTTTGGTTACAGGTGATCAGGTGATTGAGAAAGCGGGCAAACAGCGCGGCCTGACTGTCGATATGCAATTTGCCGTAAAGGTGCTTGCGGTGGTTTTTAACCGTGCCGACTCCAATGCCCAACTGCTGCGCGATAGTCTCATTATCTCGGCCCTGTATCAGCAAGACCGCCACCTGTTGTTCGCGGCGAGTCAGACGCGCCAGTCCAAAACTGGCCAGTGCCATATCGACCTGAGAGCGCATTCGGTTCTGCTCTGGCGGCGCCGGATCGGGTGGCGATAGCGCCATCACTTCACAGCCCAAAGGCCAGTGCTGCCGACACAAGGCCCCCAGCACAGGGAGCAAATGGCGTAATCGCGTCTGTTCGTTCGCGCTAAATGGCAGGGCCGCCATCCGGCCCAGAAACAGCGTTAACCATTGCCCTTTGTGCAGTGATACCACCAGCCCCAGCTCTTCCTGCCAGCCGGTTGCCTGATAAAAACCGGCCATATAATCGGGCCCCATGCCCAGCTCTGCCACCAGGGTTCGCAGGGAGTAGACACCTTCGCTCAGGCCCAAGCCAAGGGCGCGATAAAAGGGATCGTCGGCATATATGCCGTTCAAATATTGCTGAAACAGCAAGTCACGCCTGTGTTGCAGATTATCAAATAAATACACCGCCGGCCCGCCACTGCGATAATTCAGCACCAGGGTGCAGTCGCTGCTTACCTGGGTGGCGACCAGGGCTGCCAGCTGACGAACAAACGCGGCCGTTCCCATGGCGCCAATGGTCCTGGTCAGCGCCTGCTGGTATTCGTGGTGATTAACTATGACCATGGTTGACCCTATTTGATGGGAAGAAACAATGCCTGGCGCCAAGTAAAACCAAAAACGAGATCCTGACGTTCGTCAGGATGACAGCTAAAATCCTGCATCATCCTTCTGCCGTCATGCCGGGCTGGTCACGGTATCTGCTTTTTTTGTACTAAAACCAAATCCTGACTTTCATCAGGAATACGGTCGGTTTGACCCTGAGCTGACCGCTTACGGCTGATCGCTTTCTATTCGCGCTATTATCGCAAACTATCCCAAAAAGGACATAGGCACCCGGGTATCGACTGGGTCAGGATGACGCTTTGTTTATAAATGAAGAGTCCACCATGCCTGAAGTTGATCCACAGCCCGTCAAGCATTCAAATTTCACTCCCTCTTGCAGCACCAATGACTTGTTGCACGAGCTGAACCAGCGTGGACTGATAGCCCAGCAGTCTGACGCCGTAGCCCTTGGAGAGCATCTTAATCAAGAGCCCAGAGTCATTTATTGTGGCTTTGATCCTACCGCAGGTAGCCTGCACATCGGGCATCTGGTGCCGTTATTGATGTTGCGTCGTTTTAAAGAAGCGGGCCACAGCGTAGTGGCGTTGCTGGGGGGAGCCACCGGCATGATTGGCGACCCCAGCTTTAAAGCCAGTGAACGCAGCCTGAATGAGGCCGCCACAGTTAATGGCTGGGTGAGCGACTTGCAACGGCAAGTGGGTAACCTGCTGGATGCCAAGTCAAACCGCCAGCAGGTGCATCTGCTGAACAATGCCGATTGGATGAGCAAACTGGACCTGTTCACATTTTTGCGCGATATCGGCAAGCATTTTTCCGTTAATGCCATGATCGCCAAAGATTCGGTCAAGCAGCGGCTGGCGCGCCCGGATCAGGGGCTGTCATTTACCGAATTTGCCTATTCACTATTGCAGTCTTACGACTTTGCGGTACTCAACAAAGAGCACGCTTGCACAGTGCAAATTGGCGGCAACGATCAATGGGGAAACATTACCAGCGGCATCGATCTCACCCGCCGGCTGAATCGACAACAGGTGTTCGGCCTGACGTTGCCGCTGATCACCAAGGCCGACGGCACCAAGTTTGGCAAAACCGAAACCGGCACCATCTGGCTGGATGCAGCCAAAACATCGCCTTATGCGTTTTATCAGTTCTGGCTCAATACCGCCGATACCGACGTCTATCGTTTTTTGCGCTACTACAGCCTGCGTTCAGTCGCCGAGATTGAAGACATAGAACACCAGGATAGTAACCGTGCAGCCAAGCCTATCGCCCAGCGCCTGCTGGCCAGTGAACTGACCGAACGGGTGCATGGCAAGGCGGAATTGATGGCCGCCGAACGCATCAGTCAGGCGCTGTTTTGCGGGGACTTCAGCCAGTTGAGTCTTTCGGAGTTTGCCCAGCTGGAGCAGGACGGCATTCCCCTGACCCGCATTCAGGACTTTGAATCCCCCATGCTGAGTCGTTTGCTGGTAGAGACTGGCCTGGCAAGCTCGCTGCGTCAGGCCAGGGAGCTGATCGCCAACGGCGCCATTGCGGTCAATGGCGCCCAGATCAGCTCAGACACCCATGAACTGCCTCGGCTCCAACAGCATTATGTGATCCTGCGCCGCGGCAAAAAACACTTTCATCTGTTGAAATTTGGGAATCAACGCTAGCGCCCGGGCTTTTTACTGCGACCGGCCGAGCCATTTTTGTTGCCCGGCCTGGCAGCAGATGCGCCGTTCGAGCGTTTACCGCGATTGCTTTGCGGCAGCGATCCCTTGCTCGAGATTGGCCCCTTTCCCGCGCCATTACGTGATCCTTTACTGGCTGGTTTTTTATTACGATCCCCAACCGAGCCACGGCCAGTCACTGCCGCTTTAGCGCCGACGACGGGCAAGTCTTTAATACGGGGCCCCTGGCGGGCCGCTTTGGGTTGTTCCAGCACAGAGGCTTCTTCGGTTTTACTCGAATCGCCCACCATATGGTTAATCAGCGCCAGCTCTTGTGCCGTGACTTCACGCCACTGACCCGGCTTCAGGTTACCCAGATCAATATTCATGATCCGCACCCGTTTCAGGCTGGTAACGCTAAAGCCCAGATATTCAGCCATGCGGCGGATCTGTCGGTTCAAGCCCTGGGTGAGAATGATATTGATGGTTTTGGGGCCTACTTTTTTCACCTTGCAGGGCTTGGTCACGGTATCGAGGATAGGCACACCGGCACTCATGCGTGCCACAAAGTCGTCGGTAATGGGTTTATCCATCGACACTATGTATTCTTTTTCGTGGGCGTTGCCCGCCCGGAGGATCTTGTTGACGATATCGCCGTCGTTGGTCAGCAAAATCAGCCCGCTCGAGGGCTTGTCCAGCCTGCCGATAGGGAAAATCCGCGCCTTGTAGTTAACCGCGTCAACGATATTGCCGGCAATGGCGCTATCTGTGGTGCAGGTAATGCCTATCGGCTTGTTATACACCAGATACACGGCCTGGGGCTTGGCGCGCAACGGCTTGCCGTTTACCTGTACATTGTCGGCCTGGGTGACTTTGACGCCCATACCGGCTACTTCACCATTCACTTTCACTCGGCCTTGCTCAATCAGCCGGTCGGCTTCTCGACGCGAGCAAATACCGGTTTCACTGATAAATTTATTCAGGCGGGTAGCGCCACTGTCTTGGTTCATAGGGCCAGAACTCTCTCCCGACGGCTTCGCCAAGCGGCAACCTTGCACCAGCTTGAACAGGCCAGATAATGAAAAGCGCCAGTGTAGAGAGGCAGGCAAACGGCCGCAAGTCCTAATCGGTCATGATAATGCCTATAGCCAGCGCCGAGCCTTGCGGCAGTATTCCTGATAATCGCTGCCAAACTTGACGGCCAGTGCCCGCTCTTCCGCCGCTATCTGCATCTTGTTCATGTAACCGATAAAGACCAGCAGCCAGATAAGAGCCACCCCATTGCCCAGCCAAACTGCCCAGGCCAGCAGCAACAAGAAGTCGCCAACATAAATGGGGTTACGGGAATAGCGAAAAATGCCCTCGGTAACCAACTGACGAGTCTGCTCCGGCACAAACGGCAAAATGGTAGTGTTTGCCCGGCGTAACTGCCACGCCGCCAGCACCATGAGTACCAGCCCAAACACTACCAGCAACCACACCAGTCCCTGCTGGCCGGCAAAGCGTACCGACCAATGCGCCAGGCGCTGCTCGGACAGCCACATCAAAGTGGCAATAATGGCCACGATGGCGGGCGGCGGCAACCACAGACTCGGTTTGAGTTTCATTATGACTTTGCTCGCTATTTCAGGGTATCTGGCGTCTCGGCACTGTCATCAACAGAGGCTGGTGAGGCCATGATATCAGGCACGGTCTCGCCTAACTGATTGTTGCCGTGACTATCGTTGTCGTGACTCTTCAGATCTGCAGGCTCGTTGACACCCGGCTGTGAAAATCGATACTCAAACGGTGACGCCTTGCCTTTGTTCTCGGCCTCATCCTCATGGGCCCAGTGATGACGCGTCATGCGCAGGGCCTGATAAAGATCCGGATACACCAGAATCCCCTCATCGCCGACCCGAATGCCCGCCTGTTTCAGCCAATGGGTCATCTGGCCCCGCCGCCCCGCCATCACCATGTGTACGCCATGCCGTTTCAATTCTTTAAACAGCTCTCCCACCATGCTCATCACACTGATGTCTTGATGGGTAAAACAAGAAACCGCATCAATAATCAAACAGGTGGGCGGGGACGATTCCCTCGCCAGTAGCAGCAATACCCGTCGCTTGAAATAACCGGCATTAAAATAGGTCAGTGGTGAGTTAAACCGATAAATCAGCACCCCGGTAATGGCTTTGACTTCTTCATTGTGGCCAAGGGTATGCACCACCCCTTCGTCGTTCATGCCCATCAGCTGATCCGTGGGCCGCATGACATTACGCAAAAACTGAAACAGCCCCAGCAGCACCGCCAGGGTAATCCCCGGGATCACCCCCATCAGCAGTACGCTGGCAAAGGTTATCCAGGCGAGCCAGAAGGCGGAGCGATCCGAATGACGCAAGGCCCACAAGCCTTTGAAGTCGGTCAGCGACAAAGAGGCCATGATCAACACCACGCCGAGCGCTGCGGTAGGAATATATTGCAGCGGCGCCGTTAAAAAGAAAGTGACGATTGCAATCGCCAGCGCAGCCACAATGGACACCAGCTGGCTCTTGCCACCATTGGCATCGTTAACGGCGGTGCGTGAGTCGGCGCCACTGATGGCAAATCCCTGAGACACGGCAGAAGCCAGATTGGCAAATCCCAGGGCTCTAAACTCTTTATCGGCGTCAATATCGTAGCCGTTTTTAGCGGCAAAGCTGCGGGCGGTCAGCATCATGGACACAAAGCTCACCATGGCCAGGTTGAGGGCGGGCAGTACCAGCTCGCGAATCAGCCCAGGGGGAAACTCGGGGATCTGAAAATCGGGAAGACCCGAGTTCAAACTGCCCACCACGGCCACATTGAGCCGAACAGGATCCCCCAGCCACAAGACAAACGCCACTACCGTCAGCGCCAGCAACGAACTCGACCATTGGGGGCGAAGATATCGGCACAGCAACATGACAGCCAGGGTCAACAGGCTGAACCCCAAGGTAGTGAAGTGAATTTGTGGCCCATAGTCGGGAACCGCCAGCAAACGCTCGATCAGGCCGGACTGGGCAAAGGTAAAGCCGAACACGCTGGATAGCTGGCCCACAATAATGGTAATGGCTACCCCGTTCAGCAGGCCCATCAAGATAGGACGAGACAAGAAATCCGCCAACACCCCGAGTTTAAGGCGGCTGGCAATCAGACACCAAAAGCCGGTCATGGCGGTCATGGTCATGACCAACTGCCAGTGACGGACGGCATCGCCTGCCGCCAGCGGGGTGACCACGGCGGCAATCACGGCGCAGGTGGCGGCATCCGGGCCCACGATCAACTGGCGAGACGACCCAAACAAGGCGTAAACAATCATTGGCAAAATGCAAGAGTACAAGCCGACGATGGCGCCGACTCCGGTCAACTCCGCATACGCAATGGCCACCGGCAAGGCGACTGCCGCCACCGACATACCCGCGCGAATATCGGGCAACAGCCAGGATCGCTGGTAGCCCAGCAAGCTGACCAAACCCGGCATCCATCGTTCGAGAGAAAAAAAATTGTTCAATTTTTCAACCAATTAAAGTTAAGGTCTGTTCTTTATTATAGGTTGGCCCATCGCTAACCCGCCCGAGCATATCTCGTCATGCTCTGTCGCAACATTCAATTCAATCACTCATGCCGGGTTTCACCCACCGCCTTGCAAATAGCAATTAATACGCAACAAAATGCAAAAGAGTGCCATTTGTTTCCTGTTAACTGGCCACAACTTGTGGTTGAATTGATTCATTAGGTAAAGGACTCTAACTTGGCCTTTTATCGTTCAGTACTCATACAGGCGCTCTGATAACATGGCGATTCAAGTTTTAATTTGTGACGACTCCGCCTTTGCACGAAAACAATTGGCCAATGCCCTCCCCTCGCATTGGGGGATGCAGATCCGGTTTGCCCGTAATGGTCACGAAGCACTGGAAATCGTGCGCCAACAAGGGGCAGATTTGCTGTTGCTCGATCTCAATATGCCTGAGCTTGACGGCTATGAGGTACTGAAAACCATACAAGGTGAAGCGCTACAGATCATCACGGTGGTGATCTCCGGTGACATCCAGCTTCAGGCTCGACAAACCGTAATGGCATTGGGCGCCATCGGTTTTATCAAAAAGCCCATTGCAGCCATTGAGCTCAAGCAACTCCTCGCCGAATATGGGTTTTATCGCGCCGATGACCATAGCACTCCTCCGGCGGTCAGGGACGATTCATCCACGTCTATCTCACTGTTCGAGCACTTGCAGGAAATGGCAAATATTGCCATGGGCCAGGCGACCAGTCTGCTGGCTCAGTTACTGGGCGTATTTATTCATCAACCCATTCCCAAAGTGGCATTCATTGCGCGCAGCGAACTCAATATGGCGATTTGTGTCAGTGATAGCAACCATCAATATTCTAGGGTCTGTCAGGGGTTTGTAGGAGCCGGAGTGTCGGGCGAAGCCTTGTTGTTGTTTTCCGATAGCTGCAGCAAGCAAATGGCCAAACTGCTGCATTATGACGATCTCAACAGTTCCGCGCCCGAGATGGAAGTATTGCTGGATATGTCCAATATTTTGTTTGGTGCCTTTATCAAGGGGCTCGGCGAACAGCTCGATATTTCATTCGGCCTTGGTCAACCCGGCATGCTGGGCCAGCATCAGCCCCCTGATGAATTGCTTGAGCATCATCAACCGGCACAAGAGCTGTTGTGCATTGAAATCCCCTATGAGCTGGAACAGCAGCATATTAACTGTAACCTGCTGGTATTGCTGACCGCAGACTCGGTCAAACGGCTGGAACAACGACTGATGTATTTAACGGAGTAAGTGATGTCTATTTCCAAGCAGGATGCGCATGCCTTTCATTTTTTGATCGATATGCTGGAGTCGGTAGAAATCGGCCTGGTGGTGCTGGATTTGGATTATAATGTACAGCTATGGAACGGCTTTATGGAAAACCATAGCGGCATGACCTCAACGGCGGTGCGAGATAAAAATCTGTTCAGCCTGTTTCCCGAGCTTCCTCAAGCCTGGCTCAAACGCAAGATTGATACGGTGATCACGCTAAACACCCGCGCCTTTACCTCCTGGGAACTGCGCCCTTACCTGTTCCGATTTGGCAACAGCCGCCCTATCACCGGCACCGCACCTCATATGTATCAGAACATGACCATCAGCCCGCTGGCCCGGCCAGATGGCAGCATAAAACAGGTCTGCCTGATGCTGTACGATGTGACCGATGTAGCCTGCAGTCGTTTAGCGCTGGAGAAAGCCAATTCACAACTGGGATTGTTAAGTAGAACGGACAACCTGACCGAGCTGCTCAATCGTGGAGCCTGGGAAGGTTCGCTCAATGACGAATTTAAACGTTATCAACGCTACGGTCACTCCGTCAGCCTGATCATGCTGGACATAGATAACTTCAAAATCATCAATGATCAATATGGCCATCCTGTTGGCGATGATGTCATTCGCCATCTGGCCAGCTTAATTCGCGCCAGCCTGCGCCATACCGATTATCCGGGACGTTACGGAGGCGAGGAGTTTGGCATTATATTACCGGAAACCGATATTGAAGGTGCTCGGTTGATTGCCGAAAGGTTGCGCCAGAATATTGCTCATGCCGTAGTGAGCAGCAACGAGTTGATCATACGCTATACGGTCAGCCTGGGGGTAGCCTCATTAACCAAAGAAACGCCCCATGCCAGCGACTGGTTACGCCAGGCAGATGATGCGCTTTATGCCGCCAAGCATGCCGGCAAGAACCAGGTGGTCTGTACTCCTCCCTTCTCTGCACCTGCCGTACAGGATTAAAAAAGCCCGGCTGAGAAACTCAACCGGGCTGTTACTGACACAGAATTCGATTACGCCAGTTCAATCACCTCGAAATCAACCTGCGGATCAACATCGGCTTCGTAGTCTACGCCGGTCAGGCCAAAACCAAACAGGCGCAAGAATTCGTCTTTATAGCCCTGGTAGTCGGTTAACTGGTAAATGTTGTCGTCCTGCACCTGGGCCCAGATTTCGCGACAGGCATTTTGCACTTCATCACGCAGTTCCCAGTCATCCAGACGCAGACGATTCTGCTCGTCCACCTGAACCGCATCACCGCTGTACAGGCGCTCGGTAAACAGACGCTGGATCTGTTCGATACAGCCTTCGTGAATACCCTGTTC
Organism: Oceanisphaera marina; assembly: GCF_014643915.1. Lineage (GTDB taxonomy): Bacteria > Pseudomonadota > Gammaproteobacteria > Enterobacterales > Aeromonadaceae > Oceanimonas > Oceanimonas marina. Next base: position 34,652 of record NZ_BMKE01000002.1, read on the forward strand.
TTTCATTACCTTGAACGCCATGGAAATATACAAGGGCATCACCGGAATGGCGGCAGAAGCCTGTGTCACCACCGACTTGAGCACGGCTACATGGGCATTCCCACCTTTGGTCTTCAGCTTGGTATCGATGGCATGGGCGGCGCGATCCAGGTCTTCCTTGGCTTTGCCCAGGGTTCCGTGCCAGTAGATAGGCCAGGTTAAATCGGTACCAATGTAAGAGTAGGCAACCGACTTGGCACCGTCGGCCAGCACGCCGGCATCACTCAGCGCATTCATCCACAATTCCCAGTCCTGACCACCCATCACCTGAATGGTGTCGGCAATTTCCTGCTCGTTGGCTGGCTCAACCACGGCTTCAACCAGCACATCTTTGTTGGTATCCAGCGCGGTCGATTTGTACGCTTCACCAATCGGCTTGAGGGCAGAACGCACCACTTCACCGGTTTCAGGCATCTTGCGCACCGGCGACGCCAGGGAATAAACGACCAGATCAATTTGCCCCAGGTCCTGTTTGATCAGCTCAATCACCTGTTCGCGGCATGCGTTGGAGAAAGCGTCGCCGTTGATGCTCTTGGCATACAGACCTTCTTCCTTGGCTGCTTTATCGAAGGCAGCAGCATTATACCAGCCGGCAGATCCGGTTTTTTTCTCGGTCGCCGGCTTTTCAAAGAACACACCTATGGTGGCCGCGTCGCTGCCAAAGGCGGCATTAATACGAGATGCCAGGCCATAACCGGTAGATGCACCGATCACCAGGACCTTTTTAGGACCCTGCTTGAGCTGGCCCTTGGCTTTAACGTAAGCAATTTGCTCACGCACATTCGCCTCACAACCAACGGGATGGGTAGTGGTACAGATAAAGCCACGAACCTTGGGTTTGATGATCATAAAGATGTTTGCCTCGGTTATTCTTAAATAAACGCTAAAGATACCCTATTCTAAAGCAAAAGTGAGAGTAGACCAAAACAGGAAGCCTGACGCACGTCAGGATAACGGCACAGAGGCCACTGTTTGATATTCTCTGTGTTTATTATCACACTACCCACCTGTTGGCTTACTGCGTTCAAGGACACCTGATGTTTACCCTTCGCCCCTATCAGCAAGAGGCGGTCAATCGCACCCTGGAGTACTTTCGTCGCCACCATGATCCGGCGGTGTTGGTGCTGCCAACCGGAGCCGGCAAAAGCCTGGTAATTGCCGAACTGGCCCGCCTGGCTCGGGGACGAGTATTGGTACTGGCGCACGTGAAAGAGCTGGTGGAACAAAACCATGCCAAGTATCAGAGCTATGGTCAGCAGGCAGCCATTTTTTCTGCCGGCCTGGGCCAGAAAGAGGCCCATACCCAGGTGGTGTTTGGCTCGGTACAATCGGTAGCCCGCAATCTGGCCGCCTTCGCCAACTTCAGCCTGGTGGTGATTGACGAATGCCACCGAGTGTCCGACGACGAAAACAGCCAATATTTGCAGGTCATTCATCATCTGCGCCAGTCCAACGAACGCCTCAAGGTACTGGGGCTGACCGCCACCCCGTATCGACTGGGGCTGGGCTGGATTTATCAGACTCATTATCACGGCATGATCCGCAGCCATGGGCCGCGTTTTTTCAAGCAGTGTATTTTTGAATTGCCGCTGCGGCTGATGATCAAGCAGGGCTATTTATGTCCACCGCAGTTAATCGACGCCCCCGTCGTGCACTACGATTTTTCGCGGTTGTACGAGCAGGGATTGTTTAGCGAGCAGGCACTGGAAAAAGAACTGGCTCGCCAGCCCAGAGTCACCCCGCACATAGTGCAACAAATTCAGGATTATGCCGCCGAGCGCGTTGGGGTGATGGTGTTTGCCAGCACGGTGCGCCACGCCAGCGAAGTGGCCGACCTGCTGCCGGTAGGGCAAACGGCGCTGATCACCGGTGACACGCCGGCCCCGGAGCGGGATGACATTATTCGCCGCTTCAAGGCGCGCGAGCTCAAGTTTCTGGTTAATGTATCGGTGCTGACCACCGGCTTCGATGCTCCCCATGTTGATGTTATCGCGCTGCTGCGCCCCACTCAGTCTGTGGCCCTGTATCAGCAGATTATTGGCCGCGGCCTGCGATTGAGCCCGGATAAAACCGACTGCCTGGTGCTGGATTATGCGGGCAACAACATGGATATTTTTGCTCCCGACGTGGGTGAGCCCCGCCCCCATCCCGATACCACCCAGGTACAGGTATTGTGCCCCGCCTGCGGCTTTGCCAATATTTTCTGGGGAAAAACCGATGCCCAGGGGCAGGTGCTGGAACATTTTGGTCGTCGCTGCCAGGGCCTGTTTGAAAGTGACGACGATGATGCTCTGGGTGAGCCCTGTGGCTATCGCTTTCGTTTCAAGTCTTGCCCGCAATGTCTGGCCGAAAATGATATTGCCGCCAGAGAATGTCACGACTGCGGCCACTTGCTGGTCGACCCGGATAAAAAACTGAAAGAAGCGCTGGCACTGAAAGATGCCCTGGTGCTGCGTTGCGCCGGCCTGAGTTTGAGCGAAGCCGGCGGCAAGTTTGGCCCCGCGCTCAAGGTCACCTATTACGACGAAGATGGCACCGAGCTGCAGCAATGGTATGCTTTCGATCAGAAAGGGAAAAAGGGACGCTTCTTTCTGGAGTTTGTGCGTCCTCACTGGCCCGCTCCGGGGCTGGAGCCCACGTTTGACTCGCTGGCCGAGGTAGTGGCCAGCGCCGAGCGTTTTCGCCACCCTGATTTTGTGATTGCCCGTCAGCACAAACGCCGCTGGCAGATAAAAGAAACCCTGTTCGATTATCAGGGCCGGTTTCGTACCGCCCATTCATTATAGATAAAGAGTGTTATGAATCGTTATATTGTTGGCCTTGCCGCCCTTGCTATCCATTTTTCCGTTGCTGCCAATGCACCGGTCGAGAAGCCCCCGGCCAATGGTCAGGCGGCATGGCTGTTGGCCGACGCCACCACGGGACAAATAGAGTCCAGCCACAATGCACAACTGTTGTTAAAACCCGCCTCAACCCAGAAGTTGATCACCACCCTGGCCGGCGCTCTGGCGCTGGGGCCGGACTGGCGCTATCAGACTCAGGTGCGCTATCGCGGTCAGCTGCAAGGCGACACACTGGTGGGCGACTTGCTGATCGACTTTGTGGGTGACCCCTCGCTCACCCGGGAGCAGCTGCACGCACTGCTCAAACGCGCGGGCGTGCGCAGCGTCAGTGGCAATGTACTGCTTAATCAGCAGCGCTTTAGTGGCTACGATCGCGGCGATGGCTGGTCGTGGAACGACTTGAGTGTGTGTTATACCTCTCCGGTATCGGCCTTGATTCTGGATAGAAACTGCGTGCAGGGCGCCTTGTATGCCCGCCCGGGGCAAGCCGCACGCGCCACCGTACCTGCGCATCAGCCGGTCACCATCAGCGCCAAGGTGGATGTGCTGAGCCGTGGCGAACAAAAACAGCAGTTTTGTTCGCTGGAAGTGGACATGAGCCCACCCAACCAATATCGCCTGACCGGCTGTATTGGCCCGCGCAAAGAGCCCTGGCCTCTGCGTTTTGCCATTCAGGATGTCGCCGCCTGGGGAGAAGACCTGACCCGCTGGGCACTCAAGCAGGCCGGCATTCGCATCTCGGGGGGCATTAATGCCAGCCATATTGAAGCGGCCAACTGGCAGACCCTTGCCACCCATGACTCTGCGCCTCTGATCGAGCTGAGCCGCAAGATTCTGGAGCACTCGGATAACCTGTATGCCGACAGCCTGCTGCGCACCCTGGGTGCCGAGCATTTCAAGCAACCGGGCAGTTTTCGCAATGGCACTCAGGCAGTGCGTGACATTCTACTGCAAGAGGCCAATATCGACCTCGGACCGTCCTGGCTGGCCGACGGCTCGGGCTTATCGGCACACAATTTAGTGCGAGGGCAAGACTTGCTGGCCGTACTACTGGTGATGGCACAAGACCCCAGAGCCAACTGGCTGATGGGATTGCTGCCCGTAAGTGGTGAAACCGGCACCTTGCGCTATCGGCGCAGCGTGCAAAACCCGGCTCTCAAGGGCAAGATCATGGCTAAAACCGGTACCATAGCCCACGTACAAAACCTGGCGGGTTTTATTGATACCGATGCCGGACAACGCAAGGCCTTTGTGTTGCTGCAAAATGGCTTGTCGATAAGCCCCCAGCATGAAAAAAATATCGCCGCAGGTCAGGGGGAATGGCCCGCCCGACGCTTCGAGCGTGAATGGCTGGAAGCGGCCGTCTTTCAACAGCCAATAGTTAAAACCAATTAATCAGCAAAGTATTAACGATTTTTATTCTTCAGGCGCCGTCTTTATACTGCGCCTTGTAAACCAATCAGGAGAGAGCATATGTTTGCAGTGATTTTTGGCCGCCCCGGCTGCCCGTTTTGTGTTCGAGCCAAAGAGCTGGCAGAAAAATTGACCGAAGAACGCGACGACTTCAACTTCCGCTATGTGGATATTCATGCCGAGGGCATTTCCAAGGAAGATCTGGAAAAAACCGTCGGCAAGCCGGTAGAAACCGTGCCACAGATTTTTCTCGATCAGGCGCATATTGGCGGCTACACCGAGTTTGAAGCCCATGCCAAGGCGCATTTAGGCCTGTTCCAGTAAATCGGTAAGGTGTGAAGGGTAAAGGGTGAAGCGAAAGACAAACAGCACAGCCCTTTACCTGCCCTGCCGGTCTGGTTGCTGTGCTTACAGAGCCCCTCGGTATATTGTTGCGTTTTATAGCCCAATACCTGGCCCCTGATATTCACCAAAATAACAGCAAAACAGGTTTAGCTCGATTAGGTTAAGCTTTCGAGTCTGCGCCGTCCTCTTCACTATTCAACCTTCACTGCTTACCGTTTGTTTTATTTTTTTCTTCACAATCCGCTGCTTACCCCTTTTCATCTTGTTCACAAAGTCTCATCATGGACGCTATCACTAGTCTTTACTGGCCAGTGGCTCCCAAATGGCGTTATTGCTGCGGTGCGGGCGTTGAGTATGCCCCGCAGAGTGCTTGCCGTTCGGTGACTGCCCAGGCTGGAGCTTATTCCGAGGCCGTTTGCACCCATGTATTCCCTAGATAAATCACACAAGCTGGACAACGTCTGTTATGACATCCGCGGTCCGGTTCACAAAGAAGCCCGCCGCCTGGAAGACGAAGGCCACCGCATTCTCAAGCTCAATATTGGCAACCCGGCCAGCTTCGGCTTTGATGCGCCTGAAGAGCTGCTCAAAGATGCCATAGTGAACATGCCCACCAGCCAGGGATACTGTGAGTCCAAGGGGCTGTTCTCGGCCCGCAAGGCCATCATGCAGTATTACCAGCAGAAGGGCCTGCGCACTACGGATCTGGAAGATATCTACATTGGTAATGGTGTGTCTGAGCTGATCGTGATGGCGATGCAGGCTCTGCTCAACAACGGCGACGAAATTCTGGTGCCGTCACCGGATTACCCGTTATGGACGGCTGCCGTGACGCTGTCGGGCGGCAAGGCGGTGCATTACCGGTGTGACGAGCAGGCAGACTGGTATCCGGATCTGGATGATATCAAGTCCAAAATCAGCCCTCGCACCAAGGGCATAGTGCTGATCAACCCCAATAACCCTACCGGTGCAGTATATGGCAGCGAGTTCTTGCTCGAGGTCATTGAAATTGCGCGGCAAAACAAGCTGATTATCTTTGCCGACGAAATCTACGACAAGATACTGTATGACGATGTGGCCCACCATTCGGTCTGCACCCTGTGCGACGATGTACTGGTAGCCACCTTTAACGGTCTGTCCAAGAGTTATAGAGCTGCGGGCTTTCGCCAGGGCTGGATGATGATCAGCGGGCCCAAACACCAGGCCCGGGGATATATCGAAGGGCTGGAAATGCTGTCGTCCATGCGACTGTGCGCCAACGTGCCCATGCAGCATTGCATTCAGGCGGCGCTGGGTGGATATCAAAGCATTAACGAGCTGGTGTTGCCCGGTGGCCGATTGCGCCAGCAGCGGGATCTGGCCTGGCAGCTGCTGAACGATATTCCCGGCGTGTCGTGTGTTAAACCCAAAGGCGCCATTTATCTGTTCCCGCGTCTGGACCCCAAAGTGTACAACATCAAAGACGACCAGAAGATGGTGTACGATCTATTGCTGCAAGAGAAAATGCTGATCGTACAAGGCACAGGTTTTAACTGGCCGACGCCGGATCACTTCCGTCTGGTCACCCTGCCAAGGGTGGAAGAGCTGGAAGATGCCATCGGCCGTCTGGCACGCTTCCTCAAGCATTACAGACAGTAAAACGGTGACTGGGGAGCAGGGATTAGGGACTCGATAATCCCTATTCCCTACTCCCTATTCCCTATTCCCCAGTCTCGGCTCTTACAGCAAGGGGCTCAACAGGTAGAAGAGGTTTTCCAGCACCCGCTGGCGTACCGGGCGCTGTCGCCATTCCAGCCACGAAATCGGCTTGGCATCACTCAAATAACCATCGGCCAGTTGCAATAATTCTCCCATGGCCTGACCATCGTCAATCAGCAGCGTCATCTCAAAATTCAACCACAGGCTGCGTTTGTCCAGGTTAACCGTCCCCACCAGTGCAAACTGATGATCGACCAGCACGCACTTGGTGTGCAGCAGTCCACCACCGTACAGATGAATTTCTACCCCCGCGTGCAGCAGTTCATCAAAAAAGGCATTACAGGCATAGTTGACCATGCGCGAGTCATTTTTCGCCGGCAATACCAGTTGTATCTCAACGCCCCGATCCGCTGCCGAGCACAGCGCCGCTACCAGCGGATCGTCGGGCACGAAATAAGGCGTAATCAATACCAACCGGCGCCGGGCCTGATAAATGGCGGTCAACAGACTCTGCTGAATGGCATCGCCGCCCATAAAGGGGCCCGAAGGTAATAATTGCAGCTTAAGCTGATTATCGAGACAGCTGATGGGGTGATATTCAAGCTGCTCCAGCAAACGCTCTCCGGTTTCCATTTCCCAATCCCAGACAAACAACGACCAGAAAATCGGCACTATGGGGCCGCGAATCCGCAGCATTATGTCTACCCACTGCCCCACTCCGGCGTTTTGCTTGAAGCAGGCCGGATCGACCAGATTCATGGAGCCGGTATAGGCAACGTCATCATCGATCACCACCAGCTTGCGGTGCATTCGCAAATCCTGACGCTCGAATAATATGCGAAACGCCCCCACCGGCAGCACTTCTATCACTTTGACGCCCGCTTCTCGCAGCCGCATTGGCCAATGGCTGCGAAAGAAATCGGCGCTGCCGACCGAGTCCAGCAACACCCGACAATCCACGCCGCGCCGTGCCGCCGCCATCAAGTCAAAGGCGATATCATCGGCTCGTCCGCCGGCATACCAGATATAAAATTCCAGATAACACGAGCTGCGCGCCGCGCGAATATCCTCTTGCAGCGCCGCCAGAATCTCATCTGGATGCTGCAACAGGCTCATACCATTACCGCTCAGCATCGGCATATTAAGCCGTGCCTTTACCAATTCATAAATAGGCCGGGCCGGTTCACTGACTTCAAACTGCTGGCCAGGAAAGCGCGCGACCAGTACATTGATCCAGTCGGCGTAAGGTCGATACATGGCCTTGGCTCTATCGGCCCGCTTACGACCCAATCGAATCTCACCAAACAAAATATAGGTCGCCACGCCGACGATGGGAATGGCATAAATCAGCGCCAGCCAGGCCAGAGAAACGCCCACCGGGCGACGTTTCATGATAACCCTGAAGGTTACCCCCAGCACCAGACTGGCGTGAATGGCAAATAACAGCCAACCGAGCAGTGTAGAAAGATAATCACTCAAAAATGCCTTGCTCCTCTAAAGCGGGACGGTGCAGACTAGACCCTAGATAAGGTACATAAAATTGATGAATGGATACAGGCCGATGAAAATTATAATGTTTTTAATCGCGTTTAGCATGAGCGTGCAGGCAACGGCACAAAGCCTGACCCTGACCGAACAGCAACTCAATCAGGAACTTGGCCAGCAGCTGGGCAAGGAGTTCCCTCTTGGTCTGGGCCAGTGGCTGTCGGCGGCAGTACAAATGCAGGATGTAAAAGTAGAGCTGGGTCGCCAGACCCCAGACAAAGCCAGAGTACTGGGCCAGGCCTTGATTTCCGTTAATCAGGGGCAGCAACGTTACCATTGGGACATTACGGGCGACTTCAGCGCCCGTCCTCGCTATGACGGCGAACAGGGAGCCTTGTTTCTCGACGAATTTGAACTGTTGAACTACAGCCTCAATGAAGCACAAAGCTCACCACAAGCGCGCTTCATGCTCCCCATTCTGCTGCAGGCACTCACCGGCTATTTGTCGCAATATCCGGTTTACACTCTGGATGAAAAAGATCCCTTGCAGCGCCAGCTTAAAGACAAGGTGGTGAGCCTGGACATAGCGCCAGGGCAAATATCACTGCGCGGCATAGAGTAATAACGCGTAATGGGGACGCGGACGGCAAAACAGCCTGAAGCACAGCTGCTGGTTCAGTGTTTTTCCCTTCACGCTTTCCCCTCTTGCCACAAGTGCGCTTGCAACTCACTGGCCTTCATCGGCGGCGCCAACAGTCGCCCTTGAACCCCATAACAGGCATATTGACGCAAAAACTGCCACTGCTCTTCGGTTTCAACGCCGCAGGCCACCACCTTGATATTCAGCGCTTCAGACAATAATAACAGCGCTCGCACAACAGACTGCTCGAACAAGCCGCCTTGTCCACCTAACAGGCTGCGATCCAGTTTGATGCCGTCGATAGGCAGTTGATTGAACTTGCTGAAATTGAAGCGTCCCGTCCCCACATTGTTCAGATAGATTTTAACTCCCGCCTCTCTTAGCTTGCCCAGTATCTCGCTGAGTGATTCGCTACGACGCATTAAATAGTCACTACACAGTTCCAGTATGAAGTCGCTCGGGTCCACGCCTTGTTGCTGCAACAAGGCTAATAACGGCTCTACCCTCAGCTGCTCCAGCTCCAATCCGCTGAGATTAATGCTGATACATCCCTGCCAGTGCCAGTGTTGCTGCCACTCACGCAATTGCCGCGCCGCTTCAATAAATACCCATTCAGCCAAATGATATAAAGCGCCTGCCGCACTGGCCGCCGACAGAAACTGATCCGGGTACAAGATGCCCAGCTCGGGATGTTGCCAGCGCAATAAGGCCTCGACGCTCAGCAGCTGTTTACCACCGGTTGCCAACACCGGTTGGTATTGTAGAAAAAGCTGATGTTCTTCAATGGCCTGATTGAAGTCTGCCGTTAATCGTTGCTGGGTTTGCAACTCGGCATACTGCACCTGATCGAACAGGCAGATTTTATTGCGACTGTAGCGTTTGGCCTGATACATGGCGGTGTCGGCATAACGCAGCAGACTTTCAATGTCTTCACCGTGCTCGGGATAAAAACTGATGCCGATACTGGCACCCACACTCAACTCGTAACTGCCGATCTGCACCGGAATTTTAAGCTGGGTCAGCAAGTGTTCGGCCTTGTCCAGCAAGCTGTCATGGGTCATGACGCCTCGCCAAATCATCACAAACTCATCGCCCCCGATACGTGCGACCAGCTCATTGGCATCGACCTGAGATGTTAGCCGCATAGCCAACTCTTTAAGTACCCTATCCCCCACGCCATGGCCGAAGTTGTCGTTGATAGGCTTGAAGCGGTCCAGGTCGATAAACAGCAACGCCAGTTGCTCGTTTTTTGCCAATGCCGGCTTTAATTTACCAAACCAGCTTAATAGAAAAGAACGATTGGCGGTGCCGGTCAGTGCATCGTGGTGGGCAAGAAAACTGAGTCGCTCCTGCGACTGTCGCAGCTGGCTGACGTCGTCCAGAATTCCTATGATGTTAGTCACCCTGTTCTGACTGTCTTTAACCAGATACAGCATCAGGCAGTGAGTAACCCGTTTTCCCTTGCGGTTATGATGTTGTACTTCACCCTGCCAGCTTTCTTGCTGCTGCAATCGCTGCCAAATATCCCGGTAGTAGCGCCGCCGGTGCAGGTCACCATTGATATTGGTGATATGTTGATCGCAAATCTGAGACTCATCGAGTTCGCTGAGAGCACAAAACGCCGGATTGACCTCCAGCACACGCCCGCGGGCATCCATAACCACTATACCTTCCCGGGTATGACGCATGATCTGCCGTATCAGGTTGAGTGAAGTGGCAGCAAGTTCCCTGAGACTATCGCTACTGGTCTGATGCCAGGAGGTAGGCACAGTCCATAACAAGTCAGTGTGATCCATATCCCTGATCTACTCGTTAAATGAATGATATCCGCGTGTTTCGTTCATGTTTATGGGTGTTATTGTGCGACCGTTTTCGCCGTATGCATTTCAAGCTGAGTTATAATATAGGCACAAGTAGAAAATAAAAAGCCCACATCACTGTGGGCTTTTTCATAATTAGATGCAAGTTGCAATTTTAACCGAGATTTTTCCGTGCATTACGGAAAATACGCATCCAGCCGCCGTCTTCACCCCAGCCGTCGGGGTGCCAGGAGTTGGCCACGGTGCGGAACACCCGCTCCGGGTGCGGCATCATGATGGTGACGCGTCCATCCTGGCTGCTCAGGCCGGTAATGCCGTTTGCCGAACCATTGGGGTTGAACGGATAACGCTCGGTTGCCTGACCGTGATGATCCACAAACCGCAGCGCTACTGTGCCACTGGCTTCAATGGCCTTGATATCCGCATTCAGGGTTTGCACCTGACCTTCGCCGTGAGAAACCGCAATCGGCAGACGAGAGCCAGCCATACCGGACAAGAACAGGCTGGGTGACTCCTGAACTTCTACCAGACTGAAACGGGCTTCAAAACGTTCGGAGCGGTTACGCACAAAGTTTGGCCAGTGTGCGGCACCCGGGATCAGGTCGCGCAGTTGCGACAGCATCTGGCAGCCATTACACACGCCAAGGGCAAAGCTGTCTTCCCGGGCAAAGAAGGCTTCAAACTGAGCCCGCAATGCCTCGTTGAACAGTACCGACTTGGCCCAGCCACCGCCGGCACCCAATACGTCCCCGTACGAGAAGCCACCACAGGCAACCATGCCGGCGAACTCGTCCAACCGATAACGGCCGCTTTGCAGATCGCTCATGTGTACGTCTACCGCCGCAAAACCGGCGCGGTCGAAAGCGGCCGCCATTTCTACATGGGAGTTAACGCCCTGCTCGCGCAGAATGGCCATGCGAGGATGCTCACCCTTGGCAATAAAGGGAGCGGCAATGTCTTCTTTGGGGTTGAAGCTGAGATCAACCGATAATCCGGGGTTGTTCGCTTCCAGCTTGGCCGCATATTCGGCCTCGGCACACTCGGGATTATCGCGCAGTGCCTGCATCTGGTAGCTGGTTTCAGACCACAAACGACGCAGCTCGGTACGAGATTCTGTGTACACCTCTTCGCCGGCAAAGAACAGGCGCAGTTGATCGTCCTGGTTTGGCTTGCCAATCACATGGCTGCAGGCCGACAGACCATGTCCCGCCAGACAGGTGAGCACCGCCTCTTTGTCTTCCTGGCGTACCTGCAGTACCGCACCCAGCTCTTCATTGAACAACACTGCCAGATGGTCGGCACCCAGCAGGTCGAGCTCGATATCCAGACCGGTATTGCCGGCAAACGCCATTTCCGCCAGGGTAGTGAACAAGCCACCATCGCCCTTGTCGTGATAGGCCAGCAATTTCTTGTCGGCTACCAGGGTCTGCATGGCATAGAAGAAATTCTTCAGCTGGGCTGGGTTGTCCAGATCGGCAGGCGTGTCACCCAGCTGGCGATATACCTGAGCCAGGGCAGAAGCACCGAGGCGATTTTTGCCATTGCCCAGATCCACCAGAATCAGGTTGGTGTCGCCCTGATCACAACGCAACCAGGGGGTTACGGTATCGCGAACATCTTCGACGCGGGCAAAGGCGGTGATCACCAATGACAGCGGTGCTGTCACGGCTTTATCTTCACCGTTTTCCTGCCAGCTGGTTTTCATCGACATCGAGTCTTTGCCCACCGGTATGGTCAGCTCCAGCTCGGGGCACAGCTCTTCGCCTACCGCCTTGACCGCTTCATACAGGCCGGCATCTTCGCCAGGGTGACCCGCAGCGGCCATCCAGTTGGCAGACAGCTTGATGTGCTTGAGTTCGCCAATGTGGGTACCGGCAATATTGGTAATGGCTTCGGCGACCGCCAGGCGTGCCGAGGCGGCATAATCCAGCAGTGCGACGGGCGTACGCTCGCCCATCGACATGGCCTCACCGGCGTAGCTGTCGAACGCGGCGGCGGTCACGGCACAGTCGGCAACCGGCACCTGCCAGGGGCCAACCATTTGATCCCGAGCTACCAGACCGGTCACGGTTCTGTCGCCTATGGTGATCAGGAAGCCTTTATCGGCCACAGTGGGCAGCGTCATCACGCGCTCGGCGGCATCTTTCAGATCGATACCATCCAGATTCAGTGCCGGACTTTGATGCTGCGACGTTGTGGCATCGCGCTGCATTTTCGGCGCCTTGCCCAGCAGCACTTCCAGCGGCATATCGATGGGTTGATTGTCGAAGTGGCTGTCGTTCAGGCTCAGATGCGGTTCGGCGGTGGCTTCACCGATAACGGCAAACGGTGCACGCTCCCGACGACAAATAGCTTCAAACTCCGCCAGGCGATCGTTGGCAACCGACATAACATAGCGTTCTTGCGACTCGTTACACCAGATTTGCAGCGGGCTCATGCCCGGCTCATCGTTGGGAATGTCGCGCAGATTGAAGCGGCCGCCTCGGCCACCGTCGCTCACCAGCTCCGGCATGGCGTTGGACAAGCCGCCCGCGCCCACATCGTGGATAAACTGGATAGGATTGTGGTCACCCATGGCCCAGCAGCGATCGATCACTTCCTGACAGCGACGCTCCATTTCCGGGTTGTCACGCTGTACCGAGGCAAAGTCCAGATCTTCGCTGGACTGACCCGAGGTCATGCTGGAAGCAGCACCGCCCCCCAGGCCGATGTTCATCGCCGGCCCGCCCAGTACAATCAGCTTGGCACCCACGGTAATCTCGCCTTTTTGCACGTGCTCGCCACGAATATTGCCCAGGCCACCAGCCAGCATGATGGGCTTGTGATAACCGCGTACTTCCTCGCCGTTAAAGCTGGAGACTTTCTCTTCAAAGGTGCGGAAATAACCCAGCAGAGCCGGACGACCAAATTCGTTGTTGAAGGCAGCGCCACCCAGAGGGCCATCGATCATGATGTCCAGGGCGCTGACGATACGTTCTGGCTTGCCGAAGTCATGTTCCCAGGGGCGCGGATACGCCGGAATTTTCAGGTTGGATACGCTGAAGCCGACCAGACCGGCTTTGGGCTTGGAGCCCCGTCCGGTGGCGCCTTCATCACGTATTTCGCCGCCGGAGCCGGTGGCGGCACCGGCGTAGGGTGAAATGGCAGTCGGATGGTTGTGGGTTTCCACCTTCATCAAGATATGAATATCTTCTTGATGGTAACGATATTCACCGGACTCGGGGCTGGCAAAGAAGCGCCCTGCGGCCGAGCCACTCATGACCGCTGCGTTGTCTTTATAGGCAGACAACACATGTTCCGGCACCTGTTCATGGGTGTTCTTGATCATCTTGAACAGCGACTTGCCCTGCTCTACCCCGTCTATGGTCCAGTCGGCATTGAAAATCTTGTGGCGACAATGCTCGGAGTTGGCCTGGGCGAACATATAGAGTTCGATGTCGTTGGGGTTACGACCCAACCCGGTAAATCCGTCATACAGATAATCAATTTCATCATCTGCCAGTGCCAGACCCAGGCGTTGGTTCGCCTCGGCGAGGGCCTCACGGCCTCCGGCCAGAATATCCACGGCGGTGACCGGCGCCGGCTCGGCTTCGGCAAACAGGCAGCTGGCGTCTTCTAGTTCGCCGAGCGTTATTTCAGTCATGCGATCGAACAGCATGGCCTTGATGGCATCAAGCTCGCTATCGGTTGGGGTGCGCTCGAAGCTCAAGTAGTAGCTAATGCCACGTTCGATGCGTTTTACCTGACTCAAGCCACAGTTGCGTGCTATATCCGTGGCCTTGGTTGACCAGGGCGACAGCGTACCCGGGCGCGGCGTAACCAGCACCAGCAGGCTGTCTTGAGGGGGCGTAATGCCCTGAACCGGGCTGTCGAGCAACTGGCTTAAAACATGTTTTCCATCGGCCTCGAGGTTGGCGTTCAGGGCGACAAAATGTACGTATTCGGTTGCAACGGCTACCAGCGGCAGATTCTGTTGCTGGGCCTGGCGAACCAGAGCCTGGGTTCTGAAACCAGATAAGGCGGGTGAGCCTCTCAGTATTTCCATAGTGGCAATTCTCAAAGCGTGAGTGAATGGGGGGTTGAGAAGTTGGCGGTATTATAGGTTTCCCCCTCTGCTCTGTCGACGCCCATTTAAATTAGCCATGGATACAGTGTCATTAGGGATTAGGGATTAGGGATTAGGGATTAGGGATTGTGATGTACGCCTGGCTGACGAATCCTTCTACATCTGTTATAAAACGGCGATGATATGAAATGAGGATCCGCTTTTGCGCCTGGTTATACTGCTACTCAAGCCTTTGTTGTTAATAAGCCTGCTGTCTGTCAGCGGCTGTGAATTTGACACAGAGCAACCAACCCGCATTGAGCAGATCAAAGCCGGCGGCGTGTTGCGCGTAGGTACCCTGTTTCACCCGCTCTATTATTTTTTGCGCGATGGTCAGGAAGAAGGGCTGGATTATGAACTGGCGCGCCAGTTTGCCGACTCGCTTGATGTAGAGCTGAACATGGTGCCCGCCTACAGTTTAAACGAGCTGTTCGCTCTACTGGATACCGGCAAGGTGGATATGCTGGCGGCCGGCATGACCAGTACCGAACAACGGCGACAACAGTATCGCTTTGGCCCGGGTTATTATCATATTGAACAAACACTGGTGTATCGCAAGGGAGCCACTCGCCCCAAAGGCCCTACGGACATAACGGGAAACCTGTGGGTACTTGCCGGCTCCAGTCAGGCCGAATGGCTGTATCAACTGCAGCAGGAGCTACCGGAATTGCACTGGGAAGCGCGCAGCGATACCGATGCGGAAGACTTGTTACGCCAGGTAGCAGAAGGCGAAGCCGATTACACTTTGGTGTCAGACATTCTACTGGCCAGAACCCAGCGTTATTATCCCAATATTGAAGCCGCGTTTACCCTGGGCGATCCACAACCCGTCGCCTGGATGCTGGCCAAAAATAACGATGATACCGTGCTGGCCAGCATGCTGGACTTTTTCAACCAACAATATGACAACGGTAACCTGGCCCGTTTGCATGAAAAGTATTTTGGCCATGTACAAAGCTTTGACTATGTTGATACCCGTACCTTTTTACAACGCATAGAGAAGGTACTACCACAATACCAACCGCTGTTTGAACGCCATGCGGGCGAGCTGGACTGGCGGCTGCTGGCGGCGGTCAGTTATCAGGAGTCACACTGGGATCCCCAAGCCCAGTCTTATACCGGAGTTCGCGGCATGATGATGTTGACCGAAGATACCGCCGCCCAGGTTGGGGTAAAGAACCGCCTGGATCCGGAGCAAAGCATTCGCGGTGGGGCTCAGTATCTGGCGTCGCTTATGGAGCGCCTGCCCGACACCATACCCGATGACGAACGCATCTGGTTTGCACTGGCAGCCTACAATATTGGCCTGGGTCATATGCTGGATGTACGCCGCCTGACCAAACTGCGCCAGCAAGATCCCAACTCCTGGGCCCAGGTGAAGGCCAATTTACCGCTGTTGCATCAGCCTCAATGGTACAAGCAAACCCGCTATGGTTACGCCAGAGGCCGCGAGACCCGGCAATTCGTCAATAACATTCGTCAGTATTATCAAAGCCTGTTATGGCGAGACAATACGTATACGGATACCGGCCTGGCCGCCCAGCATGAGAGCCAGTCGACAGATTCGGGCATTTAACACAAATGTCACTTTACCCGGGTCGCACAAGCTGATATTTACTGCGTCATCGCTGCTTTTTGCGGCCCAGACATCACCCTAGTGACAAAGGTACTTAATATGTTGAAACGAAGACGCACTTTATTAAAACAGCGCAAGGCCTCGGCCTGGTCTCCGCGCCGTAAAATTCTGATGCAGGATGTACGTCGTAAAATACTGCGCCGTAACAATGCGTATTTTTTGGCAGAACAGGCCACACTCGAACAGGCAAGCTAACATCGCCATAACCAAATCAGCAGCCCAAACCTGCCTTTTAAACGGCAATCGATTACGCGCTCAAGAAGGTACTTGACGCTATTATCCGGCAACAAGCACCTTGTACCCGTACAGAAACATTACCGTATAGTAATTACCCCGCACTTGGCGTTGTGACTCACCTTGTGCGATACACTGCCCATCATGAGTCCCGCCAGGTTACCCAAACCGCGACATCCCATGACGATAACATCCACACCGAGCCTTTCGGCCTGGTGAATAATACTACGGGCCGGCTCACCCTGAGCAATATGAGTGTGAACCTGGCTGACTCCCAACTCGCGCGCTTCAAGCTCGGCCCGAGCCAGTATTTTCTGGCCGGTGGTTTCCAGCTCTTTGCGGCTATCTTCAACGGCCACGGCTCCTATTCCCCAAATTAACGTTGCTTCGTGGGGTAAAGCTTCGGGCACATGCACCAGATGTACCTCGGCATCATCTTGCCGAGCCAGGTGACATGCCAGTATCAGCGCTTTTTTACCCTGCTTGGAACCATCGACCGCAACCAGTAGCGACTTGTACATACTCCCTCCATGTTCACAGTATTGCAGTGCACAGCGCACCGCCTCTGTTATCCATATTAGTCTATTAAGCCGGGTAGGCTTCGGGCAGCCAGGCATGGGAAAAATGAAATAAAAAACGCCGGCTGGGCCGGCGTTTGAAGGTATTACTTTTTCTTGTTGAAGCGCATCATACGCTTGCGCTTGCGCATCTGCGTTTCTGTCAGCTTGTTCTTGATGCCTTCATACGGGTTATCCCCTTCGTTGAACTCCACACGAATGGGCGTTCCCATTATTTTCAGAGCACGGCGGAAATAGTTGATCAGGTACCGCTTATAGGATTCAGGCAAGTCTTTCACCTGATTACCATGCACTATGATCCGCGGCGGATTATAGCCACCCGCATGGGCATACTTCAGCTTGACCCGGCGGCCCCGTACCAGAGGCGGCTGGTGATCGTCCTGAGCCATCATCATGATTCGGGTCAGCATGGAGGTATTTACCCGCTTGGTGGCCGACTCGTAAGCCTCGGTGACCGAGCCAAACAGATTGCCTACGCCACTGCCATGCAAAGCGGAAATAAAGTGCAGACGTGCAAAGTCGAT
The DNA here is from genome assembly GCF_014643915.1 of Oceanisphaera marina. Lineage (GTDB taxonomy): Bacteria > Pseudomonadota > Gammaproteobacteria > Enterobacterales > Aeromonadaceae > Oceanimonas > Oceanimonas marina. The sequence continues at coordinate 52,012 of NZ_BMKE01000002.1, forward strand.
AAAGCCCAAACGACGATCCAGCTCGCGCTTGATGTCATCTTTAACATCTTCGTTCAGGCCGTCCCACTTGTTGACGGCCAGCACGATACTGCGCCCCGCATTCAGCACGAAGCCCAGCAGACTCAGATCCTGGTCGGAAATCCCTTCCCGGGCATCCAGCACCAGTACCACGACGTTGGCGTCTTCGATGGCTTTCAGGGTTTTGATAACCGAAAACTTTTCAACGGTTTCATGTACCCGGCCACGGCGGCGTACACCGGCGGTATCAATCAGGATATAGTCCTGTTCGTCGCGGCGCATGGGAATATAAATGGAATCGCGGGTGGTACCCGGCATGTCGTACACCACCACCCTGTCTTCACCCAGAATACGGTTGGTCAGCGTGGATTTACCTACGTTGGGCCGCCCGACAATCGCCAGCTTAATCGGCAAGTCCTTGAACTGCTGAGCGTCTTCTTCGTCAGCCTGATCCATGGCTTCAAGAGCGTCTTGCAGTTGATCCCCATCCAGATGATCAAAATCAAACTCATCCGAATCAGGGTCTTCGCCTAAAGCAGCCTCTGCATCGGCAGCCAGTTTTTCCTGCTCGGCGGCCTGCTCAGCAAGCTGAGGTGCCAGTGCGGTTTCCAGCAGGCTGAGTACGCCCCGACCATGGGTGGCGGCAATGGGATATACCTCACCCAGTCCCAGCTGATAAAACTCGCTGACTGCCGAGTCGGGATCGATGCCGTCGGTTTTGTTCACCACCAGTAAGGTATCTTTCTGGCAACGGCGCAAGTGGGCAGCAATGGCTTCATCGGCCGAGCTTAAACCGGCTCTGCCGTCTACCATAAACAGCACCACATCGGCTTCGTCGATGGCCGCCAGTGATTGCGCCGCCATTTTCAGCTCTATGCCTTCTTCGGTGCCATCGATACCGCCGGTGTCGACCACGATGAATTCCAGCTCGCCAATTTTGGCCTGGCCATATTTACGATCCCGGGTCAGGCCGGGAAAGTTGGCAACCAGGGCATCTCGGGTTCGGGTCAAGCGGTTGAATAGTGTGGATTTGCCCACATTGGGGCGGCCCACCAGAGCCACTACTGGCATCATAAAATCAGTCTCCAAAAAACAATAACGGCTCCTGATCGTGGATCAGGAGCCGGTGGTGTACTTATGCCGGGATCAAGGCTGGCCTATGGCCACCAGATCGCCGCTACGGCTTTGCACATAAAGCGTATCGTCAACCACCAAAGGCGCTATATACAGCCCTTTGCTGTCGATGCGCTGCATGGATTCAAGTACGCCGCTCTGGCGGTTGAACCAATACAGGTACCCCTGTGCATCACCTGCCACCAGATAATCACCGAACACCGCCGACGCGGTTAGCTGACGATTTTCCAGCTCGGTATTCGACCATACTTCCATACCACTGCGTGCATCCACCGCAAACAGATGGCTGCGGCTATCGCTGATATAGAGCAGGCGTCCGTCGGTACTCAGATCCTGAGAGCCCTGGTACTGGCGCTTCCACAATTCTTGCCCCGAAATCAACTGATGAGCAGTTAGCTGACCATTATAAGCGATAGTGAAGAGAATATCGCCCAAAATCACCGGTTTGGCGGCCACATCCACCATGCGCTCCAGCTCGGTAGCCCCACGCGGGTTGGCAATACGAGTGTCACGCACCGGCTGGCCATTTTCCAGAAGCGCCACTCCCAGGCGCCCATCGGCCCGGCCATACAGCACGGCTCCACCTACGGTAACCGGCGTGGCCATGCTGCGCAGCGTCAGGCTGGGCTGCTCGTTACGCAGCTGCCACTGCTGCTCGCCGCTGGTGGCATCCAGAGCAACCAGGTTACCGGCGCTGGTATGTACCACAACCTTGCCTTCATCGACGGCAGGGGCAGCCAGCACTTCACCGGGGACTTCCCTGGTCCACAGCAGCTCACCGTCCGACTGGGAAACCGCATACACAATGCCGTTTTCGGATCCGAAATACAGGTTGCCGTAAGCTGCGGTCAAGCCACCGGAAATACGGGGGCTGCGCTGATTGTCATTGATATCCAGTTTATCCAGGCGCTGATCCCACTGACGCTTGCCGCTAATACGATCATAGGCGGCCAGCACACCGTCGCGGGATGCGGCAAAAATACGCTCGCCATCCACAACCGGAGCCAGCTGAGAGTAGAAGTCACCCACGCCATTGCCCACCGAAGTCGACCAGCGTTCTTTGGTGTTCAGTGTATTGTCTACATCAGGCAGCGGGCTCACCTGTATCACATCTTGCTGGCTGGAGCAGGCCCCCAGGCCCAGGGCCAATACCAGGGGTAATAACGTCCATTGTTTGCGCATACTCATGCCTCCTTGCCCACGTCGGTGGTAATGGCCATATTGTCCAGTTTCAGTCGCAGGCTGGGGTTATCGGTCAAGCCACCCGCATCTCGGGCGGCACGATAGGCGTCTTTCGCATCATCCTGCTTGTCTTGGGCCATATACAAATCACCCTGTATTTCGCTGCGCTGGGCGGCAAAGGCATCGGCACTGATATTGTTCAAGTGAGTTTGCGCTTCGTCGAATTTGTCTTGCGCCAGCAACACCCGGGCCAGGCGCAGGCGAATAGTATCGCTCAGCGCCATGTCTTGGGTACCATCAAGTGCCAGCTCCAGTTGCTGTTGCGCCAGAGGGAGCTGGTTGGCTTTTACCGCTTCGCCCGCCAACAGTAATGCAGCCAGCTCACCGTAATTATTGCCTTTGTTCTGCTCAACGAAAGCGGCGGCTTCATCAAAGGCCTCGGGCCCCTGGTTCGCCAGCCTGGTACGAATTTCAACAAAACTATCGGCACCGGCGGCGCGGGTCTCTATCTGATGATTCTGGTAATAACGCCAGCCAAACAAGCCCCCCAGGCCGATCACGGCTCCCAGCAGGATCGACTTGCCATACTCGGACCACCACCGCTTGAGGGTTTCCAGTTGCTGTTCTTCCGTGCTATTAAAGTCCACTCAGATCACCTTTCAGCTGTTCAATCATGTCATTAACCGCCAGGGTCTGTTGTTCGCCCTGACCACGTAAATACTTAACCGTCACTTCGCCGCGCGCGACTTCGTCTTCACCCAAAATCAGCGCTATGCCGGCGCCGCTCTTGTCTGCCCGCTTCAACTGCTTCTTGAAGTTGCCGCCGCCACAATGACTCATGACTCTCAGACCAGTGACCTGATCACGCAGCTGCTCGGCAAGGGCAAACCCGGCCACCAGGCTGGCGTCGCCCATCATGGCAATGTACACATCCGCCAATGCGGGCTGTGTTTCTACCAAATTCAGGGTTTCCAGCAGCAACACCAGTCGCTCCATGCCCATGGCAAATCCGACGGCAGGCGTGGCCTGGCCACCCAGTTGTTCAACCAGACCGTCGTAACGACCGCCGCCACACACGGTTCCCTGAGCGCCCAGACTCTCGGTGACCCACTCGAAAACCGTCAGGTTGTAGTAATCCAGACCGCGTACCAGGCGTGGATTGACTTCAAAGGCAATACCTGCGGCGCTCAGCAAGGCGGTCAGACCGGCAAAGTGCGCCTGGGTCTGTTCGCCAAAGTAATCGCTCAGTATTGGAGCATCTTGCAGCAACGCCTGTACCTGCGGGTTTTTACTGTCGAGTACACGCAGGGGGTTGGTATACAGGCGACGCTGGCTGTCTTCATCCAGCTGATCGTGATACTGCTCCAGATAGGCAATCAAAGCCTGGCGATACTCGGCGCGTTCTGCTGGCTGGCCCAGGCTGTTAAGCTGCAAGGTAAGATGTTCACTCACCCCCAGCTGCTTCCACAGCCGTGCAGTCAGCATGATCAGCTCGGCGTCGATGTCCGGTCCCTGCAGGCCAAATACTTCTACACCAAACTGATGAAACTGGCGATAACGCCCTTTTTGCGGACGTTCGTAACGAAACATGGGACCCATGTACCACATGCGGCGTTCCTGGTTATACAGCAGGCCATGTTCGATACCGGCACGCACACAACCCGCTGTGCCTTCGGGGCGCAGGGTCATGCTGTCGCCATTGCGGTCGTCAAAGGTATACATTTCCTTTTCAACCACATCGGTCACTTCACCGATGGCACGCTTGAACAGGCCGGTGGTTTCCATGATGGGCATCCGTATTTCGGCATAGCCATAGCTGCGCATCAAATCACGTAGTACCGCTTCTGCTTTTTGCCAGGCGGGCGTTTGTTCCGGCTGGCAGTCGTTCATTCCACGAATTGCTTGAATCTGTTTGGCCACGAAAATATCTCTATGTTTACGGCTTGAATGGGGTGAAACAGGCGCCTTGCCTGCTGGGAGCGGTCTCGCCTTGATTCAATCTTTATCTTGTACCGGAATACGGCCCTTGGGATCCATCATGGCTACCTTGGCGCGAATGCGACTTTCCAGGGCATCAACCAGCGTCAGGTTATCCAGCCGCCCCACGCGCTCGCCACCGTCATACAGGGCACTCTTGCGCTGGGCACCGGCTAATCCCAGATCGGAAATCAATGCCTCGCCCGGGCCATTCACCACACAGCCGATAATGGATACGTCCATGGGGACGACTATGTCTTCCAACCGGCTTTCCAGTTCATTGACCGTATTGATCACATCAAATTCCTGACGCGAGCAGGACGGACAGGCAATAAAGTTGATGCCGCGGGAGCGAATGCGCAACGACTTGAGAATATCGAAGCCCACCTTGATTTCTTCCACCGGATCGGCAGCCAGCGAAATACGCAGAGTGTCACCAATGCCTTCGGCCAGCAGCATCCCCAGACCAATGGCCGATTTAACGGCACCGGCGCGAAAGCCGCCTGCTTCGGTAATCCCCAGATGCAGAGGCTGTTCAATCTGGCGAGCCAGCTCACGATAAGCACCGACCGCCAGAAAAACATCGGAAGCCTTGACGCTGACCTTGAACTGGTCAAAGTTAAGCCGGTCAAGAATATCGACGTGACGCAAGGCCGACTCCACCAGAGCAGCCGGCGTGGGTTCACCGTATTTCTCCTGCAGATCTTTTTCCAGCGAGCCGCCATTAACACCAATGCGAATCGGAATGCCCTTGTCACGAGCACAATCCACCACGGCGCGCACTCTGTCTTCCCGGCCTATATTGCCCGGATTGATACGCAGACAATCGGCGCCGTATTCGGCCACCTGCAAGGCAATACGATAATCAAAGTGAATGTCGGCGATCAGCGGCATGCTGGTACCGGCGCGAATAAGCTTGAAGGCTTCCGCCGCTTCCATGGTAGGAACCGAGATCCGTACTATGTCGGCGCCCACTTTTTCTACCGCGCGGATCTGGGCCAGCGTCGCCTCGACATCGGTCGTCAGCGTATTGGTCATGGTCTGCACGCTGATGGGGGCATCGCCTCCCACCAGCACGGAACCAACACGGATTTGCTTGGATTGACGACGAACGATGGGAGAGTCATGTAAGGACATTGTGTACTCTTGCTTTAATCAGGATTTTGGAACTGTCAGTCGGGCTGCCCGACCGGCGCTAAAGGAGGATAAATCCACCTTTTGGTTCATATATTCAACGTTGGCGGCACCCGGTACCCCCAACACCAGGCGAAACGGAGGCTCACCCTCGAGAGACAGCGATTGCTGGGCTTTCTTTACGCCTTCGCTGAGCACCTGTCCACGACTGTCGGTGACTTTAATCCAGCAATCATCGGTAAAGCTCATGGTCAGCAAACGCGGGTTGGCAACAGGCTCGGGAGCCGGTTCGGGCTCAGGCTCGGCGGCCGGTTCGGTAGCGTCGATGTCAGCCGATGCAACATTGGCATCATCTTCAACAGTTGGGGTGGGAGTCGCTTCTACTGGCACCAGCGCGTCGGAAGGCGGATTCAATGGCGGTAATGGCTCAGGTTGAGCAAGCGTGTCTTCGACCGGTGCCGTTTGCTCGCTGATGGGCGCCAGGTCACGTCCCATTTGCTGGGCACCACCATCTTGCCACCACCAATATACCAGGGAGGTGACCAGCCCCAGAAACACCAGCCAACTGGTGCGTTTAAGCCATTTGTCGCTTGCTTGTTGTCGGGTCTTCTTGGAAAAGCTTTTCATTGGCGCATCAGCCGCAACTTGTTCACGGCTCATGGCATCAAATGCGGCCAGCGCTTGAGGTTCAGAGACACCCACCACCTTGGCGTAGGCTTTAACGTAGCCTCGTAAAAAGGTCAGTGCGACCCCCGCCTTGTGCTGATCGTTGTCGATAGCCTCGATCACGGCCATTCGCAGATTGAGTCTGCGGGCCACTTCGGCCTGGGTCCAGCCTTTGGCCTCACGGGCTTCACGCAATAAGGCACCGGGACCAGGCCCTGGCGTCGCTACGGGGTCAGCCTGGTTTTCAGCCTGGGGCTGTGAGTCTGTTTCATTTATAGTCATTTAATAACAATCGCCTAGCCTGTCTGAATCTGGAAATAAGCGTATCGGCTTAACACTGGTCCTGATCTCACGACCCTGTGCTGGTGCCATACGCGCTGTTAACCATAAACCGTGTGGGCTGGGTGTTTGCCACTCTTGATCATGGCCAGAAACACCAGCGCAGCCGCGTCATTCCCTGTCCTTCGCAGGACCGCAAAGCCCAGCCGCACTTTGCGGTGTGGCCTGCCAGCTTAACATATCCAAGTGGCACCGCCGCCTTCTTAAACCTGACCCTCGTTTTAGTGAAACGTTCCCGTTACCACATAAAAAGGCCGTTTTCGTTTAATCAACGGCAATCATTCATTAACGGCCCGTACTCTTTATGCCTTTATCCATGAACGCTTAAACCATTGTGACGGATATACTTTGCTCCTGCATCCGTTTTTTCATGGTGCGCTTGGTACGGTCGATCACATCGCCCACCAACTGACCACAGGCAGCGTCGATATCATCACCCCGGGTTTTACGAATGGTGACCGTATTGCCATATTGCATCAATACCTTGTTGAAGCGATCGATGCGGCTGTTGCTCGGCTTCTCATAATCGTTGCCCGGAAAGGGATTGAACGGGATCAGGTTGATCTTGCAGGGCAGGTCTTTCAATAACTCGGCCAGCTCGTGAGCATGCTGCATGTCGTCGTTCACATGATCGAGCAACACATATTCTATGGTCACCTTGCCGTGGTTGGCATTGGACTTGGAAATATAGTTGCGCACGCTTTCGAGCAGGGTGGCAATGTTGTACTTGTCGTTGATCGGCATGATCTCGGAGCGCAGCTTGTCATTTGGCGCATGCAGCGATACCGCCAGCGCCACGTCGATCATGTCGCCCATTTTGTCCAGTGCCGGCACCACACCGGAAGTCGACAAAGTAACGCGACGTTTCGACAAGCCAAAACCGTAATCTTCCAGCATCAGACGCATGGCAGGCACCACGTTGTTGAGATTGAGCAAGGGCTCACCCATGCCCATCATCACCACGTTGGTAATGGGCTTGCGGCCCGAATCGCGCACAAAGCCCACCCGGCTGGCCGCTCGCCATACCTGACCGATAATTTCCGATACCTTGAGGTTGCGGTTAAAGCCCTGCTGCGCCGTTGAGCAGAATTTACAGTCCAGCGCACAGCCTACCTGAGACGACACACACAAGGTGGCACGGTCGCCATCGGGAATATAAACGGTTTCGACTTCCTGGCCTCCCACCTGCATCGCCCATTTGATGGTGCCATCGGCGGAGATTTTCTCGACGCTGATCTCGGGGGCGCGAATTTCCGCCTTTTGCAGCAGCTTGGCACGCAACACCTTGTTGATGTTGGTCATCTGTTCAAAGTCGTCACAACCGAAGTGATAGATCCATTTCATCACCTGATCGGCACGGAACGGTTTTTCGCCCATCTCATTAAAGAAGGCTCGCATGCCGTCACGATCCAGATCCAGCAGGTTTACTTTAGTTTCACTCATTTCGGTTGCCTCACGCTTACTGACCAGAGCCCACAAGGGCGCGAAATTGTACAGAATTTAGCATCGGCTTGCCAGTAATACTATGAAAGGCCGCAGGAATCGGCCAAGCATGGTCTGTCAGTCTAAACGCAAGCATAGCTTCGTATGGCAACTGCGGTACACCAACCGATGTCAACACAACATCTCATCCTTGTCTGGCGAGCCAGCCACAAAAAAGCCGCCTGTTTCAGGCGGCTTTAATTGAGTGACACAAGCGTTTTACTAGTGGTCGGTCACCGGCTTGTGAGTTGCAGAGGTGCCAGGCCCGACGCTCTTTCCTGCTTCAGTCACTTCACCTTCTACGGCAATCTCGTTGCCTTCCACATCAAACAGCTTGCCATCGGTGAAATAATCACCTTCGGCCAGTGTTTCAATGGCTTCGGCGCGCACCATACGGTCGGTACCGGCAGCAAATACCGATTGCTGATCCGAGTTACCCAGCGTCATGTGGTTAAACAGCAGGTTCAACAGTATGGCCATGATAGCGGTAGAGCTGATGCCGGAATGGAAGATGGTGGCGAACCAGTCCGGGAAATCATGGTAGAAAGACGGTGCTGCGATGGGCAGCATGCCAAAACCAATGGAAGTGGCCACAATAATCAGGTTCATGTTGTTGTGATAGTTCACCTTGGCCAGGGTACGAATACCACTGGCGGCAACGGTACCAAACAACACTATGCCCGCCCCGCCCAGTACCGCAGTCGGCACGGTGGCAATCACGCGGCCCATAATCGGCAGCAAGCCCAGCGTCACCAGGATCAACCCCGCAAAAGACACCACGAAGCGGCTCTTGACGCCGGTGACGGCAACCAGGCCCACGTTTTGCGCGAAGGCACTTTGAGTAAAGGAACCAAACAAGGGGGCGACGGCACTGGAAATCATGTCGGCACGCAGGCCATCACCCAGACGACGAGAGTCGACCTTGGTGTCTATGATGTCACCTACCGCAAGAATATCTGCCGAGGTTTCTACCAGAATCACCAGTACCACGATGAACATGGAGATAATAGCGGCCAGCTCGAATACCGGTGCGCCAAAATGGAACGGGGTTGGGAAAGCAAACAGTGGACCTTCCATTACCCGGGAAAAATCAACCAGGCCCATGCCCCACGCCGCCAGAGTACCCAGCACCATGGCCAGCAAAATCGACAATCGGCTGATGGCCGCATTACCCAGCTTGCTTAACAGCAATACCAAAGCCAGCGTCAAACCCGCCAGGCCTACGTTGGTCATGCTGCCAAAATCTTCGGCTCGGCTGTTGCCACCCATGGCCCAGCGTGCCGCAACCGGCATCAGGGTCAGACCTATGGTGGTAATCACGGCACCGGTCACCAGTGGCGGAAAGAATTTAATGATTTTGGAAAACACCGGCGTAATCAAAAAGCCGAGAATCGAAGCGGCAATAACGGCACCGAACACCGATGGCAAACCACCGCCGGAGGTCACGATCGCCACTATGGTTGCCACACTGGCAAAGGATACCCCTTGCACCAGCGGCAACTGACAACCAAAAAAGGGCACACCCAGAGTTTGTAACAGAGTGGCCAAACCACCGATGAACAAGGAGGCAGCAATCAACATGCCTATTTCTGCCGAACTCAGGCCTGCGGCCTGTCCTACAATCAGCGGCACGGCAATAATGCCGCCGTACATGGTAAGAACGTGTTGAAAACCGTAGGCGATGTTAGCTCCAACGCCCAGGTTTTCATCTTCTGGGCGAGCCGGCTTGGTGCCGACCTTTGATTTTGTAGTCATTTCTTTGCTCCCTGCGTATTTATATTGTGTATACGATAACCACAACATCATCATGATTTATGTAAAAATAAATGTAAACAACTTTTACATAGATCGCATACACAATTAACAGAAGCTGGAAAAAACGCCGCCCCGTCACTATCCCGTCATACCGGACTTGCTCCGGTATCTGGGTTTTGTCTGTTGATGACTCCCCCCAAAAGCGAGCTCCTGACGTGCGTCAGGTCGTCATGCCCGCCCTTACAGCCCCATGGCATATTTCATGACGCGTTTCTTTAGCGGGCCGCTGTGCTCGGCGGCTTTCAAGCCCAGGTTACGCAGCACCTTGAGCGGCAAAAAGTCATTGCTAAAGGTGTGATAACACGCATCCATGGCCGACTGCATCAGCAGATTGTCGGGCCGACGACTGCGTTGGTAACGGGCCAGGCGCTCGGGAGCGGCAAAATCCAGCCTGGCCTCAAGTCCCTGACGGATAAGTTCGTTTAAACGAGCTACATCCTTGAACCCCAGATTAACGCCCTGCCCCGCCAGTGGATTAATGGTGTGAGCCGCATCGCCAAGCAATACCACAACTCCTTTGACGTACTGATTGGCATGGCGACGACGCAAGGGAAAACTACCTTTGTTCAACACCAACAGCTTGCTCATACGCGGAGGAAAATGTGCCTTAACCTGTTCAGCCAGTGCCGCATTATCCAGCTTGCTCAACGCTGCTATGCGCGCCTTTTGGTCATACCACACCAGGCAGCCCTGCCGCGGCCCCATGGGTAAAAACGCCCGCGGGCCGCTGGGGGTAAATTGCTGCCAGGTGGTATCCGACTCCAGGCTGTCGGCTTCTATGCCAATCAACATGCAATGCTGGGCGTAGTCCCAGGCCGTAACCCCGATACCGGCCAGCTGACGCGTTAATGACTCGGCGCCATCGCAGGCCAACACCAGTCTGGCTGCCACTTGCTGGCCTCCGGTCAGGGTAAGCTGGGCTCCAGTACCGGTTTGCTGCAGGGCAAGCAGGCCATTGGGGCAGTCAAGCTGCACATTCGACCACTGCGCCAGCGCCTGCCACAGTCCGGATTGAATAATGCGGTTTTCAATCATGTACCCCAGATATTCACATCCCAGTTCTTCGGCATTGAATTGGGTATGAAAGCCTTGCCATTCACAGGCTTCCAGGCGTTGGTAGGGCCAGGCCCGCATGGCCAAAATATGCGGCCAGGCACCGGCTTGTTGCAACATCTCCACCGAGGTGGCACTTAATGCCGACACGCGCAAATCGGGTGCCTGCTCGGCGGCAAACGCTTCGGGCGCTTTGGCTTCTATTACCCTGATACTCAGGCCCGTTGGCGCCAACAAGGCGGCGGCAAGGGCACCGACCATGCCGCCGCCCACAATAGCAATATCACAATGTTCCATATGCTAACCTCGTGCTAACCTCGCGATTTTTCAACCATTCTACCGTAAAAGGCGCAGAATTTCGGCGAGAATATGCGGTTGTTTCCGCCAATAGCCGCCTGGATATTATCTGGCCACTGGCGCTTTAAGAGAGTAGAATCTCCGGCCTGATCCCATGTCCCTTACCGTCATTAATATGCCTTATTAATGCGGCCGTTATTCAAAGAGTGCCATGAGCAAAAAACTTCATATTAAAACCTGGGGCTGTCAGATGAATGAATACGATTCATCCAAGATGGCCGATCTGCTGGACGCCACCCATGGCTACGAGCTGACCGATGAACCCGAGCACGCCGACGTACTGCTGCTCAATACCTGTTCTATTCGCGAAAAAGCGCAAGAGAAGGTGTTTCATCAACTGGGGCGCTGGCGCCCCCTTAAAGTGGCCAACCCGAAACTGGTGATTGGTGTAGGTGGTTGCGTGGCGTCTCAGGAAGGCGATGCCATTCGTGCTCGCGCGCCTTACGTCGACCTGGTGTTTGGTCCCCAGACACTGCACCGCCTGCCCGCCATGATCAAATCGGTGCTGGAAGGCAACGGCGCTCAGGTTGATGTCGCCTTTCCCGAAATTGAAAAATTCGACAGCCTGCCCGAGCCTCGTGCCGACGGCGTAACCGCCTTCGTCTCCATTATGGAAGGCTGCTCCAAATACTGCTCTTTTTGCGTGGTGCCTTATACCCGTGGCGAAGAAGTCAGCCGCCCGATGGATGACGTCTTGTACGAGATTGCCCAGCTGGCCGACCAGGGTGTGCGTGAAGTCAACCTGTTAGGGCAGAACGTGAACGGCTATCGCGGTGAAACCCACGATGGCGAGATTTGCAGTTTTGCCGAGCTGTTGCGCTTGGTCGCCTCCATAGACGGTATCGATCGCATCCGCTATACCACCAGTCACCCGATTGAGTTTACCGACGATATTATCGAGGTGTATAAAGACACGCCCGAGCTGGTGAGCTTTCTGCATCTGCCGGTACAAAGCGGCTCGGACCGTATTCTGACCTTGATGAAGCGCCCGCACACGGCACTGGAATACAAGTCGAAAATCCGCAAGCTGCGCCTGGCCCGTCCGGACATCACCATCAGTTCCGACTTCATCATCGGTTTTCCCGGTGAAGATGAAGACGACTTTGCGCGCACCATGAAGCTGATTGAAGATGTGGGTTTCGACATGAGCTTCAGCTTTATTTTCAGCGCCCGCCCCGGTACTCCGGCCGCCGATTTGCCGGATGATGTGCCGCTGGATGAGAAAAAAGACCGCCTCTATCGCCTGCAAACCCTGATCAACAATCAGGCCCAGCAGATCAGCCGCCAGATGATGGGCACCACCCAGCGTATTCTGGTAGAAGGCCCGTCAAAGTTGAATCCGATGGAACTGCGCGGCCGTACCGAAAATAACCGCGTAGTAAACTTTGAAGGCCCGCACTCACTGATTGGTGGCTTTGCCGACGTGGAAATCATCGAAGCCAGACCCAACAGTCTGCGTGGCAAATTCCTTCGCGGTGAAGATGAAATGGGGCTGCGGGTACAGGTGTCGCCCAAGAGTATTCTGGTTCGTCGCCCCGATGGTGTCGCCGACGAAACGGGCGTGGCCACCTTTACCCCTTAATTGCCGGGAGTTGGGATTGGGGAGCAGGGACTGGAAAGTCCTCTCTAATCCCACATCCCCCTTCCCTAATCCCTAATCCCCTATTCAGGAGTTATTTTGACATCAACCGTCACTACTCTGGAACTTGAATTACAGCCTGCCGATGGCCAACGACTGGCCAGCCTCTGTGGCCCCTTTGATGACAACATCAAGCAGCTCGAGCGCCGCCTCGGTATAGAAATCAATTATCACAATCAGCACTTCAAACTGGTTGGCCCCGCCAATCTGGTCAAGGTGGGGGCCGACTTGCTGCAGCATTTGTATGTGGAGACCCAGTCGGTGCGGGGCCAGGCTGTGCCCGATATTACGCCGGATGATATTCATCTGGCCATCAAGGGCAGCCGGGTACTCGAGCAGGACGCCGAACCCGATGAAGGCTATCAGTACGGCAAAGAAGTGGTGATCAAGACCAAGCGGGGGCTTATCAAGCCCCGTACGCCCAATCAGGCCCATTATGTAGCCCATATTCTGAGCCACGACATTACCTTTGGCATAGGCCCAGCCGGTACCGGTAAAACCTATCTGGCGGTGGCGGCGGCGGTAGATGCACTGGAACGCCAGGAAGTGCGTCGTATTCTGCTGACTCGCCCGGCGGTAGAAGCCGGTGAAAAACTGGGCTTCCTGCCCGGTGATCTGAGCCAGAAGGTGGATCCTTACCTGCGCCCCTTGTACGACGCCCTGTTCGAAATGCTGGGCTTCGAGCGAGTAGAAAAACTGATTGAGCGCAACGTCATCGAAGTGGCCCCCCTCGCCTATATGCGTGGTCGCACCCTGAATGACGCCTTTATCATTCTCGACGAAAGCCAGAACACCACGGTTGAGCAGATGAAAATGTTTTTGACCCGTATCGGCTTTAACTCCCGGGCGGTGATCACCGGCGACATTACGCAAATCGATTTACCGCGCAATGCCAAATCGGGCCTGCGTCACGCCATTGAGGTGCTGAGCGGTGTTGAAGGGCTGTCTTTTGACTTCTTTCGTGCCGAAGATGTGGTGCGCCACCCTGTGGTGGCCCGTATCGTTCGCGCCTATGAAGCCTTCGATACTCAGCAAAAGCACATTCAGCACAACAACGAGACGCCATCATGACCTTGTGGCTGGATCTGCAAATTGCCTGTGATGAGGCCCCCGGTCTGCCCGATGAGCAACAGCTGGAAAGCTGGCTGATAGCCACCCTGGGCAAGGAGCGGGATGAAACCGAACTGACCGTACGCTTGGTTGACGAAGCCGAAAGCCGCGAGCTGAACCGTGATTATCGCGGCAAGGACAAATCGACCAATGTGCTGTCGTTTCCTTTCGAGGCTCCCCCCGGCATAACGTTACCGCTACTGGGCGATCTGGTTATCTGTCGTCAGGTAGTAGAGCGTGAAGCAAGCGAGCAGCACAAGCCACTTGAAGCCCATTGGGCTCATATGGTGATACATGGCTGCTTGCATTTACTCGGCTTCGACCATATTAAGGATGATGAAGCCGAAATAATGGAAGCCAGAGAAATCGCCATTCTGGCAGCACTCGGCATTGCCAATCCCTATCTAGATGATGAAGGTTAAATAACATTAATGAGCGACGATAATTCGAACTCAGACAACGGTTCGTCCAGCAAGAAAAACTGGCTAGAGAAGCTGGGTCAGCTTTTTCAGGGCGAGCCGAAGAACCGTGAAGAATTGGTGGAAGTGATCATGGATGCCAGTCAGCGCGAGCTGATCGATCAAGACACCAAAGACATGATTGAAGGGGTGCTGGAAGTCAGCGAGTTGCGAGTGCGGGACATCATGATCCCCCGCTCGCAAATGGTGACGGTAGAAAAGTCCCAGCCCGTTTCTCATTTTCTCCCCATGATCATAGAGTCCACTCACTCGCGCTTTCCGGTGGTGAATGAAGACAAGGATCACATAGAGGGCATACTGCTGGCCAAGGATCTGCTGCAGTACGGCTTTGCCCTCACCGAGGAAGAGTTCTCCATCGACAAGGTGCTACGCCCCGCCGTGGTGGTGCCCGAAAGCAAGCGCCTCGACAAGTTGCTCAAGGAGTTTCGCCAGCAACGCTACCACATGGCCATCGTGGTCGACGAGTTCGGTGGTGTGTCGGGTCTGGTGACCATCGAAGATATTCTCGAGCTGATTGTCGGTGACATTGAAGACGAATACGATGCCGAAGGCAGTGCCGAAATCCGCCAGATTACGTCGCGTGTGTACGCGGTGGCTGCACTCACCGATATCGAAGACTTCAACGAGTTTTTTCAGACCGACTTTAGCGACGAAGAAGCCGATACCGTGGGCGGGCTGGTGATGCATGCCTTTGGTCATTTACCTGCCAAGGGCGAACAGCTTGAAATAAATGGCTTTATCTTCAAAGTCGCCCATGCCGACCGTCGACGTTTGCTGCAGTTGCAGGTTAAGATACCGAACAATCAGGAAACCTCCACTTCGGAAGCCATATAAAAGTGCGCCATTATCTACCCAGTCTCGGGGCCCTGCTTAGCGGGGCTCTTGGCGTTTTAGCCTTTAGTCCTTTTGACTATTGGCCATTAGCGCTCGTATCCCTGTTCGGCCTGTTCGCCGTTACCCAAAAGCAGGCCCCAAAACAGGCGGCCAAGCGCGGTTTTATCTGGGCAATGGGCCTGTATCTACCCGGTTTGTGGTGGATTCATAACAGCATGACCCTGTTTGGCGGCCTGCCCTTGCTGGCCGCCTTTCTACTGGTTGCGCTGCTGGCCGCTTACCTCAGCCTGTATACCGCAGTCGCCGTTGGGCTGGCACAGCGACTGGTACCCACGCCCCGCTGGCGTGCACTCCTGGTGCTGCCGGCATTGCTGATACTGGCCGACTGGCTGCGCGGCTGGGTGCTTACCGGCTTTCCCTGGCTGTGGTTCGGTTACAGTCAGCTCGATGGCCCCCTTGCGGGTCTGGCCCCCATTCTGGGCGTACAGGGCATCAGCTGGCTGCTGACCTTTTCTGCCGGTGCGCTCTGGCTGGGCGTGCAACGCCGCCCCAGCTGGTGCTGGTGGCCTGGTGTTGCCGCCATCATCTTGTGGGCCGCGGCCTTCGCCACCGGCTTTATGCACTGGGTAACACCAACCCAAAGCAGCCGTTTTGCCTTGATTCAGGGCAATATAGAACAATCACTTAAGTGGATTCCGGGGCAGCTTGAACTCAGTCTGGAGCGTTACCTTGGCCTGACTCTGCCCGAACGCCAGGCCGACGTGGTGATCTGGCCCGAATCCGCTCTGCCCGCCTCCGAGCAGCAACTGGCACCCTGGCTGCAGCAAGTCGATCAACTGATGCGCGAGCGTAACCAGACCCTGATCACCGGATTGGTATCACAGCCCAGCTCGGGAGATGTCTATAATGCCGTGATCACCCTGGGCCGCAATGTCATTCCCTACGAGCTGGAACACAGCAACCGTTATTACAAGCAACATCTGGTGCCGATCGGCGAGTTTGTTCCCTTTGGCGACTTGTTGCGCCCACTGGCCCCCTTCTTTAACTTGCCGATGTCGTCTTTTGCTCGCGGTGAGTCAGGACAACCGGATCTCACTGCCGGTGGTCGCAACTTGAGCGTGGCTATTTGCTATGAAGTGGCGTTCCCAAGCCTGGTGCGCAACAACATGAAACCCGACACCGACTATTTGCTGACCCTGTCGAACGATACCTGGTTCGGTCAATCGATAGGTCCCTGGCAACATCAGCAAATTGCGCGCATGCGTGCCCTCGAGCTGGGCCGGCCGCTGATCCGCGCCACCAATAACGGCGTCACCCTGGTGACCGATGAAAAAGGCCATATTGTGGACAGTCTGCCGCAGTTTGAGTCTGGGGTGCTCACCACCCTGGTGACCGGCATGACCGGCCTGACCCCCTATGCCCGCTTTGGCAGCACGCCGCTGGTGGTCTGGTTATTACTCAGTGCCCTGCTCGGCATCACCCAGGGGCGGCGCCAATATCGCTGGCGCCAGCAAAAACTGGCCGCCAAGGAAAACCTGCGTATCAAAGCACGAAGTTAACGCCATACGTTGAACGCGGTACGGAAAACAAAAACGCCGCATCATCTGATGCGGCGTTTTTTCTTGCCCTAACATGCTGAGTAAAGAGCACGACATAACACTATTATACCAATCTGGAAAACTAACTGATCTATTTAGCTACCCTGTAAAGGTCGAACGAAGGTGCTACTCCACCGACACGCTGAACCGCATCCCTGCGACGCTCAGCACATGACGTCCTGTCATGTGATGGTCGCCTGAGTAGACCCCTTCATCCGCCCCTGTGCTGAGGCGTCGCCTGTGGGAACGCTCAGCAGACAACTCGGTGCTTAAGGAGAGGCAACAGAGTTCGGCTCCCACGACCGTGAAATGCCAAGGAAGGCATTTCCCGAGCCCCCAGGGATGGGTTCATGGCGTGTCGTGGGAGGTGATTCTATTGCCTCGCGTATCCAGCTTTAAAACAGATCACATTTTTACTTAGATTGGTATTATTTTTTAGTACTTACGTACGGCGTATAGCGTACCGCTATTACTCAAACCGCTAACGGCCGACGAATGAAATGCGGATGGTTGCATTCCAGACAGGTGGTCAGCACCTCTGGGTGAGTCACCTCGTGGGAATGGGCGCACAGGGTACAGTCGTAGCGGCCAGGTCCCACCACTTCGCCGGCCTGATATTCACCGTGATGGGTTAATTCCGTGGCCAGCTCGTGCCACTGCAGCTGACTTTTATCGGTAATATCAGACAGCCAGCCCCACACGGTTTCTTTAATGCGTCGATAAAACAGGCTATCTCTGAATTCATCACCGCTGTCCTCCAGCTCGACCAGATCCCGTTTTACGTATTCGGCAATCAGCGCCAGCTCGTCTTTGGTCAGATCACTGGCCGCTTCCATATAGGCTTGCGTGGTTTCAACCAGCTCTTTAATGCTGGTGTTTTCGCTTTCCTGCCAGCGCTTGTGCAGATCGTCAACGAAGGCGTCGTAACCCTTTTTCTTTTTGTGATCATGATTATCCATGTTCGATCTCCCCTATGATAGTCAGCGCCAAGGGGGTAGCTATTGTTGCCTTTCGCCCCCTAGGGTATTCTATTGCGATTTATCGCCGTGGTTTATCACCCATTTCACAGATCCGGATGTCACTAATGCAAGAGCAATACATTCCCCAAGATATAGAGCCCAAAGTGCAACGCTTGTGGGCAGAGCAGCAGACCTTCAAGGCCACCGAACAAGCGGGTAAAGACAAGTTTTACTGCCTATCCATGTTTCCTTACCCTTCGGGCCGACTGCATATGGGGCATGTGCGTAACTACACCATAGGTGACGTTATCTCTCGCTATCAACGGCTGCAAGGTAAAAATGTGTTGCAACCCATAGGTTGGGACGCGTTTGGCCTGCCTGCAGAGAATGCCGCCATCAATAACAAGACGGCGCCGGCACCCTGGACCTACGAAAATATCGACTACATGAAAAACCAGCTCAAGCGTCTGGGCTTTGGTTACGACTGGGATCGCGAGTTCGCCACCTGTACTCCCGAGTATTACCGCTGGGAGCAATGGTTCTTCACCAAATTGTACGAAAAAGGTCTGGTGTACAAGAAGACCTCTTCGGTTAACTGGTGCCCTCACGACGAAACAGTACTGGCCAACGAGCAGGTGAACGAAGGCTGCTGCTGGCGGTGTGATACCCCGGTTGAGCGCAAGGAAATTCCCCAGTGGTTTATCAAGATCACCGAATATGCGGACGAGCTGCTGAGCGATCTGGATAACCTGGACGAATGGCCGGAACAGGTTAAAGCCATGCAGCGTAACTGGATTGGCCGCAGCGAAGGCGTGACCCTGAGCTTTGCCGTTGCCGAGCAGGACCAGTCGTTTGACGTCTATACCACTCGCCCCGACACCCTGTTTGGTGTGACCTATGTCGGCATTGCCGCCGGTCACCCACTGGCCGCCAAGGCCGCCGCAGACAACCCGGCGCTGGCTGCCTTTATCGACGAGTGCAAGCACAACAGCAAAGTGGCCGAAGCCGACATGGCCACCATGGACAAGAAAGGCATGGCCACCGGCTTTTACGCCCTGCACCCACTTACCGGCAAGCAGGTGCCGATTTGGGTCGCCAACTTCGTATTGATGGATTACGGCTCAGGCGCCGTGATGGCCGTTCCGGCACACGATGAACGTGATTATGAATTTGCCAGCCAGTACGGCCTGGAGATCACCCCCGTGATCAAACCTGCGGACGGCAGCGAACTGGATATCAGTCACCAGGCTTATACCGAACACGGCATCTTGTTCAACTCCGGCGAGTTCGACGGCATGAACTTCGAACAGGCATTCAATGCCATTGCCGACACTCTGATCGAGAAGAAGCTCGGCCAGCGTACCGTCAACTACCGCCTGCGTGACTGGGGCGTGAGCCGCCAGCGTTACTGGGGCGCCCCCATTCCGATGCTGAACCTGGAAGACGGCTCAGTGGTGGGCGTACCCGAAGCCGATCTGCCCGTGGTATTGCCGGAAGACGTGGTGATGGACGGCATTCAAAGCCCGATTAAGGCGGATCCCGAGTGGGCCAAAACCACCTATAACGGCCAGCCGGCATTGCGTGAAACCGATACTTTCGACACCTTCATGGAATCCTCCTGGTACTACGCCCGCTACTGCAGCCCGGATTACGATAAGGGCATGCTGGATCCGGAAAAAGCCAACTACTGGTTGCCCGTCGACCAGTACATTGGTGGTATAGAGCACGCCTGCATGCACCTGTTGTACGCCCGCTTCTTCCACAAGCTGCTGCGCGACACCGGCCTGGTTGAGTCTGACGAACCCTTCAAGCGTCTGTTGTGTCAGGGCATGGTGTTGGCCGATGCCTTCTATCACACCGACGAAAAAGGTGCCCGTACCTGGGTCAGCCCGCTGGATGTGACCCTGGAGCGCGACGAAAAAGGCCGCGTGAAGAGCGCCCGGGATCAAGACGGCAACGAGCTGGTGCACACCGGCATGACCAAGATGTCGAAGTCGAAAAACAACGGCATAGACCCGCAGGTGATGATCGACAAGTACGGTGCCGATACCGTGCGTTTGTTCATGATGTTTGCCTCACCGGCTGACATGACCCTGGAATGGTCCGACTCCGGCGTAGAAGGCGCCCAGCGCTTTATCAAGCGCCTGTGGCGTCTGGTGTTCGAGCATCAGTCCCACGGACCGGTAGCGGTCTTGAATGTAGCAGGCCTGAGCAACGAACAGAAAACGCTGCGCCGTGACGTGCACAAAACCATCAACAAGGTGAGTGACGATGTGGGTCGCCGTCAGACCTTCAACACCGCCATTGCCGCCGTGATGGAGCTGATGAACAAGCTGACCAAGACCGACATGAGTGATGAGCAAAATCGCGCCCTGTTGCAGGAAGCCCTGGAAGCCATCACTGTCATGCTGCACCCCATAGTGCCGCACACCTGTGTTGAACTCTGGCAGGCGCTGGGTCATAGCGATATCGACCACGCCGCCTGGCCTGAGGCCGATGCCGAAGCCCTGGTTGAAGACGAGAAGCTGGTGGTAGTACAGGTGAACGGCAAGGTACGCGGTAAAATCACCGTGCCCGCCGATGCCAGCCAGGATCAGGTGGATGCCACCGCACAAGCGGACGAAAACGTGACGCGTCACCTGGAAGGCAAAACCGTACGCAAGGTGATTTATGTGCCCGGCAAGCTGCTGAACATAGTCGCCAACTAAATGTGAAGAGTGAGAGGGGAAGAGTGAAGTGGACAACCAAACACACCACTCTTTCCCGTCACATCGAGCACTTGGTTTATGTCGGATTCTGATTTTATGTAGGGTCGAATTCATTCGAGCGTTTTAAATGGTGCCATCATTTTTCGTCGGATACGCTTACCTGAAATAAGTCGACCCTACAAAAGAACTAACAAATAATGCTTATTGGGCTTCAAGCTTACCGCTGATAGCTTATTGCTTTGTTAAAGGAGTTTTTATGCTCATTCGTATTAAGGCAGGCATACTGATACTGCTTACCCTGCTGCTGGCCGGCTGTGGTTTTCAGTTGAGGGGCGGCGATAACCTGGCCCCCGAACTACAACGCCTGGCCCTGGTAGGTGACGACAAGAGCCAGTTTTATCGTCTGGTCTCTGCCCGGCTGCAACGGGCGGGAGTGCAACTGGTCGAGCCCAGCGCACTGACGCCCATACTCACCATTTCGGGTCTGGGCCAGGGCAACAGCGTGGCTTCGGTGAACGGCAGGGCCGACGCGCTGGAATACGCCACCCGCTTTGGCACCCGCTTTACTCTCGATATGCCGGATCAGGCGCGTCAGGTATTCAACGTGACCTTCAACCGCAGCTTTCTTGACAAGTCGGCTCAGGCGCTGGCGTCCAGCCGCGAACAGTTTCAGTTGCACGAACAAATGGAGCGTGAAGCCGCCGAGCAAATCGTGCGTCAGCTCAACCGACTGTCTTTCTAATGCGTCTGTACCCTGAACAACTGGCAAAACACCTACAAGCAGGGCTGGCTCCCTGCTATTTTATTTATGGTGAAGAGCCGCTGTTAAAACAGGAAGCGCTGGATATGCTGCGCCAGACGGCAAGAGCCCTGGGCTTTGACGATCGCCAACGCTTCGATGCCGATCAGGGGCTGGACTGGGACGAAATATTTGCCGCCAGCCAGACCCTGAGCCTGTTCAGCCAACGGCAAATAATTGAACTGCATCTGCCCGACAAGCTGGACAAGACCGCCTCGGAACGGCTGCGCGAATTACTCAAGCAATGTCACCCCGACTTATTGCTGCTGATCACGGGCCCCAAGCTGAATCAGCAACAGCAAAAAGGCGCCTGGTTCAAGGCCTTGTCTGCCGCCGGTCCGGTGATACCGGTAGTAACGCCCGACGCCCGGTATTTTGGCCGCTGGTTGACCCAGCGTCTGCAGCAACATGGTCTGAGTGCCGAATCAGAGGCACTGCAATGGCTGGCCTATGCCTTTGAAGGCAATTTGCTGGCGGTGAATGGCGAGATAGAAAAGCTGGCGCTGCAGAACCTGCCGCAGCCTTTAACGCTGCAGCAGTTGCAACAGCGGGTACAGCCCCATCATCAGTTTAACCCGTTTCAGTTGTTCGACCCTTTGCTGCAGGGCAAGGTCAAACGCGCCTGCCGCATTTTGTTACAGTTGCGCCAGGAAGGCATAGAGGCCGGCATGCTCTGCCACCTGCTGGCACGAGAGTTGAGCACCCTGCAACAGTTACAGCTGGGCCTGCAGGGTGGCCAATCATTTACGCAATTAGCCGCCAACCTGCATGTGTGGTCCAGCCGCCAGAGCTTGATGCAGTCCGCCCTGGCACGGGTGCCTCTGGCAAAACTGCGGCAACTGCAAGCCATGCTTGCCGCCGCCGACCGAGCAGTGGCGGCCTTTGATGACGATGAAGCCTGGCGCTGGCTATACAGTATCTGTGTCGGCTTTCTCGACGACCGGCTAATGGCGATAAGTCCATGAACACAACGCCGTAGGCTATAAGCTGTCAGTCCAAGACAAAAATAAACACCAAATCAGGTCTGCCAGGGGATACACATAACCCACAGAAAAATAAAAGCGAGTATGATTGCTAGCGTTAAACACTGATCATAAATAAGCGTTTAACTTATCGCTCTCGATGGGCTTTTCTTCCGTGTATTGTCTAGCAAAAAGGTGTTTAGCTTTGCTCTTGGCTTGTCCTGTTCACCCTTTACTCTTCACCCTTGACGTAGGATCTGTGCAATGAAAAAAGCCATTGGCCTGCTGGGCGGCACCTTTGATCCCGTGCATATCGGTCACTTACGTCCGGCCATTCAAATACTGGAGCAGCTGGAGCTGGCCGAGGTACGCCTGCTGCCCAACTATATTCCCCCGCACAGAGCCAGCCCCGACAGTGCGCCGGCTCACCGGCTGGCCATGGTGCAGCTGGCGACCGCCCAAACCCCGGGGTTAACGGTCGATGATCGCGAGTTGAAGCGCGACCGTCCTTCTTATACGGTAGAAACCCTAATGGAATTACGCCGAGAGCTGCCGGATACGCCGTTATGCTTTTTGATGGGCATGGACTCACTATGTAGCCTGAATCGCTGGCACCGCTGGCAGGAATTGCTGGAACATGCCCACCTGGTGGTCAGCCACAGACCCGGTTGGCAGCCCCAGTTCAACCCGACCATCAGCGCCTTGTACCTGGCCCATGGCACCCGGGACAGTGAGCAACTCCAGCGCCGTTTGTCCGGTTGTATCTACCTGTTCGACAACCCGGAACTGGATATTTCTTCTACCCAGATCCGCAATCACATACGAGTGGGGAACAATCCGCAATATCTGTTGCCTGAGCCGGTTGCGGATTACATTCGAGAACAGGGACTCTATCAATCGCCCGTGTTATAATCCGCCGTCATTTTTTATTGAGGAGAAAGCCCCCTTGCAAGGTCAAGAACTGTACGCCTTTATCGTAGACAAACTCGACGATACCAAAGCCCGCGACATACAAGTGCTGGACGTTACCGGCAAGTCGACCATTACCGACTGCATGATAGTGTGCTCCGGCAATTCCAGCCGCCATGTTAACGCCATTGCCGAAAATGTGGCCGCCGAAGCCCGCCATGCCGGTCTGAATTTTCTCAGCCTGCAGGGTAAAGACGCCGGCGAATGGGTACTGGTCGACCTGGGTGATGTCATCATTCACGTGATGCAGGAAGAAACCCGCGACTTTTACCAGCTGGAAAAACTCTGGGGCGGCACCGCTGTTGGAGCCTCGGCCTGATGAAGCTGCAACTGGTGGCGGTGGGTACCAAAATGCCCGCCTGGGTCACTACCGGTTTTCAGGAATATCAACGACGCTTCCCCCGAGACCTGCCGCTGGAACTGATTGAAATTTCAGCCGGCAAACGCGGCAAAAATGCCGATATAGAGCGCATTTTGCAGCGCGAAGGGGAACAAATGCTGGCGGCCGTATCCAAATCGGCCCGTCTGGTCACGCTTGATATTCCCGGCCGTCCCTGGACAACGCCCCAGTTGGCTACCGAGCTGACTCGCTGGCAGCTGGACGGCCGCGATGTGGCCATTCTTATTGGTGGTCCCGAAGGGCTGGCCCCGGCCTGCAAGGCGGCTGCCGAGCAATCCTGGTCACTGTCGCCACTCACGCTGCCTCATCCGCTGGTACGCGTTGTGGCAGCTGAAAGCCTGTATCGTGCCTGGAGCATCAATAACAACCACCCTTACCACCGGGAATAATCATGGCCAAGTCTCGGGTAAAGATGCGCGATCATGGCGCCGAATCATCCTTGTACTGGCGCCGTGCCGTCATTGCCTTCATGGGCATAGTGGTACTGATGGGGATACTGGTTGCCAATCTCTATCACCTGCAGATTGTCGAACACCAAATCTATCAAACCCGCTCTAACGATAACCGTATCAAGGTGTTGCCCATCGCACCCACTCGCGGCCTTATTTACGATCGCAACGGTACCTTGCTGGCAGAAAACCGCCCTATCTACAGCCTGGAAATCACCCCCGAACAGGTTCAGGATCTGGACAAAACCGTTGACGATCTGATTGCCCTGCTCGATCTTGACCCTGACGTTAAACATCGTTTTATGACCGAAGTGCATCGCCAACGGCGCTTTACTCCCGTGGTACTGGTGAACCGCCTTGACGAAAATCAGGTGGCCAGATTCAGCATCGATCAGCACAAATATCCAGGCGCGGCCATCGAGGCCTATCTGAAGCGCTTTTATCCCTATCGTGACACCTTTACCCATGTCATCGGCTACGTGGCCCGCATCAACGATAAAGACGTGGCACGGCTCAAAGAAGACAACAAGCTGGCCAACTATGCCTCCACCCGGGATATCGGCAAGCTGGGCGTAGAACGTTATTACGAAGATATACTGCACGGCCAGACCGGCTATCAGGAAGTGGAAGTCAATAACCGGGGCCGCGTCATTCGCACCCTGAAATATCAGCCCCCGATACCGGGTACCGATATTTATCTCAATGTCGACGTGGCCTTGCAGCAAAAAGCCCAGAAGCTGATGGCCAACCGTCGCGGTGCGGCCGTGATCATGACCCCCAAAGACGGCAAGATACTGGCGCTGATCTCCAGCCCCAGCTACGATCCCAACTTGTTTGTACACGGTATCAGCGGCCCGGAATACCGGGATCTGCTCAATAACCCGGATCGCCCGTTAATCAACCGCGCCAGCCAGGGTATTTATGCGCCGGCCTCTACCGTCAAGCCCATGCTCGCCGTCATGGGCCTGAACGAAGGCGCTTTTACCCCCAATACCCGCTATTTTGGCGGCCCGTTTTTTCAGATCCCCAACACCAAGCGAAAATTTCGCGATTGGCGTCGCTGGGGCCACGGCTGGATGGACGTATATCGGGCGATTGAAATCTCGGCAGATACCTTCTTCTATGATCTGGCTTACAAGGTCGGCATAGACAATATCAACGACTATATGACCCGCTTTGGCTTCGGCCAGTTTTCCGGCATCGATCTGCACGAAGAAGCCAACGGCACCATGCCCTCTCGGGAATGGAAAAAGTCGCGACACAAGCAGCCCTGGTATCAGGGCGATACCATTTCGGTAGGCATAGGTCAGGGCTACTGGACCGCCACCCCGCTGCAGCTGGCTCGCGCCGCCACCATATTGGTGGATCATGGTGAAACCATACATCCTCGCCTGCTGCATGGCATTGGCAGCACGAACGGCATGATTCCCATGCCGATCAGCAAGGGCGAACCCATCACCCTCAAGCAGGACAGCTACTGGAACGTGGCGCTCACCGGCATGCACAGAGTGGTGAACGGCAGAGAAGGCACCGCCAGACGCGCCTTTGCCGACACACCGTACACCGCCGCCGGCAAATCTGGCACGGCGCAGGTATTCAGCCTGGCGGAAAATCAGCAATACAACAGCGCCGCACTCAAGGAACATCTGCGAGACAATGCCCTGTTTATCGGCTTTGCGCCCTATGAAAATCCTGAAGTGGTGGTGTCTGTGGTACTGGAAAATGCCGGCGGTGGCAGTTCTAACGCGGCTCCCGTGGCCCGCTCCTTGCTCGACCTCTACATGGTCCCCGAATTACTGCAAACTCCCGACGATCAGGAGCCATCCGATGAATAAACATCAGCGTCGCCGCCCATTATGGGAAATGCTGCATCTGGACTGGCCTTTGCTGCTGGCTTTACTGACGCTGCTGAGTGCCAGCACGGTCATTTTGTATTCCGCTTCAGGGGAAGACATGGACTCGCTGATCCGTCAGGTAATGCGCATTGGCCTTTCACTCGTAGTCATGGTGGGGCTGGCCCAGCTGCCGCCGAGTTTTTATGCCCGCTGGGCACCACCTGTGTTTATGCTGGGCGCTATCTTGCTGGTGATGGTGATACTGATTGGCGATATCGGCAAGGGTGCCCAGCGCTGGCTCGAATTTGGGGCGATTCGCTTCCAGCCTTCCGAAATAATGAAACTGGTGATGCCGATGATGATCGCCACCTACATCAGCCGCTATCCATTGCCACCGAGCCTGCTACGGGTATTTCTGGCCCTGGGGCTGGTGATGATACCCACCCTGCTGATTGCCCGTCAGCCCGATCTGGGTACCTCTTTGCTGGTAGCAGCCTCGGGGTTTTTCGTGATTTTTCTGGCCGGCATGTCCTGGCGGCTGATTCTGGCCGCCCTGGTGGCCATTGCCGCCTTCTTGCCGCCGTTGTGGTTCTTTTTGATGCACGACTACCAGAAGCGACGGGTACTGACTCTGCTTAACCCGGAAAGTGATCCTTTGGGTGCCGGTTATCATATCATTCAGTCCAAGATCGCCATTGGCTCCGGTGGCCTTTGGGGAAAAGGCTGGCTGCAAGGTACCCAGTCGCAACTGGAATTTCTGCCCGAGCGCCATACCGACTTTATTTTTGCCGTATTAAGCGAAGAATTTGGCCTGGTGGGCGTGTGCCTGTTGATGCTGCTGTACCTCTTTATCATCTGGCGCGGCCTGTATATTTCGATGCAGGCCCAGGGCGCTTTTCCTCGTTTGCTGGGCGGCGCCCTCACTCTCACTTTTTTTGTATATGTTTTTGTTAACATCGGCATGGTCAGCGGCTTGTTACCCGTGGTGGGCGTGCCCTTGCCACTCATCAGTTACGGCGGTACCTCCATGGTGACTCTGATGGCCGGATTTGGCATTCTGATGTCTGTGCATACCCACAAGCGCCTGTTGGCTAAATAAAAGGATTACTAGAATGCGTCTTGCTCTTCTTTCTGCCGGCTTATTACTAACCACTTCGGTGCTGGCCGCAGACACCAATCCGGAACAACAAGCCTGGATCGACGGGTTGGCCAGCAAATTTGAATTACCCGTGGCCGAGCTGAATGACGCCCTGGCAAAGGCCAGCTATCAGCAATCGATTATCGATGCCATGACCCGTCCGGCCGAAGCCAAGCCCTGGTCTCAATATCGCCCCATTTTTCTGACCGAGAAGCGACTGCAACAAGGTGTGGCCTTCATGCAAGAGCACCGCGACTTACTCGCCAGTGCCGAGCAACAGCTGCAGGTGCCCGCAGAAATCATTACCGCCATTATCGGGGTAGAAACCTTCTATGGCGCCAACATGGGCAGTTACAAGGTGCTGGATGCACTCTATACCCTGGGCTTTCACTATCCGCCCAGAGGTGAATTTTTCCGTTCCGAGTTTGGCCATTATCTGGAACTGGCCAAACAGCAAGGCTGGGATCTGGAAGCACAAAAAGGCTCCTATGCCGGTGCCATGGGCATGGGCCAGTTTATTTCTTCCAGTTATCGTCACTACGCCGTGGATTTCGACTCCGACGGCGTACGCAACCTCTTTGTTGCCGACGACGCCATTGGCAGCGTAGCCAACTATTTTCACGAGCATAAATGGCAATACAATGAGGATGTGGCCTACCCTGCCACGGTAACCAATACCGAAACCGCCGATGCCTTGCTGAACCCGGCACTCGAGATTAACCACAGCTGGGCCGAGCTGGTCGCGGCCGGTATCGTGATCGATCAAGAACTGGATGCAGAAACACCGGTCAAACTTATTCGTCTCGATGGGGTTGAAGGTCCGGAATACTGGGTCGTTCGACATAACTTTTATGTGATTACCCGCTATAATCGCAGCCCTTTATACGCGATGGCGGTCTATCAACTCAGCGAACAGCTTAAGCAGGCCTATGAAAAATCTCTATAAAGCTCTTTTGCCCCTGACCGCCCTGGCGTTGACCGCCTGTAGCGCTCAGTCCAGCATGGAAAAAGCAGAGCAGCAGAAGCACGGCAAACACCAGAACGAAGCCAGGGATGCCAAGTGGGAAAAGGAAACCGCCGGAGGCCGCTATAGCCTGCGCCAGGACAAGCCACCGGGCAAGGCGCCTAACCTGGATCATGTTAAAGATGCCGTGCCCCGTTATGAACCCTATACGCGTGGCGGCAATAAGAATTACACTGTGTGGGGCCAGGACTATGAGGTTTGGCAAGAGGTAGAAAGTTACCGGGATGAAGGCATGGCCTCCTGGTATGGCGCCAAGTTTCATGGCTACCATACCTCTAACGGTGAGGTGTACGACATGTACACCATGACCGCAGCCCATAAAAACCTGCCGTTGCCCTCTTTTTTGCGCGTCACCAACAAAGAAAATGGCAAGCAGGTGGTGGTCCGCGTTAACGACCGGGGCCCTTTTCATGATGGCCGGGTAGTCGATTTATCCTATGCTGCAGCCTATAAACTGGGCATGCTGGATACGGGTACCGCCGCCGTGAAAGTCGAGCTGATAAAGGTCGCCCCCAACGGCAAACAAACCCAGTTGGCACAACAGAACACGAGTAAGCAGATAAGTGGCAAGGAAGCCGGCAGTAAAGCAACAAACCTGGCGCAAACGAAGCCAACAGCATCGGCGCCCGGCAAACACATACAATTATTGGCCACCCGCTCTGGTGAAAAAGCCAGGGAGCTTGCCGCTCAACTGAGCAAGGAGTATGGTTTTCCTGCCCGGGTTGAGCGCCAGTCTGAATGGTACCGCCTGCAAATGGGGCCCATACCATCCAGTAAAACACAGGCAACCCTGTCACGACTCGTTGCCGAAGGGTATGCCCAGGCCTATTTCATAAACTGATCCGGCCTTATAATTAACTTATCACCGGCAATTTTTGCCATTTAAAACAGGGTTTTGATAGACGTATGCGCATGGTTAACACTCTTCCTACTTTTTTGCTCGCCGCCGTGGTGTCTTTTGGCAGCCAGGCTCAAACTCTGGCTCCCATGATCCCGGAAGCGCCCTCGATTGCGGCCAAGTCCTATGTACTGATGGACTATGCCAGCGGCCAGGTACTGGTTTCTCATAACGCCGAGCAAAAACTGCCGCCGGCCAGCCTGACCAAAATGATGACCTCTTACATACTGGGCCAGGCGTTGCAGGAAGGTAAGGTCAAGCGCGACGACATGGTGACCATCAGCGAAGCAGCCTGGGCACAGCACTTCCCCGGTTCGTCGGTGATGTTTCTGGAAGTTGGCAAAGAAGTCAGCGTAGACCAGCTGAACCGCGGCATTATCATTCAGTCCGGTAACGATGCCACCGTAGCCATTGCCGAGCATCTGGCCGGCAGCATCAACTCCTTTGCCGACTTGATGAACGCCTGGTCGGCTCGTCTGGGCATGAAAGACAGCCACTTCGTGACTCCTCACGGCCTGCACAGCGATGATATGTTCACTACCGCCTATGACATGGCCTTGCTGGGTCAGGCCCTGATCCGTGATGTGCCGGAAGAATATAAAATCTATTCCGAAAAATCCTTTACCTATAACGGCATCACTCAGCATAACCGCAACTCTTTGCTGTGGGACAAGTCGCTGCAGGTAGACGGCATTAAAACCGGTCACGTAGAAGCCGTGGGTTACAACCTGGTCTCCTCAGCCACCAAGGAAGACATGCGCCTGATTGCCGTGGTAATGGGTGCCAGCAGTGAGCGGATGCGGGCCTCGGAAAGCAAAAAGCTGCTGACCTACGGTTTTCGCTTCTATCAAACGTTGACCCCTTACGAGGCGGGCAGCAAGTTGATGGATCAACAAATCTGGATGGGTGATAAAGACACGGTAGCGCTTGGCGTAGACAAGGCCGTGTCGGTGACCATTCCTCGCGGCCAGGCACAAAGTCTGCAAGCCGACTTTACCCTGGACAAGGCGCTGCGCGCGCCCCTGGCCAAAGGCGAGCAGGTAGGCACTCTGCATCTTAAACTGGATGATAAAGATGTAATGACCATGCCACTGGTTGCCCTGGAAGATATTGAGCAGGGTGGCATTTTCAGCCGCATGATCGACTACATCAAGCTGCTGGTAAAAGACCTGTTCAGCTGATGCCAACGGGTATCCTATAGGTCACAGGCCGGAAGCTTGCTTCCGGCTTTTTAATGCCGGTTGGCTTGCCTTATCAACTTGCCGGTTTAAGCGCCGCCGATTTTATGGTAAAAATGTGACCTGGGTAATAAATACATCTCGCCCATTTTAAATACAGCAGGTAGTAAAGATTGCTATGAACTCCCAACTAAACACCAAATTTGATGAGTACCTCGAGTTTCCCTGCCGCTTTCCCTTCAAGATACTGGGGCTGGCCGATGAACGTCTGCCCGACATGGTCGTTGAAGTGTTGCAACAGTACGCACCTGGCGATTACAGCCCTCAGGTGCGTCCCAGCAGCAAAGGCACTTACCATGCGATTACAATACAGGTCACCGTAAACAGCAAAGAGCACATTGAAACGCTGTATCAGAAGCTGGGTGAACTGGAACTGGTCAAGTACGTACTCTAGGACAAGCACGATGGCGCAGGATAAACTAACCGTCAGACACTGGGGTAAAGCCTCTTACGAGCACGTCTGGCACACCATGCAGGCCTTTACCGACCAGCGTGACCAGGACACCCAGGACGAACTCTGGTTGGTTGAACACCTGCCCGTTTTTACCCAGGGACAGGCTGGCAAGGCCGAACATATCCTCAATGTGGGTGACATTCCACTGGTGCAAACCGACAGAGGCGGCCAGGTCACCTACCATGGCCCCGGCCAGCTGGTCTTGTATATGCTGCTGGATGTGCGTCGTAAAAAGCTGGGCGTACGCCATCTGGTGACCAGCATGGAAAATGCCATTGTGGGTCTGCTGGCGGACTACCAGATAGAAGCCTACGCCAAACCCGATGCTCCGGGTGTGTATGTTGGCGATTGCAAAATTGCCTCGCTGGGCCTTCGCGTACGCCGAGGCTGCACTTTTCATGGCCTGGCGCTGAACGTGAATATGGATTTGACCCCTTTTTTGCGGATCAATCCCTGCGGCTATGCCGGCATGGCCATGACCCAGTGCAGTGCACTGGGTGGCCCACAAACACTAGATGAAGCTCAGTCCCGACTGGTACCCAAACTGGCAGAACAGCTTGGCTATCAACATCTCTACTACACCACAGAGAAGCTGAAATTATGAATAAACCTGTACGCGTAGAGCCCGGCGTAAAATTACGAGACGCCGATAAAATGGCTCTGATCCCGGTCAAGTTCATGCCGGAGGCAGACGAAGAAGTGCTGCGCAAGCCGGACTGGATGAAGATCAAACTTCCTCCCAGTAATCAGCGCATACAGGAACTGAAAAGTATCATGCGCGAGAACAACCTGCATTCGGTATGCGAAGAGGCCTCCTGCCCCAACCTGCCCGAGTGTTTTAACCACGGTACCGCGACCTTCATGATACTGGGTGCTATTTGTACCCGCCGTTGCCCGTTTTGCGATGTTGCCCACGGTCGCCCGCTGGCCGTCGATCCGGAAGAGCCGGCAAAGCTGGCCAAGACCATCAAGGAACTGAAGCTTAAGTATGTGGTGATCACCTCGGTTGACCGAGACGACCTGCGTGACGGCGGTGCCCAGCATTTTGTTGACTGCATTCGCGCCATTCGCGAGCAAAGCCCGAATACCAAGATTGAAATTCTGACCCCCGACTTTCGGGGTCGCATGGACACGGCACTGGAGATTTTCAAAGATACGCCGCCAGATGTGTTCAACCACAACCTGGAAACCGCGCCGCGTCTGTATCGCGTGGCCCGCCCGGGCGCCGATTATAAATGGTCACTGGAACTGCTGCGTCGCTTTAAAGAAATGCACCCGCAGGTGGCCACCAAGTCTGGCGTCATGATGGGACTGGGTGAAACCAACGAAGAAATCGCCGAGGTGCTCCAGGATCTGCGTGATCATAATGTGACCATGCTGACGCTGGGCCAGTACCTGCAGCCAAGCCGCCATCACCTGCCGGTGAAGCGCTATGTGCCGCCAGCAGAGTTTGACGAGCTAAAGGTATTCGCCGACAGCATTGGCTTTAGCCACGCCGCCTGCGGACCCTTCGTGCGCTCGTCTTATCATGCCGATCTGCAAGCCCAGGGTGTGGAAGTTAAATAAGCCTTGCGCCAGTCAGATACAGAAAAGGAGCCTTGCGGCTCCTTTTTTATTGTCTGGTGAAAATGGTAAAAGATGAACAGAGAACACCCAACCTGCAGATTAGTGGCTCTTACTCTTCACCCTTCACTCATCACTCATCACCTAATTAAGCCTGGCGACGGGCGGTCACCGCGTCGGCCAACTGCGCCAGCAGGGTTTCGGTATCGTCCCAGCCAATGCAGGCATCGGTAATGCTCTGGCCGTAGGTCAGCTCGCCGCCTTCTTCAAGATCCTGACGGCCTTCAACCAGATGGCTTTCTACCATTACGCCCATGATCGCCTGCTGCCCGGCGGCCAGCTGCGCGCTCACGTCCTCAGACACCACCATCTGGCGCTGGTATTGTTTGCTGCTGTTGGCATGGCTGAAGTCGATCATGACTTTCTGTGGCAGGTCGGCTTTTGCCAATGCAGTGCAGACCGCATCTACATGCTCGGCACTGTAGTTGGGCTCTCGGCCACCCCGTAGAATGATATGACAATCCGGATTGCCCGCGGTTTGCACGATGGCCGAATGCCCCAGCTTGGTCACCGACAGAAAATGATGCGCGGCACTGGCGGCACCAATGGCATCGGCCGCGACCTTGATGGTGCCGTCGGTACCGTTTTTAAAGCCCACCGGACACGACAGGCCAGAAGCCAGCTCGCGATGCACCTGAGACTCGGTGGTACGGGCACCAATGGCGCCCCAGCTCATCAAGTCCGCCATATATTGCGGCGTGATCATGTCGAGAAATTCACTGGCGGTAGGAATACCCAGATCGTTGAGATCCAACAACAACTTGCGGCCCATGCGTAAACCGTCGTTGATCTGAAAGCTGTTATCCAGATAAGGGTCGTTGATCAGCCCCTTCCAGCCCACAGTCGTACGCGGCTTTTCAAAATAGACGCGCATCACCACTTCCAGGCGATCGACATACTGATCGCGAAGCACTTTAAGCTTTTTGCCATACTCGATGGCGGCCTCGGTATTGTGAATAGAACAAGGTCCAATAACCACCAGCAGACGATCATCCTCGCCAACTAAAATACGATGAATAGCCTGGCGCGACTCAAAGACAGTGGCCGAGGCCGTGGCGGTAGCTGGATACTTTTCCAGAACCGCAATGGGCGGCAACAGTTCTTTGATTTGATTAATACGGATATCGTCGGTTTGAAAATACATGAGCAACCCTGCTTACAATGTTTGAGCCCCTGGCCCACTTTATATCGAAAAGACTGGTTTTTAATCTATCCCGAGCAAGGGCCGACTGTAAACGCTCAATTGGCGCTATCGGGCAATTGTTTGCCGTAATACCGTAAAATTTCTGCAAAAGCACGGTGTTCGTCGAAATATAGAGCAGCCATGCTCATATTCTCATCTGTAACACCTGCATCGGTTTTGCGGGATCCGCGCCGCGACTGGACAACACCGGCCATGCAATGGGAATATGCAAACAGATTCCCTGTATGAGATAAATCATGAGCTACATTCTGACCGATGCCGACAAAACAGCCGCACAAACCCTGCGTGATGACGAACGTTTCAATCACTTCGTTAACAAGGTATGCGAGCACGATGAAATATGGATTTTAACCGATGAGCACGGCTGCATGATGCTGACCTCGGACGATGAAGAAGACTGCATTCCGGTATGGCCGCACGCCGATTATGCCAAAGAATGGGCGGTCGACGACTGGAGCCAGTGCAAGCCAGAAGCCATTACCCTGAAGGTATGGCAGGCGCGTTGGGTACCGGGCATGGAAGACGATGAATTACTGGTCGCCGTGTTCCCGACCACGGATGCCACCGGCGTCTTGGTTGAGCCCCGTGAGCTGCAAGATGCGTTTACCCGCAAGCAAAAGCTGGGACGGCATAACTGATGCACATTTGGGTAGACGCCGACGCTTGTCCCAAGGTGATCCGCGATATTCTGTTTCGGGCCGCCGAGCGTACTCAAACGCCACTGACCATGGTGGCCAACCATTCGCTGCCCCTGCCAGGCTCTACCCTGATCAAGCAGTTACAGGTACCCAAGGGCTTTGATGTGGCCGACGATGAAATTGTGGCTCGCATCCAGCCCGGTGAAATACTGGTGACCGCCGATATTCCCCTGGCCGCCGAAGCACTGGAAAAAGGGGCCGTGGTGATAAGCCCACGCGGCGAAAAGTTTGATACCGGCACCATTAAAGCCAAGCTGACCATGCGTGATTTTATGGACACCATGCGTGCCAGCGGCGTACACACCGGCGGGCCGCCGACACTGAGCCCCGCCGATCGCCAGACCTTTGCCAACCAGCTGGACCAGTTACTGCGTTAATCCGGCTATGCGTCATAAGCTGGAAGCCGAGAGACAAGCACCGTCTTTCTTTAGCTTTCGGCTGACCGCTGTTCGCTCTCATTTAGAGGTATTTATGTTTAAGCCCCGCATGTTGAAATCCATCACCCTGAGCCTGACCACTTTGTTGCTAACCGCCTGTGCCAGCATCAGCCAATACAGTATTTCTGAAAGTGAACTTGAAAAATCCCTCTATACCTTGCTGGAACAAGAAGCGCCGCGCCTCACCCAGGGGCTGGTGGAAACCCAAATCGACAAACTGGACTTGCAGATTGGCCCCGAGAATCGCGACATAGTGCGCCTGAATCTGCAGGGAGAAACCGCCATTAACGCCCTTATCGCACGGTTTCCCGCCCAGCTGGACCTGGTCATAGAAGGTCGCCCTGTGTATGACCGCAAACAAAACGCCATCTTCCTGCGAGACTTGAATTTGTTGCAAAGCAAGGTTGATGCCTTTGGTTACAAGGGCGACATGACAATGGCATCCACCGGCATGATGCAGATAGTGCGCTCCATTCTTGAAAACCAGCCTATCTATCGCCTCGAGGGCAGCCGCTATTCCTGGCTGAGCAAAACCCCGGTTGGCCTGACCATAGCCCCCGGCCGCTTTATTCTCAGCCCTAAATTCAGCGATTGACCCAGGACTGATCCAGAATCGTCACGCTGATCTTGATTCAGTATCGGCATGACGGCTTAGGTATCTTCTTTATTTTTGGCGCCGTTTAAAGGGCGCCATAAATAGCCGTAGCCTATCCTCCGGCATTTGACCTACAATGGCAGTCAACATACGTAACCTCAGCCCTAACAACAGGTAGGTGTGCTATTAACTCTGCAGTCTTGATGGTGTTTATTCCCACCTTTTTCTTTGTCTCGGTGACACCCGGCATGTGCATGACACTGGCCTTGTCGCTGGGTATGACGGTGGGCGTGCGGCGCACCTTGTGGATGATGCTGGGCGAACTGGTCGGCGTGGGTCTGGTGGCCTGTCTGGCCGTGGTCGGCGTGGCCGCCATCATGTTGCAATATCCCACCCTGTTTCAGCTACTCAAATACGGCGGTGGTCTGTACCTGGCATGGCTGGGTATTCAAATGTGGCGCTCCCGAGGCAAGCTCGCCTTAAGCCCGGTAGATGCCGGCCCCCGTCATATTCCGGCGCGCACCCTGATCAGTCAGGGCTTTATTACCGCCATTGCCAACCCCAAGGGCTGGGCATTTTTTATCGCCCTGTTGCCACCTTTTATCGATAACCAGGCGCCGCTTGCCGGTCAGCTGCTGATATTGATCTCCATTATTCTGTCCCTCGAGTTCACCTGCATGCTGCTATATGCCAGCGGGGGACGTACCCTGAGCCGGGTACTGCAGCAAAAGGGCAAGGTGAAACTCATGAATCGCATCGCCGGCAGCCTGATGTTGGGAGTGGCCCTGTGGCTGGCCGTCGGTTAAGCAGTCGCTTAATACCGCGCCAGCCCGCCTGGTTGGCGCTGATGCTTGTCGCCGTGGTAATCAGCCTGTGTCTGGGCCAGCGCATGGGCATGGCGACCAGCTGCCCTTATTCGGCTCATGACAGTCATGCCATCCAGGCTGTCTCTGACGCTGGCACCCAGTCGTCACCCATATCAGACTCGAACAAAACAGACGATAACGAGCGCTGCAGTCTGTCGGAGCAACTATTAAGCAAGGTGTGGAGCATGCTCGAACCCATGCTGATCGCCATTTTAGTGTTGTTGATCCTGTGGCTGCTATCGCCGCAGCAGGTCCGTTATAGCCATCGGGTTCCTCCTCCCCTCTCGTTCGCCGGTCGACGACGACACCTGGTGTTGTGCGTGTTCCGAGAATGAGATTAACGCCTGTATTAACTGTTACTTGCGTTTATTTATCGGAGACTTTATTTGTGATCAGACTTTTTACCCTATTCATGGTGCTGTTATGTGCGCCCCAGGCGCTACTTGCCGCCACAGACCCAGGTGTGCAACAGACGGGTTGGCAGCAAGCGCCGGAGCATCCCCCGGTCAAGGTGCGCCTGGTACAAACCGGGCCCTATGATGCGGCCAATAACCACTATCCCGCCCTGCTGCAAGTACGGCTCAGTGATGAGTGGAAAACCTACTGGCGCTCCCCCGGTGAAGGCGGTATTGCGCCGCGCCTCGACTGGCAATCATCAGACAATATCCAGAACGTGAACTGGCAATGGCCGGTGCCGGAGCGCTTTACCTTATTGGGCGTAGAAACCCAGGGCTACAAGCATGCAGTGGACTTTCCGCTGCAGCTCACCCCCGCCAAGCCCGGCCAGCCCGTCACCTTCAACGCCACCCTGACGCTGCCCAGCTGTACCACCATCTGCGTGCTCACCGATTATCAACTGCAGTTGCCGCTCGATGCCGATTTGGCGCTAAACGAAAGCCTGAATCATGACTATCAACAGGCCGTGTCTCGGGTGCCCAGAGCGGCCAGCCTGGTCAGTGCCGAGTCACTGGTGTGGGATGCGACCAACAAGCAGCTTGGGATCACCCTGAGTAACGACCGCGGTTGGCAGCAGCCGGCGATTTATGTGGATGAGCTCGACGAGGCTATTTTCAGTCAACCCAAGCTGTCGATTGACAAGGAGCAGCTGCACGTTCGCTTTCAGGTAAGCAGCTGGGATGACGACCTTAACCTGGACCAACGAGCGGTGGTGATCACCGCCATTGATGACGGTCTGGCCGAAGAGCTGAGCTCCAGCATCCATTCAGGTGCTCTGGCGCCCCTGGCCGAGGCCATGCCCTCGTTGGGCTGGGTATTGCTGTATGCCGTGCTGGGCGGTTTAATACTGAATATCATGCCCTGTGTGCTGCCGGTGCTGGGCCTTAAGCTGAACAGCCTGGTGCTGGGCCAGCTTAACCCGGAGTCGGGCCTGCCCCGCAGCGTTCGCGCTCCTCTGCTGTGGTCGGCATTTGGCATCATGTTGTCATTCTGGCTGTTGGCCGCCTTTATGCTGGTGCTCACCTGGTCGGGCGCGCAATTGGGCTGGGGCATTCAATTTCAACAACCGGCCTTTATCGGCTTTATGTTGCTGGTCACCGCGCTGTTCTCGCTCAATCTGTTTGGCTTGTTTGAACTGCGCCTACCTGCCCGCCTTAACACCTGGCTGGCCACGCGCCCCGGCAATGGTCATGGTGGCCATGTGCTGCAAGGCATGTTTGCCACCTTGCTCGCCACCCCCTGCAGCGCGCCTTTTCTGGGCACCGCGGTCGCCGTTGCCCTGGCCTCTTCGCCCCTGGTGCTGATTGCCATCTTTACCGGTTTGGGACTGGGCATGGCCATGCCCTGGTTGCTGCTGGCGTTATTTCCGGGCGTGATCCGTGCCTTGCCCAAGCCAGGTACCTGGATGGTAAAGGTGAAATGGCTGTTTGGTTTGATGCTGCTGGCCACCAGCCTGTGGCTGTTGTCGTTACTCAGTTATACCCTGGGCTCGGGCATCACACTGGCACTGGCTGCACTGCTGATTATTCTGCCGCTGTGGTCTTTACTGCGTCAGTACGGCGGCCGTGGCTTTATCTTTGGTCTGGCGGGCATGCTGCTGTTGGGTGCCAGTGCCGGTGTAGTAGCACTGCTCACACAATCGCATTGGGTCAGCCCGGTGAAAGACGAGCTGAATTGGCAGCCTTTGGATGCGGATCGCATCGCGACTGAGGTGGCCGCCGGCAAGCGCGTGTTTGTCGATATAACCGCAGACTGGTGTATTACCTGTCAGGCCAACAAGATAGGCGTGACGCTGCGTGACCCCGTGTATTCGGCGTTGCAGGCAGATGACATGGTGCTGATGCGTGGCGATTGGACCCGCCCCGATGCTGCCATTACCGATTACCTGCATGCCAACCAAAGAGCCGGCATTCCCTTTAATCAGGTATTTGGTCCGGGCTTGCCGCAGGGCAAGGCGCTGGAAGTCCTGCTCACCACCAACAAGGTGATCAGTGCACTGGATGAGGCTAAGTAATGGCAACCAGTAACAATAACCGCGCAGGTAAAAAAGCAGGTAAGGGGTTACTTTACCTGCTGATGATCATGGTGGTGGTCACGGCGGTGGACTTGTGGCGCAGCAAGGATTTGCCCACCGACATCGCCGCACTGGGCACCCTGACTACCTTGAATGGAGAGGTCATGGATCTGGAGGCGCTCAGCCAGGATGAACCGGTTTTGGTATACGTGTGGGCCACCTGGTGCGGCGTATGCCGCATCGTCTCGCCCATGGTGGAGTTGGTGGGTACGCCGGTAGTCAGCATAGCGCTGGCCTCGGGACACGATGCCAAGGTCGCCGGTTATGTGCGCGACAAAGGCTACGATTTCAGCGTGGTCAACGACGAGGATCACCGACTGGGGAAAACCCTGGGCATCAGCGTAACGCCCACGCTGATGGTGGCGCATAACGGCAAGCTGCGTTTCGCCACCGCCGGCATCACCACCCTGCCCGGCATGTACGCAAGGTTATGGCTGGCTCGTTTGATCGACTAAACTCACCGGTTAAAAGCTAAAGCAAAAAGGCCGCACTCATAAAGAGCGCGGCCTTTTTTATGACTCGACACCTACGGCTAAAATCAAACAGACTGAATAACAGAGCCATGTTGCTACTCTGCAAAAATCGGGTAAAGGGCACTATTCTGTCGACTCGCTCAAGTACCTCCCTGTAACGCTCAGCATATGGCATCCCTGCCATATGATGGTCGACAGAGCAGACACCCTTTACCCTCCTGTTAACAACCGAGTCGCCTGCTAGTATTGCCTCAACACAGTTCGGCGCTGCCTTTTTGTACTTTTCGTGAAGAGGAGACTACCCAGCTGCCTCTGATCCGCGGTACTTATCAAAGAATCCGAGAGAAACAAACCAGCAAAGCTGGTTCAGCCAGCTAAAGCAAGCTGCTACAAAAGCCACGATGTTCTTCTGCATCGTCAGCAGAAAACCTGCATTTTTCACCTTCGCTGATTTAACAGTAACGAAAACCTCCGACACTGCTTTATTATCTGGCTTGGCATCCCTGCTATCGGCGATGCTTTACTTCATAGGGGCAGTCAACATCGGGTTACATCAAAAAGGGGCGAGTTGGACGACTTGCCCAAAATGTCAGGGTCGAGGCAAAAACAGCCAGAAGATACGCAAAAAAGTGCGCCTCGGCTATCAGGCGGCCGTGGCTCAATTTGAAAAAAGCGGCGGCCAGGGCTCGGCACCGGTTCGCCCCAAGGGTCATCTGTCTTTATGCCTGAACTGTAGCGGGTCCGGACTGATCACCGCGGAGCATCCTCCCGTTGCCGATACCACAAGCTACCCACAGGTGGCGATTATTGGTGGCGGCATCGGCGGCGTGGCACTGGCGGTGGCCTGCCTGCATCGCGGCATTCCCTTCACCCTTTATGAACGAGACAGCGGCTTTAACACCCGCTCTCAGGGTTACGGGCTCACCTTGCAACAGGCGAGCAAAGCGATAGAGGGCCTGGGGATTTTCTCGTTGGCAGCCGGGGTCATATCCACCACCCATGTCGTTCATACTACCGATGGCAAAGTGATCGGCGAATGGGGAGTAAGAAAGGGGCTGCATCCGGATGCAAAAACAGCGCCCAAGCGCACCAATGTGCATATCGCCCGTCAGTCCTTACGCCTGGCACTGCTTGAACAACTGGGTGGCCATGATGCAGTGCAATGGGGCCACCAGTTGCTCGACTTTAAAGAGGGCGTGAGTGAAAACGACGGTGTTGAACTGCGCTTTCTAGTAAACGGCGAGCTCAAGCACGCCAGGGCAGACCTGGTGGTAGGCGCGGATGGTATTCGCAGTGCCGTGCGCAGATTGTTGATCGGTGAAGATACAACCCCGCTGCATTATCTGGGGTGCGTGGTGATATTGGGTATTTGCCCCTTGAGTGCCCTCAAGGGGGTTGATAGCACCTTGCTGGACTCGGCCACGGTATTTCAGACTGCCAATGGCAACGAGCGTATTTACATCATGCCTTATGACGCAGACTCTGTGATGTGGCAATTGAGCTTCCCCATGCCCGAAGCTGACGCCAGAGCCTTGAGTGCCCAAGGCGCGCACGCCCTCAAGGCCGAAGCCTGCAGACGAACCCAGTGGCACTCGCCCATACCGCAGATTCTGGCAGCCACCCTGGAGGATCAGGTGTCTGGCTATCCCGTGTATGACCGTGAATTACTGCAACCGGCATTGCTGGAGCAGGCAGGTGCCGTGACGCTGATTGGCGATGCGGCTCACCCCATGAGCCCGTTCAAAGGCCAGGGAGCCAATCAAGCGCTGCTGGATGCGCTGGCACTGGCGCGAGGGATATTTCAAGGCTGCAGGCCACTATCGCAATGGCGAACGGTGGGCATTAGGGAAAGTGTATTATCAGGATTTGAAGCCGCCATGCTGGAGCGCAGTGCTGCCAAAGTGACAGATTCAGCCGAAGCTGCACAGTTTCTGCATTCCGATATCGTGCTTCATGAAGGTGATGAACCACGGGGCCGGTGCCGCAAGAAAGAAGATAAAGAAAAATAAGTCATCAAAGCTGCATCTTGAATACGCGGCTTTTTTGAATCTTTCGCTCTGCAAGTTTTGCCGTATAGTTGTCGATATCTATTCCTGAATAGGTATAATGCACGCCGACTTATAACCAAAAGTCATATCCTAAGGGGTGGCAGTCACGACTGCCTGAGATGCGCATTATGCGAACCCTTTGAACCTGATCCGGCTAATACCGGCGTAGGAATAGGAAGCCGCAACGCCCTGCCCTGCTCTTGTTGTTACCGGGTTTTCGTACGTATACGGAGACTTGAAGTGCCTAAATTGATCCCTTTTTCCTTATCAGCCATTGCCTTGAGCCTGATGACTGCGCTGCCAGCACAGGCTGCCGACAACCAGGACGGCGTTTACACCCTGGCCCCCACCCTGGTGACCTCCAGCTTTCGCGAAGACAGCCTGCAAGACACCGCCAGCAGCGTCAGCGTGCTGGATGAAGCCGAGCTAAACAAGCCCGGCAACAACCATCTGGAAGATGTGCTTGCCCAAACGCCCAACGTCAACCTAAGTGCCGGCGCCTCTCGCGGCAAGTATTATCAAATTCGCGGTGTGGGCGAACGCAGCCAGTTCATCGGCGTGGTTAATCCCTCGGTAGGCGTACTGGTAGACGGCATAGACATGAGCGCTATGACCATGGGCGCCACCCTGCTGGATGCC
This sequence comes from Oceanisphaera marina, assembly GCF_014643915.1. Lineage (GTDB taxonomy): Bacteria > Pseudomonadota > Gammaproteobacteria > Enterobacterales > Aeromonadaceae > Oceanimonas > Oceanimonas marina. Next base: position 93,775 of record NZ_BMKE01000002.1, read on the forward strand.
AATCAAGTAGAAGTATTACGTGGCCCGCAGAGCAGCCTGTATGGCTCCAACGCCCTGGCTGGCCTCATTAATATTCGCGCCAACGAGCCTACGGATACTCTGGAAGGCAATGTGGAAGTTACGGTGGCCGAGTACAACACCCATAATCTGGCCGCCGCCATGGGTGGTCCTATAAGCGATAAAGTCTCATATCGAGTTGCAGCGCAGCGTAATACCAGTGACGGCTTTATCAACAACGATTATCTGAATCGCGACGACACCAACAACATTGACGAGACCCTGCTGCGTACCAAGTTCCGCATTGCCGCCAGCGACGATCTGGACCTGGATCTGACCGCCTTCTACGCCAATATCGACAACGGTTACGATGCCTTTTCCCTCGACAACAGCCGCCATACCCTGTCGGATAATCCGGGTCACGATCGCCAGGAAACCCTGGCACTGTCGGGAAAAAGCAGCTGGTATGGCATCAGCGCCTTCATTCTGGAAACCGCGCTCAGCGTGAACAAGAGTGAACTGGAATACGGCTTTGATGTGGACTGGACTTACCCCGGTTTGCATCCGGACACCTACAGCGCCACCGACAATTACTACCGTGAAGAACGTGGAGCCACCGCCGATGTACGCTTCATCTCTACCGAAGAATCCATGCTGTTCAACGACACTACCGAGTGGACCGGCGGCCTCTATTACTTTCATCGCAGCTCGGATCTGAATCGTGAGTACACCTATCTGTCCAGCAATTTTACCAGTGAATATGAGGCTAACCGATTTGCCGGCTATGGCGAGCTGGAAACAGCACTGACCGACAAACTGACCTGGATAAATGGCGTGCGACTGGAGCAAGACCGCACCTTTTATAGCGATAGCGACGGTAACCGCAGCAAGCCCACGGATCTGTTGTGGGGAGGCCGGCTAGCGCTGGAATATCAGACCAGTGACAGCCAGATGCTGTATGCACTGATCGCTCGAGGCTACAAGGTCGGCGGCTATAACTCCAATGGCGACCTGCCCAACGCACTGCGTGATTTTGCCGCCGAAACCCTGTGGAACTACGAACTGGGCACCAAGCACAACCTGCTGAATGACAGCCTGCAGACACAGGTCGCGATATTCTTTCAACAGCGGGACGACGCACAAATCAACGCCTCGCGCACCGTGATACGTCCCGACAACTCCAGTACTTATACTGACTATACTGCCAACGCCGAGCAGGCATACAGCTATGGTCTGGAAGCCCAGGCTCAGTGGCAGGCCACCGACGCCGTGCGGTTGCACGGTAGCCTGGGGTTGCTGAACACCCAACTGGAAGAGTCCGGCGCCAACTTTGATGGTCGCGATGCAGCACACGCTCCCGAATATCAATTCGCTCTGGGTGTAAGCCTGGACCACGGACGCGGCTGGTTTTCTGGCCTGGACGTGGAAGGCAAAGACCAGTTTTACTTCTCCGACGATCACAATGCGCGATCCGATGCCTATGCCTTGTTGAGCGCCCGTCTGGGCTACCAGCAGGATAACTGGAGCGTCACCCTGTGGGGCAAAAACCTCACCGATGAAGAGTACGCGGTGCGTGGCTTTCAGTTCCCCAACGATCCTCGCAAGGGCTACATCACAGAGCAATACGTACAGCTGGGCGCACCGCGCATGTTTGGGGTAACCACCAAGCTCGCGTTTTAAACGACGCCACCGGCGTTAACCGTCATGCCCGCAACTTTCGTTTGCTGGCAAGGCCGACCATAAAAAAGGCCGCACTCTTGAGAGTGCGGCCTTTCTTTTTCGCTCTGCACCGGCTTAAAACAGTACGCGGCGACCCTTGATGCAATTACGACAAACCGGCTCGCCCTGTAGCGACCCCAGCAGCTCGGGAGCGCTGCGCTTGCCACAATAACTACACTCATGAAACGACTTCAAACGCAGTGCTATGGTGTCTTCTACCAATGTCAGCAACTCTTCCAAGGTGCCATTACGTGCTTCCACAACCCCCTGAGAGGTCGGTTTGGCGGTATGAATATCGTGATGACGCCACTGAATAGCCGGCAGTAACACATCAACCTTGTCGTGCTGAAAGGCCACTATCACCAGCGTGGGGTCGCCAATAAACAAAGTTTGCGCGCCTTGTACCGAATAAGGCAGCTGGCTTTTGAGATGCTGGCGCCAGGTTTCAAGAACAGGCGGCAATGGCATGGCCAGCAGCAAGGCGTCCAACAGCTTGGATGGCATAAAGTCCTCTCTTCACCGGACATAGGCGGCCAAGGCCGCCTATGTCTCTACATAACCGTATATCATTGACCGCTACGAACGGATCAGATAATCCGCCTGACCAATCCATTTGTAGCTGGTCAGTTCTTCCAGCCCCATGGGGCCGCGCGCATGCAGCTTCTGGGTAGAGACTGCCACTTCGGCTCCCAGGCCAAACTGGGCACCGTCGGTAAAGCGGGTAGAAGCATTCACATAAACCGCCGCCGAAGGAGCACCATTGATGAAACGCTCGGCACTCGCCATGCTGTTGGTAAGAATAGCATCGGAATGGCTGGCGTTGTGGCGACGCAAATGTGCCAGCGCCGCATTCACATCAGGCACCAGTTTTACGCCCAGGGTCAGGCCCAGCCATTCGGTATCAAAGTCGCCTTCTACCGCCGCCCGCACCTTGGCAGGGCCCGAGCTTAACAATGCCAGTGCGTCAGCATCCGCAACCAGTTCCACCTTCTTGCTGGCCATCCGTTCACTCAATAACGGCAAGATACTGGCCGCAATGGCGTCATGTACCAGCAGCGTGTCTATGGTGTTGCACACGCTGGGGCGCTGGGTCTTGGCATTATCAATCACCTCGATGGCGCGCAGCACATCGGCACTGTCATCGACAAAAATATGACCGATGCCGTAACCGCCAATAATCACCGGTATGGTGGCCTGCTCTTTGCACAATTTGTGCAGGTTGGCGCCACCGCGCGGGATGATCATGTCCACATACTGATCCAGCTTCAATAATCCGCTTACCCACTCGCGACCGGGCTCGCTGATGTATTGCACCGCACTTTCGGGCAACTGGCTGGCGGTCAGCGCCTGCTGGATCACTTTCACCAGCTCTTGATTGGTATGAAAGGTTTCTCGCCCGCCGCGCAGAATACTGGCATTGCCGGTTTTCAGACACAGGGCGGCAATGTCGATGGTCACGTTGGGGCGTGCTTCATAAATCACCCCGATGACGCCCAGCGGCACCCGGCGGCGCGACAAACGCATGCCGTTTTCCAGCATCCGACTGTCCAGCTCGCTCCCCACAGGGTCGGGCAGAGACACCACATTGCGTACGTCGCTGGCAATGGCCGCCAGTCGCTCCGGGTTCAACATCAGTCGATCCAGCATGGCATCGCTGATGCCACTCTCGCGGGCCGCATTCAGATCTTGCTGGTTGGCAGCCAAAATACGTTCTGCCGCGGCTTCCAGTGCATCGGCCATCACCAGCAGCGCCTGGTTTTTTACCTGGGTAGAGCTGTCGGCCAGGACATAAGCGGCATCCCGTGCCGCCTGTCCCATCTGTTCCAGATTCATACTATCTCCTACAAAAGCACCAAATCGTCTCGGTGAATGGCCACATTGCCGTAGCCATGCCCCAACAATGATTCAATCTGCTCTGAGTGCTGTCCTTTGATAAGATTCAGGTCGAGGGCATCGTAACGGCAAATGCCTCGAGCCAGTTCGCGCCCTTCCGGGTTGACGATGCGCACCGCTTCGCCACGGCGAAAACGCCCTTCAATACGTACTATGCCCTTGGGCAGCAGGCTGGAGCCTTTTTCACGCACCGCCTTGACGGCACCGGCATCAATATGAATTTCGCCATGGGGCGGGGGCCCGGCCAGAATCCAGCGTTTGCGGCTTTCCAGCGGGGTCGCCAGTGCCGGAAAACGCGTGCCGATGCGCTCGCCTTCAGCCAGGCGCCCGATCACTTCCGGTACCTGACCGGTAGCAATCACCACATCGATTCCGGCCCGGCGGGCCACGTCTGCCGCCTGTAGCTTGGTGGCCATGCCGCCGGTACCCAAGCCACCAATGCTGCCACCGGCCAGCTTGCGCAGGGTATCGTCTATGGTTTGCACTTCTTCAATCAGTTGCGCCTTGGGGTCGTTGCGCGGATCGGCGGTAAACAGCCCCTTTTGATCGGTGAGCAGGATCAACAACTCGGCCTCGGCCAGAATCGCCGCCCGAGCCGACAGATTATCGTTGTCACCGACCTTGATCTCGTTAGTGGCCACCGCATCGTTTTCGTTGATCACCGGAATAATGCGGTGATCCAGCAGGGCACGCAGCGTATCGCGGGCATTAAGATAGCGTTCGCGGTCTTCCAGATCGGCGCGAGTCAGCAGTATTTGCCCCACATGCAGCCCATACAGATTAAACAGTGACTGCCAGGTTTGAATCAGCTGGGTCTGGCCCACGGCGGCCAGCATCTGCTTGTTGGCCATGGTGTTGGCCAGGGTCGGAAAGCCCAGGTGTTCACGCCCGGCGGCGATAGCCGCCGACGTAACCACAATAATATGATGGCCAGCCCGGTGCAGGCTGGCACATTGACGCACCAGTTCTACCATGTGCGCGCGATCCAGATAACGGGTGCCGCCGGTGAGTACACTGGTACCCAGTTTTACAACTATGGTTTTGCCTTTCATGGAACGCCTTGCGGCTCCTTACTAACAGCAATGCCGGCAAAGCCGGCAAGATAATAAAATGAGGCGCATTCAGGCCAGTGAACCAAGCATTCAGATGATCACCACAAGCAATAATGAACCTAGGCCAAGCTTAACAGATGATCTTTTCCGAGTGCAGGTGATGGACGCGCATTGAGTGATAAACCGTCCAGACAGCCTTCCAGTTTATCGTAAAAGTCACGCAGGGTGCGCGCTACTTCTGTCTGGTGCTTCTTGGGCAGTGCTCGTTCTTGCCATTCGCCGCTGGCATCAAAAAAGCCAAGCTGGTAATAAAATTCGAAATTCTCGCCGTCTTCCGTGCTTAGCGTTAACCACCAGCCCCAAAACTCGCGAGCCTGGGGCTCGGCTTTGGCACTGACACACACCGACAGGCAATCAAAAAAATATTCGGATTCATTCGACTTAAGTTCCCGAAGGTACGGACCTATGGCGGTAAACTTACGTACTAATTTACGATGAGCAACCTTATCTATGGACATGCAACCTCCCTGTTAACTTGCCTATATGTAACGCTTTTTCGTGCGGGGGTAAAGGCCGCTCGGGGTGGTTGCTAGAAAAAACGCCGATATTTGGCCGAGGTGTGAAGCCAGAGGGATTACAAGGCGAATAAATGATACCGCGGCGACTTGCACCCGCATCGTCAAGGCAGGAAAGGGCTGGTCATTTTCAGATATGAAAAAGGCTCCTGAGGAGCCTTTTTAGCCTGGTGTTATGCTTTTTCCTGGTCACATAAGGGGGTGGCAAATACCACGCCCATATCCCAGGGCTGTTCTATCCAGGTATCCTGGCCAACTCGGACTTCAAAATCATCGACCAGCGGTTCGCCCTTTGGTTTGGCGAACACGGTAATAAACTTGGCTTTAGGGTACATCTCACGAATAACACGGGCAGTGTTACCTGTGTCCACCAGGTCGTCGACGATCAAAAAGCCTTCGCCATCGCCATTGGCTTGCTTGAGCACTTGCAAGTCTGCACGTTGCTGGTTGTGATCGTAGCTGGAGATACACAGAGTATCCACATGGCGAATTCCCAGCTCACGCGCCAAAATAGCAGCGGGAACCAAACCGCCACGGCTCACGGCAATAATACCTTTCCACTGGCTGGCAGGTAGCTGACGCTCAGCCAGTTTACGCGTTTCGCGCTGAAATGAGTCCCAGGTGACGACGAATTTATTGGACATAAAAGAACCTTTGGGTGTTGGCTTCGAGACAAGATGGACACCGCTGCCGCTTTTTTATACTTAAAACACAGTCACTATGGACTCGTCTTAGTCAATCCGCGAGCAAACAATGGCCGTATTATAGTGATACCACCCATTCTTGACCAGAGTTACAGCTTTTTTATTGGCTTAACCGTCACTCTCCGCAGTGGAGTGCGGCACAACACTCGCCTCGCACACCACATGAACATCGCATTATTGAAATATCGCCTCATTTTGCATTGCAATTTTCTTTAGGATAGGGATAGCTATATCACTACGGATGCTATCTCTCGTTAAAGTAAAGGAATATGGATGTGTTTTTACTTCGCTCACTTTCTATCGCCAAACGACTGTATCTAAACCTGTTACTGCTGTCTGTCGGCATCATCACTATCACACTGTTAACATTATGGCTGTTCTACAACAGCATGATTGAGGAAAAGCGAACCCAGGTGCGTCACCAGGTTGAGTCGACGGTGAGCCTGGTCAATTATTTTCACCAGCAACAGCAGCAAGGTCAGCTTACCGAACCACAGGCCCAGCAGCAGGCATTGGCCGCCATCGCCACATTGCGCTATGGCAACAACGACTATTTCTGGGTAAATGACGACCACCCGCGCATGATACTTCACCCCATGAACAGCAAATTGAATGGTGAGGACATCAGCAAGTTTACCGATCCGAATGGCAAGGCGCTGTTTGTGGAAATGGTGCAACAAGTACGCAACTCAGGCCAGGGATTCGTAGATTACATGTGGCCCAAACCGGGTCTGGCCAAACCGGTAGATAAAATTTCCTACGTACAAGGGTTTGCTCCCTGGGGATGGATTATTGGCACCGGGCTGTATGTGGACGATGTACAGACACAACTCACCAGCATAGCCGGTAAAATACTGATGGTGGTGGTGGGGCTGGGTGCCATCGCCATGCTGGTCGCCTTCGCCCTGATCCGCAGCATACTGCACCCCATGAGCGACACGGTAACCGCCCTGCAGAATATTTCCCACGGCGAGGGTGACTTGCGTCAGCGCCTGAATGAAGGCGGAAAGGATGAAGTCACGCAACTGAGTAAAAGCTTCAATGAATTTTGCTCTCGCCTGGCGCAAACCGTACGCAAATTGTCCCCCATCAGCCAGGAAGTGAACGCCGCCGCCGCCCGGCTGGCCGACATAGTGAGCCACAACCGCGGGGTATCCGAACAACAGTCCCGTGAAACCGAGCAGGTGGCTGCCGCCATGAACGAAATGATGGCATCAAGTCAGGAAGTGGCCAATGCCGCCGAGCAAGCGGCCACCTCCAGCCACGATTCTGCCACCGCGGCTCAACGGGGAGCACAGATGGTTGAGCGTACTCGTGAAGAGTCTTCCAGCCTGGTGAATGAATTGGTTGATACCCAGCAGCGCCTGGGCTCCCTGGCTGCACGTTCGCAAGAGATCGGCACCGTGCTGGAGGTGATCCGGGCCATTGCCGAGCAGACCAACTTGCTGGCATTGAACGCCGCCATTGAAGCTGCTCGCGCCGGTGAACAAGGACGAGGCTTCGCGGTCGTGGCCGATGAAGTCCGTAACCTTGCCACCCGCACCCAAAGCTCTACCGATGAAATAGAAGACATCATTCAACGCCTGCAACAGGAAGCCGGTGCCACCGTGAAGCATATGGAAAGCCTGATGCAACGGGCAAAAGACACCCAGGAAACGGCCAATCAAGCCGGTGAAGCGTTGCAGGCCATCAACCAGAGCATGGCACTGATCAATGATATGAACAGCCACATTGCCACCGCTGCCGCAGAGCAACGACAAACCACGGCGGAAATCAGCGAAAGCTTGAATCGGCTCAGTGAACTGGCGGAAGAAAGTCGCATTAAAACCCAGGAAACCGATCATGCAGGCGAAACCCTCTCCAGCCTTGGGCATCGTCTGACGGAAGAAATGCAAACCTTCAAAGCTTGATATCAGGACTATGAACGAACAGGGGGCGGCGGTAAGCTAGCGGCTCCCTTTTATGTCGCTTTATTGGAAGGTATGTATTCATGTCCAGCATTACTCAGCTTTCTCCGCGCCTGTTATGGCAGTTTTTCGACACCTTATGCAGCATCCCGCACCCTTCTGGCCATGAAGCTGCCGTTCGTCAGTGGATAACCGGCTGGGCACAAGAGCGCGGGCTGGCCGTCATGCAAGACACCATTGGTAATCTCATAATCAGTAAAGCCGCGACCCCGGGCATGGAAAAACGCCAGGGCGTAATCCTGCAAGCGCACATGGACATGGTGCCCCAGGCCAATGCCGACACCGATCACGACTTCACCACAGATCCAATACAGCCTTATATAGATGGCGACTGGGTACGTGCCCGTGGTACGACCCTGGGCGCGGATAACGGCATCGGGCTGGCCGCTTGCCTGGCTGTGCTGGCAGATGACAAGGTGCCGCACGGTCCACTGGAAGTCTTACTGACCGTAGATGAAGAAAGCGGCATGACCGGTGCCTTCGGTCTGGAGCCCGGTATATTGCGAGGCAGTATTTTACTGAATACCGATTCCGAGCAGGATGGCGATGTGTACATGGGATGTGCCGGTGGCGTGGATGTCAACATTGAACTGCCCTATCAAGCCGAGTCGGTGCCGGCGCAGCATCATGCCATGCGTTTGAATATCAAGGGCTTGCGCGGTGGTCACTCCGGTATCAATATTCATCAGGGACGGGCCAGCGCCAACAAGCTGCTGGCCGAGCTGTTGAATGACATTGCCGAGCACCCGGCTATTCGCCTGTCCGAGGTCAGTGGCGGCACCCTGCGTAACGCCATCGCCCGCGAAGCCAGCGCCCTGCTCACTCTGCCTGACGAGTCGGCAAACCTGTTAAACGAACTGGTGGCGGCGCGTCAGCAACAATACCGGCAAGAATTCAATGGTATCGATGATTTTATCAGTCTCGAGCTGGTCGCAGCCGAACTTCCTGACCGCGTAATGAGCACCAGCCTGCAGCAAAAACTCAGTGCCGCCCTGCTGGCCTGCCCCCATGGCGTGATGGCCATGAGCCGCGAGATGGAAGGCGTAGTGCAAAGCTCGACCAACCTGGGGGTTATTGGCACAGGGCCTGAGCATATTCATGTGCAGTGCCTGGTACGCTCACTAAGCAATATCGGCCGCGATCGCGTCGCCGCCATCACTAGCGCCGTGTTTCGTCTGGCCGGAGCCCGGTGTCGGCTGGATGGGGCTTATCCCGGCTGGCAGCCCAACCCCCAGTCGGCCATAATGCGAGCGGTATTGAATACCCACGAAGAGCTGTTTGGCGTGGTGCCACAAGTCAAGGTGATCCATGCAGGTCTGGAGTGTGGGCTGTTCAAAGCCACCTACCCCCATTGGGATATGGTGTCGTTTGGCCCGACCATTCAGGGCGCGCACTCTCCGGACGAACGAGTGCACATTGAAGCCGTATCTCGCTTCTGGCAATTATTGGTGCGGGTGTTACGCCAGATCCCGGAAGCGTAATGAGGAAATGGGACTGGGGAATCGGGAATGGGGAATGGGGAATGGGGAATGGGGAATGGGGAATGGGGAATGGGGAATGGGGAATGGGGACGATGAAGTTCCAACGTCAGCGCTCGACCAGGGCCGTGCAAATCGAGTATTAAAACGGCGTTTTTTAGCTTATGCTTTTGTCCATTCCTACTCGAGGTGTCCGTTATGAAAATCTTCTCTTTCAAACCAGCCCATACCTGCCTGTTGTTGTCACTGTTGGCGGCTCCGGCCATGGCCGATAATATTTTCAGCGGCATTATCAACTTTGGTCGCGAAGTGCTGGATGAAACACGCAAGCTGGCTCCCGGCATTCAGGATGATCGCCGTCATGAAACATCGGCCACCGTCAGGGCCACCCCGGATGATGGACGCGACTATCCTGCCCTGGAATCCTCGGGTTCAAACGTGAATGTTGGCCAGACGGGCTCTCATAACAACGTCGTCGTTGGCGAAGCGCCTGCCATGCAGCCTGCTTCTCCCACCGCCAATCAAGGCTGGCAGTTTGTGGAGGAGGATCACCTGAAATAGCAGCACAAAACCTGGAAACAGCGGGTTTAACCCTGACATTTTAGGGGTTTTATATTACCAGATAAGCTGATAGGGTAATCAGGGTCTGTTGACCTTTCGAGATGATTTTTGCAGCAGTTTGTGGCGTCTTTATACAAGGCAGCGCTTATGCCGTGTAGTGACTCTCCATAAATAAGCGGTAACGCAGTAGAAAGACGCCACAAGCGCTGCCCTTCGGGTTCGGCTAAACGCGTTTTTCTCTTTGTTGAGCGGGCTTTGCTTAGAATGACTAGGCTACAACCCGCTCGCCGCGATAAAAACGCGTTTAACTCGAACAAAACTTAACCTCGAAAGGTCAATAGACCCTAAACATCAGCAAAAGAATAACGGAGCAAACATGAAAAACCCTTCAATTGCCCTGTTTCTTGCACTGAGCGCGGGTTATTTAGGTGCCGCTACGGCCGACCCGATTACGGATAAAACAGCAGTTATGGGCAAGGAAGCCATCGCCAACAGTGATGAAACAAGCCAGCTTGAATCACAAGCAACAGCAGACAAGACTCAAACCCACTGGGTAGATCGCAAGACAAACCGCAACACCTGGCCTGTGCTTTAACTTCACACGCATTTTTACAGGCCGACCTTGTAATATTCACGCTGCTAAAGCATGAGCGGATCACCAACCAAAACTCAGCTGTTCGCTTTGAGCGGCTTTATCCTCTGAATAATGATCCAGCTCTACGCTGACCCCAACCAGCCGTACGCTTCGCCCGTTGGCGCGGTGCCACGCCTCGGCACACAGTTGCTCGGCCAAGCTGGCATCAGGTAGGCTGCAGCGGCGAGAAAGCGTCGTCTGGGTAAAGTCATCGAACTTGAGCTTGATACACAACCCCTTGATCGCTCTGCCATTGAGCCTTTTTATCAGCTCTGGCCATAACCCCGACAATACCTCTATGCCTTGCTCGACCCGCTGAATATCGGTGATCAGCGTGGTTTCCACGCCAACGGACTTTCGGATACGATGGGGCTGTACTTCTCGCTCATCAATGCCTTGGGCGCGCAGCCACAAGGCACCGCCAAACTTGCCAAAACGACGCACCAGCTCGGCCTCCCCTACCTCGGCCAACTGTCCGCAATGGGTCAAGCCTATTGCGGACAGCTTTTGTGCCGTCTTGCTGCCGACGCCGGGCAGCTTGGTCAGCGGCAATTCACGTACAAAATCGGCAACCGCCGAGGGCGGCAGCACAAACAGGCCATCAGGTTTGTTTTCATCGGAGGCAATTTTGGCAAGAAACTTGTTAGGCGCGACACCAGCAGAGGCGGTCAGCTGCAGCTCGTCGCTGATGGTGCGGCGAATATGCTCGGCGATACGGGTGGCACTGCCGGCAAACCAGGGGCTGTCGGTCACATCCAGGTAGGCTTCATCCAGAGAAAGGGGTTCAACCAGGTGGGTATAACGATGGAAAATCTCGCGTATTTGCTGCGATACCGCCTTGTAGGCAGCCATGTTGCCCGATATCAGCAATAAATGAGGGCAGCGCTGTAGCGCTTGGTGACTGGACATGGCCGAGTGAATGCCAAAGGCACGAGCGGGATAATTACAGGTGGCAATCACGCCCCGTCGGCTGGCACTGCCGCCGATGGCCATGGGAATATCACGCCACTCGGGGTGAGCGCGCATTTCCACCGCGGCATAAAAGCAGTCCATGTCGACATGAATGATTTTTCGCATAACGGCAATGCGGGGATTAGGGAATAGGGACTCGGGAATGGAAAACAGCGCCCCTAATCACCAATCCCTAATCACCAATCCCTGGGGTGTTAAATTATGCGGTTTTCACCCAGCATCTGACGACGGGCTTCTTCCTTGGCGAGCTTCTTCTTGCGGCTGGCACAAGGGTCCGGGCAATCGCAGGCTTTTTCGATGCCCACACCGCCCAGACCGCCACAGGATCCGGCAATGGTCTTGCGCTGAATGATATAGCCAATCGCCATCGCAAAAATAACCAGGGCAAAGACCGCAAACGTTACCAGAAAATACAGCATATCAACCTCTTGAATACTTCTTGAAGGCACTGGTCATATCTACTCTAAAGCCATCTTCCGTTTTGGTCAGCAGATACACCGCCAGCTCGTGTTGCTCGGCAAAGGCAAGGGCTTGCTCCGGCCCCATCACGGTTAGCGCAGTGGCTAATCCGTCTGCAATCATACAGGAGGGATGGATGACTGTCACCGATGCCAGGGCGTGCGTGATGGGCTGGCCCGTGGTGGGATCTATGGTATGGGACAAGCGTCGCCCGTCCAGCTCGTAGTAATTGCGATAATCACCCGAGGTGGCCACGGCGTTGTTGCCCGCTACCACCACCTGCTGTACGGAGCCGGTGCCATTACCCGGTTTTTCCACTGCCACCGTCCAGGGCTTTCCATGACCATTTACACCACTCAGGCGCAGCTCACCGCCAATTTCCACCAGATAATCGCTCAGCCCCTGTGACGACAGATATTCTGCCACCATGTCCACACCAAACCCTTTGGCAATGGACGACAGGTCGACATACAGCTCGGGATTCTGCTTGTGCAGATAAGCGCCTGCAACATCGTACTCCACACTCAAAAATTCCAGTCCGGTACGCGCTTTCACCTGGCTTAACTGCTGCTCGCTCGGGATCCGAATCGGTCTGGCATCCGGGCCAAAACCCCATAGATTCACCAGTGGGCCCACGGTGACATCCAGCTTGCCCTCGGTCAATTGGCCCAGCTTCAGAGCAGCCGTGACCACTTTGGCCGTATCGGCAGACACCTCAAACCGCCCGGCCTCGGCAAACTGATTGAAGCGGCTCAGCTCGGAGTCATGACGATAAGTCGACATCTGGTCGTTCACCAATTCCAGACGACGGTCAATTTCCTGCTGCAGCGCTTGCGCCCTGGCCTCGTCAATATCAGTGATTTTAATGGAATAATAAGTGCCCATGGTATTACCGGTCAGATGTTGTTCCGGGGAAACCAGGGGCGCCTTGGTGTCGGCCGGTTTGCACGCGACCAATAAAAAGGCCAGCCCCAGTGGGGCCAGCCATTTAGTTATATAAGAACTCATCAGGGGTTAACCACCAAAGTCATCCAGCAGAATGTTTTCTTCTTCTACGCCCAACTCTTTGAGCATATTGATGACCGCAGCGTTCATCACCGGTGGTCCACACATATAGTACTCACAATCTTCAGGCGCTTCGTGATCCTTCAGATAGTTTTCGTACAAGACGTTATGGATAAAGCCGGTATAGCCGGTCCATTCATCTTCCGGCGTTGCGTCACTCAAAGCCACATGCCACTGGAAGTTATCGCACTGCTCCTGCAGACCGTCGAAATCTTCTACATAGAACATTTCGCGACGTGAACGAGCACCGTACCAGAAGCTGATCTTGCGCTTGGAGTTCAACCGCTTGAGCTGGTCAAAAATGTGCGAACGCATTGGCGCCATACCGGCACCACCGCCGACAAACACCATTTCCGCGTCGGTATCCTTGGCAAAAAACTCACCGAAAGGACCGGAAATAGTCGCCTTGTCACCCGGCTTCAGCGACCAGATGTAGGAAGACATCTTGCCCGGAGGCGCGCTCCAGTTACGTGGCGGTGGTGTTGCAATCCGCACGTTAAGCATGATGATGCCTTCTTCTTCCGGATAGTTGGCCATGGAGTAGGCGCGGATGGTTTCCTCGTCTACCTTTGACTCCAACTCGAAGATTTTGAACTTGTCCCAATCTTCGCGGTATTCCTCGGGCACATCAAAATCTTTGTACTGTACGTGGTGCGGTGGCGCTTCAATCTGAATATAACCACCGGCACGGAAAGGTACGCTTTCGCCGTTAGGAATTTGCAGCTTCAGCTCTTTGATGAAGGTCGCTTTGCTATCGTTAGAGATAACTTCGCAATCCCACTTCTTGATGCCAAACACTTCTTCCGGCAGTTCAATTTTCATGTCCTGCTTGACGTTAACCTGACAAGACAGACGCTCGCCATGGCGCGCTTCGCCCTTGGAGATATGATCCAGTTCGGTAGGCAGTATTTCACCGCCCCCTTCCAGAATCCGCACACGGCACTGACCACAGGTACCGCCGCCACCACAGGCAGAAGAGACGAAGATACCGTTGGCAGCCAAGGCACCCAGCAGCTTACCGCTGGCACCTGTGGTAATCGCCTTCTCGGGATCGTCGTTGATGCTGATAGTCACATCCCCTTCCGCGACCAGCTTGGACTTGGCAAACAGGATAATGCCTACCAGGACCAGCACGATCACGGTGAACATGACCACGCCTAGAATGATTTCCATCGATTATTCCTTTTCTATCACCGGGTTACAGGGATATGCCAGAGAAAGACATGAAGCCAAGTGCCATCAGGCCGGCAGAGACAAAGGTAATGCCCAAGCCACGCAAACCGTTAGGTACGTCTGAATACTTCATTTTCTCACGCAGACCGGCCAGCAATACAATTGCCAGCATCCAGCCAATACCGGAGCCAAAGCCGTATACGATGGACTCGCCAAAGTTGTAGTCCCGCTGCACCATGAAAGATACACCACCAAAGATGGCGCAGTTCACGGTAATCAACGGCAGGAAAATACCCAGCGCGTTGTACAGTGCAGGAAAAAACTTGTCCAGCAGCATCTCGAGGATCTGAACCAGAGCCGCAATTACCCCGATAAAGGTAATGAAGTTCAAAAAGCTCAGATCAACCCCTTCCACCATGGCACCGTCTTTGAGGATGAAGTTGTAGATCAGGTTGTTGACCGGTACTGAAATAGTCAGTACCACCACCACAGCTACACCCAGACCAAACGAGGTCTTGACCTTCTTGGACACCGCCAGAAAGGTACACATGCCCAGGAAGAAAGCCAGCGCCAGATTTTCGATAAAGACGGCACGAACAAACAAACTTATATAATGTTCCATCTCTTACTCCTTCGCCTCTACCTGTTCTGGGCGCATGGTACGCAACACCCAGATAATGCCACCGATAATAAAGAAGGCACTTGGAGGCAACAGCAGCAGACCGTTGGCCTGATACCACCCACCATTTTTCACCAACGGCAGAATTTCGATACCAAACCAGGTACCGGAACCGAAGAGTTCACGGATGGTTGCCACAATCAGCAAGATCAGGCCATAACCCATGCCGTTACCAATACCATCCAGGAATGACATCATGGGCGGACTCTTCATGGCGTAAGCTTCGGCACGGCCCATTACGATACAGTTGGTGATGATCAGACCAACGAATACCGACAGCTGCTTGGAGATCTCGTAGGCGTAGGCTTTCAGGATCTGATCCACCACGATTACCAGCGAGGCAATAATGGCCATCTGCGCGATAATTCGCACCGAGTTGGGGATCTGATTCCGTACCAGCGAGATAAACAGGTTGGAAAATGCGGTTACCGCAATAACGGCCAACGACATTACGAAGGCAGTCTGCATCTGCGAAGTCACCGCCAAGGCAGAACAAATGCCCAGCACCTGCAAGGCGATAGGGTTGTTACCTATGATGGGACCGAACAGAACCTTTTTCATTTCAGCTTTATCAGCCATTGTTCAGCTCTCCTTTACGAACCTTGGCCAGGAAAGGACCGAAACCCTGTTCGCCGAACCAGAATTCAAAGGTATGTTGCACACCATTAGAAGTTAAGGTGGCACCCGACAGGCCATCGACACTCGAAGGCGCATCGGCAGGTGCACCGCCTTTCACGACTTTGAAGGCAGGCTTACCATTTTCGTCAAACAGCTTCTTGCCCACAAACTGGGCGCGCCAGTTAGGGTTTTCCACTTCACCACCCAATCCGGGAGTTTCACCCTGCTCGTAGTAGGTAATGCCCTTGATGGTATTACCATCGGGCGCAACCGCTACGAAGGCATACATGGTGGACCACAGGCCCTGACCATGAATGGGCAGAATGATGCTGTCCAGGTTACCGGCTTCGTCTTTGGCCATGTAGACCGGCACCAGATTGGCGCGACGACGAATACCCGATGGATCTTCGCTGGGGTCCAGCTTGATGCTCGAGTCCGGTTCTTTGGCAGCAACACGCTGGTTATAGCCCTGTACCGGCTTGTCCGTAAACTCGTCGGTGGTCAGGTCCAGCAGGCGCGCTTCAATGAAGCGGTCATAGGTTTCGGCTACGTCTTCACGGCCAAGGCCGGCGACGGAAACGATATTGGTTTGTACGTCCAGTGCCTGGTTGCGTTGTTGAGTCGGTTTGAGCAGCACGGCTGCACCAGATACCACGACCGAACACACCAGACATAGCACGCCGATTACGGCAAATGTTCTGCCGACAGATTCTTTCTTAGCCACGAGCCAGTCTCCGTTTGATGTTAGCCTGAACCACAAAGTGGTCAAACAAGGGAGCGAACAGGTTGGCGAACAAGATAGCCAGCATCATGCCCTCGGGGAAGGCGGGGTTGACCACACGAATCAAGACCACCATGACGCCGATCAGTGCGCCATACCACCATTTACCTTTATTGGTAAAGGAGGCAGACACGGGGTCGGTTGCCATAAACATCATGCCGAAGGCAAAACCACCCAGCACCAGATGCCAATGCCAAGGCATGCTGAACATGGCGTTGGTATCGGAACCGATGAAGTTGAACAGCGTTGCGGTGGCAATCATGCCCAGCATCACGCCCACTACGATACGCCAGGAAGCGATGCCCATATAAATAATGAACAGGCCGCCAATCAGAATCGCCAGAGTAGATACTTCACCTATCGAGCCCTGAATGTTACCGATAAAGGCGTCCATCCAGCTGATAAGAGAACCTGAGTTGGCATCCATTAACGCAGCCTGACCACCTGAGGCCCACTGGCCCAGAGCGGTCGCACCAGAGAAGCCGTCAACGGCGGTCCATACGGTGTCACCTGAAATCTCGGCCGGGTAAGCAAAGAACAGGAAAGCACGACCGGCCAGAGCAGGGTTCAGGAAGTTTTTA
The DNA here is from genome assembly GCF_014643915.1 of Oceanisphaera marina. Lineage (GTDB taxonomy): Bacteria > Pseudomonadota > Gammaproteobacteria > Enterobacterales > Aeromonadaceae > Oceanimonas > Oceanimonas marina. The sequence goes on from NZ_BMKE01000002.1 coordinate 110,683, forward strand.
CCGGTACCGCCAAAAATTTCCTTGGCCATGACCACACCGAAGGTGATACCCAGCGCCGCCTGCCATAATGGCAGCGTAGCCGGCACTATCAGTGCGAACAGTACGGAAGTCACGAAGAAACCTTCGTTCACTTCATGCTTGCGCACGGTAGCAAACAGCACTTCCCAGAAACCGCCCACGATGAATACCGTCAGGTAGATAGGCAGGAAGTAAGTTGCGCCCAGCAGCATCTTGCTGCCCCAACCCGCACCTTCGCCCAGGGTTGCCCCTAGCGTCTGTGCCAGGCCATAACGCCAGTTACCATCGATAACCGCAGCCAGATCTGCCGGGCTGTACATGTTCATCAGGGCATTGATGGTTTGCCCGCCAGAGTTGTACATACCGAAGAACATGGCCGGAAAGGTCGCCATCCATACCATGATCATGATGCGCTTCAAATCGATACTGTCGCGCACATGAGAGGCATTGCGTGTCACCATGCCCGGGGTATAGAGCACGGTTGCTACGGCTTCATACAAGGCGTAAAACTTTTCGTATTTTCCGCCCGGCTCGAAATGGTGCTCGAGCTTTTCCAGAGTGTGTTTCAAGCTCATAACTTAGCCCTCTAGCTCAATCGTGGTCAGACACCGACGTAGAGCCTTGCCATAATCGTACTTGCCCGGACACACATAAGTACACAACGCCAGATCTTCTTCATCCAGCTCCATGCAGCCCATGGTTTGGGCACTTTCGGTATCGTTAGACAGCAGGTCACGCAGTAGCAGAGTCGGCAGAATATCAAGCGGCATAATGCGCTCGTAGTTACCAATGGGTACCATGGCCCGAGCTGAACCATTAGTGGTGGTAGTCAGGTCAAACAACTTACCCTTGGTCAGGTGACTGAGATAGGCACGAGTGACCGAGAACTTGTTGGCACCTGGCGCCAGCCAACCCAGAAATTCTTTTTCACGACCTTCGGCCAGTACCGACACCTGCAGGTGATAACGACCCAGATAAGCATGGGGGCCGCTTGCCGCAGTACCATAGAGTACAGAGCCGGAAATAACGCGGCTTTCACCGTCTTGCAGCTCACCGGCCGTCAGTGTATCTAACGATGCACCAATACGAGTACGCAGCAAACGAGGCTTTTGCACCACGGGACCACCCAGGGCGACGACACGGTCGGTAAACAGCTCACCCGTGGTGAACAGCTTGCCGAACGCAATCACATCCTGGTAGTTGATGTACCACACCACCTTGCCGGCCACGATAGGGTCGATGAAGTGAATGTGAGTGCCGGGCAGGCCTGCTGGATGCACGCCGGTAAAGACGTGTTCTTTTATATTGCCAGCCTGAGCCTGAGGTAGGCTGCCTTCACCCTTACATACGTGTACCTGGCCTTCGGTCAGCCGGCTTAACACCTGCAGACCATCGGTAAATGCCTGGGCATGTTCCTTGATGATCAGTTCGGCATTGGCGCTCAGCGGATTGGAGTCCATGGCAGTCACAAAGATGGAGCTTGGCGTGGAATCGATAGCCGGCACCTTGCTGAAGGGGCGTGTGCGCAGCGCCGTCCACAGGCCGGATTCAACCAGCTGTTCGCGAACGGTATCAAGTTCCAGTTTAGAGAGTTCAGCAGAAGCGTATTTCGAAAAAGTAATCTGATCTTCGCTGTCATCAACCGCAATTACTACTGATTGCAGTACGCGCTTGGCACCACGGTTGATTTCAACCACGGTACCGGCGGCGGGAGCTGTGAATTTAACGCCAGGATTCTTCTTGTCTACGAAGATAACCTGACCTTTTTTGACACGATCCTCTACCTTGACGTGCATGGTAGGGCGCATGCCCACAAACTCCTCACCCAGCGTAGCAACGCGCTTGATGGCAGGACCATCGTAGATTACTTGCTCTGGGGCCCCGCTAATCGGGAGGTCCAGTCCTTTTTTAATTGTAATCATACTCACTTGCACTACTTGTTAGGGGAAGACAGGTACTTGCCATGCCAGACATGACAACATGCTGATGAGTCGCTACCGGTCTGTCCACTATCATGTCAACAACAGCCTGACCACAGTCCGGTAACATCCAGCCCGAAATTAAAGGCGCATAATGTTAGCACTTTTAACGCGGTGGCTGCCATGGCAATTACCAACATTTACCACCTCTTTGCATAAAAACATGTTGTACAAACAACAACCAAGCAAGAATAAGGCCATGATATTTGGTTACTTATCAGCCTTTAGTCCCATATGGAGAACTAATGACCTACCACAGAGCACCATCAGTGCGACACTGATGCGACAGTAAAACAGGTTACCCCGTCACGCCGCCCTGACCGCGACAGGCCGGACTGTCGAGCACGCCGTTACGGGCTTGCCATTCGACAGGTGTCAGGGTGTGCAATGCCAGGGCGTGCACCTCACCGGCCAGCTCGTCGGCCAGCAGGGCATTTATTTTTCTGTGTCGTGCCAGCGGTCGCTGGCCCTCAAACTGCTCGCTGACCACCACCAGTTTAAAGTGGGTTTCGGAGCCGGGTAGCACGCGATGCATATAACTTTCGTTAACCACTTCCAGGTGCGTGGGTGCCAGCGCCGCTTGCACTTTCTGCTCGATTTGAGCCTGTATCGACATAATTTACTCCTGGGTAGATATCAATGAGTGAAGACCGAGCTAGCCTTGAGCGCATTTCATCGCCAACCGGTTATTTTTATAGCAGCGCACGAAAAGTCAGGTTAATGCGCGATCCCTCGCTGGCCGCCATTTTCGGCAATGCATGCTGCCAATGATGCTGCATTTCGCCGGCCATCACCAACAGGCTGCCATGATTTAACTGTATTTCCTTGCGCTCGCCGCTTGCATGGCGCAATACGAAACGCCGGCTGGCCCCCAAGCTTACCGAGGCAATCATGGGGTTAACGCCAAGCGCTGCTTCATTGTCCGCGTGCCAGCCCATGCTGTCCTGGCCGTGGCGATATAAATTAAGTAACACGCCATTGAATGACTGTTCGCAGATGGCCTCGACCCGGCGGGCAATATCGCGCACCAGCGGATGCCAGGGCTCGGGTAGCCTGGTTTTTCCCGAATAGCGATAGCTCAGCTCCCCCATCCAGCAGGAGAGCCGTGGTTCATCATGTTCACGACCAAACAGGGTCAGCCGGTGCTGCTGCCAGGGGATTTCGGCAGCCAACCGTGTTTGCCAGATATCGGCCTGGGCAGCAAACGCATCAGGCCACCACAGCAGGCGTCCCTGATTCAGCGCCAGCCACTGCGGAGCATCAGACCATAGCTGCATGCTGCTTTTCCTCTATTAACTGTTAAAATACTTTTTTCTCTTGAGTAAATCGTCATGAATCACCATTTCCCCCTGCCTCAAGGCGGTGAACTACTGCTGCGCCGTTACCCTCGCTCAGCCCAACATGGCCTGCAAGCATGGGAAGCGGCCGATGAATATCTGATCAACGAGCTAGACAATCAGACTTGGGACACTGACGCCCCGCTGCTGATTTTAAACGATGCCTTTGGTGCCCTCACCCTGGCACTGCATCACCATCAGCCCATCAGCATCAACGATTCTCGCATCAGCGAACTGGCCCTGGCCGCCAACGCGCAAGATAATCAGCTGGACTTAACCGGTCAATCACTGACCAGCCTGACGCCCTGGACTGAACAGACACCGGGCCTGGTCCTGATGAAGCTACCCAGAACCAATGCCATGCTGGAATATCAGCTGGCCTATCTGAGCCAGATCATGGGCCCCGACACGCTGTTTATTGCCGCCGCCAAAGCCAAGGATATTCACGGTTCAACCCTCAAGTTGTTCGAACGCTATATTGGCGACACTCGCACCAGTCTGGCTTGGAAAAAAGCACGACTGGTGTTTAGCAAACGTGCTGAAAACAAACCTGCAAGCGACCTGCCCGCGCCTCTGGCCTGGCCGCTTGAAGGCACAGATTTCAATATTTACAATCATGCCAATGTGTTCTCCCGTGCCAACCTCGACATAGGTGCCCGCTTTATGCTGGAACACTTGCCAGGCAACCGCTCCGGGCACATAGTGGACCTCGGCTGTGGCAACGGTGTGCTGGGCCTGATGGCCCTGGCGCAAAACCCGGACGCCACCGTCACCTTTATGGATGAGTCTTACATGGCCATTGCCAGCGCCAAACAGACGATCAGCCATAATTTACCATCAGACACCGCCCGAGCGAACTTTGTGGTCAATAACTGTCTTGATGACGTCGCCGTTAACAGTGCCGAGTTAATCCTGTGCAACCCGCCTTTTCATCAGCAACAGGCCATCACCGATCATATCGCGTGGCAAATGTTTGTGGATGCCAAGCGCGTGCTGAGCGCTGGCGGCGAGTTGTGGGTGGTGGCCAATCGCCATCTTGATTACCATATCAAGTTAAAGCGACTGTTCGGTAATCAAACGGTGGTGGCATCTAATCATAAATTCGTTATTCTCAAAGCCATTAAAACCTCTTAAGGAAGCTATTATGAACCCTGTTAAATGGTTAATGACCGCCATACTGGCCCTGAGCCTGACCGCCTGCGCCAGCTACTACCCCATTGCCGTTGATGTGGCTCCCACCGTGGATGCCAAAGGCGGTGTTTATCGTGGCCAGACCCTGGCGTTAAACAGCCAGGACAGCCGCAAAAACGACTATGTGATCCAGATTGAACAGAACAACAAGGCGCCGGTTGTGGTGGGTGCCAGCAACAATTTAAAGGTACAAATGGAGCAGGCACTAGCCCAGGGCTTTAGCAACCAGGGTGCCTTTGTTGAAAACGGCGCACCCACTCAGGTTACGCTGGAACTGCAGGACGTGCTGGCCCGGGTGATCCGGGGTCACATCAGCTACGACGTGGTCCAGCAACTGCGCATGCAGCTGATACTCAAGCGCGACGGCCGCACCATTACCAAGCAATATCGCCGCAGTGCCCAGACGGAGTTTCCTGGTCGCCTGCACCCGGAGCTGGACAAGGTAAAAGACGTCTTGAACGAGCAACTGAGCCTGATGGTCAAAGACATGTTGTCTGACGCCGATGTGCAACAGTTTATCGGTGGCCAATCATGAAGCGCTGTTTTATCCTGCTTGCCGGATTAATGGCCGCCACCGCGGCCCTGGCTGGCCCAAGAGTCGAGCTGGTCACCAACATGGGCACCCTCGAAGTCGAGCTGAACGACACAGCGGCCCCGGCCACCGTGGCCAATTTTTTACGTTATGTGGATGACGGCAGTTACGATGGCAGTATTTTTCATCGCCTGATCCCGGGGTTTGTGGTGCAGGGCGGCGGTTTTGATACCGATTACCAAAGCCTGCCCACCTACAGCCCGGTGGTCAACGAATCCAACAACGGCCTGGATAACCTGACCGGCACCATCGCCATGGCCCGCACCCAGGATCCGAACAGTGCCACCCGCCAGTTTTATATCAACCTCAACGACAACCAGTCGCTTAACGGCGGTCGCAAGGCCGGTTATACGGTATTCGGCAAGGTGATTGCAGGTGATGACGTACTGGAAAAAATGGCCAGGGTAGATACCGGCATGAACCTGAAACTGCGCGCACGAGACGTACCCGAGCAAGACATAGTGTTACAGCAGGTTCGTCGCCTGAATGATGCCCAGGCCAACCACTAAGGTGTCAGAAACCGCCAACGAGCCTAAGCGCAGCTGGTCTCAGCTACTGGCCCTGTATGCCGAGCGCCGGGTGTTGACCCTGTTTGCCCTGGGATTTTCATCCGGCTTGCCGATATTACTGGTGTTTGGCACCCTGTCTTTCTGGCTGCGCGAAGCCGGCATCAGCCGTACCAGCATCGGTTTTTTCAGCTGGGTGGCGCTGGCCTATGGCGTAAAATGGCTATGGTCGCCTCTGGTCGACCGCCTGCCCTTGCCGGGTCTGTCTCGACTGATGGGCCGGCGGCGCAGCTGGATGATGTTTTCACAGCTGATCATCATGGCAGCGCTGGTTGGCATGGCCTACTCCGAACCCAACACCCAAATCGTCAACTTGGCGCTGTTCGCGCTGGCAGTGGCCTTTGCCTCGGCAACCCAGGATATCGTGATTGATGCCTATCGAATAGAAGCGGCTCCTGAACGTCTGCAAGGTGCGCTGGCCGCCGCCTATATGACCGGCTACCGGCTGGCCATGATCATGGCGGGTGCCGGTGCGCTGGCTATTGCCGCCTGGGCCGGATCCGATTTGGGTTACGATCCTGTGGGTTGGCAAACAGCCTATTTATGCATGGCGGGCTTGATGCTGGTGGGCGTGGTTACCTGTCTGTTGCTGCATGAACCTGATGTCGATCTGCGCCAGCAAGCAAGTGCACAGGCCGAACATCGTCAGCAGCTTATCGATCAGGGATATCCTCGTTTGCTGGCCAGTGTGGCAGCATTTATGCGCAGTGCCGTGGTGGCGCCCTTTGCCGAGTTTTTTCATCGTTTTGGTAAACAAGCGCTGATTATTCTGGCGTTGATTGCCTGCTATCGCATCTCGGACGTGGTGATGGGGGTGATGGCCAACCCCTTTTATGTGGACATGGGGTTCAGCAAGTCACAAATTGCCACCGTCACCAAGGTCTATGGCGTGGTGATGACGCTGGTAGGGGCGGCGTTGGGCGGTATTCTGGTCAGTCGATTCGGCACCTTGCGCATCTTGATGCTGGGCGCCGTGTTGGCCGCGGGCACCAACCTGATGTTTGCCCTGATGACCCAGTTTGGCCCCGATGTGCGTTTGCTGACCCTGATTATTTCCTTGGATAATCTGAGTGCCGGCATTGCCACCGCGGCCTTTATTACTTATCTGTCCAGCCTGACCAATGTGGCTTTTTCTGCCACCCAGTACGCGCTGTTCAGCTCTGTGATGCTGCTGTTGCCCAAATTTCTGGCGGGGTTTTCCGGCATAGCGGTAGATGCATTTGGCTATGCTCCCTTCTTCATCGGCACCGCCGCCATCGGCCTGCCGGTGTTATGGCTGATCAGAAAAGTAGGAAAAACAGCGTCAAATGTGAAGGGGGAAGGGGACAACATAAAATAAGCACACTCAAACCTGGGGCTATTTTTGCCACGGAACCCACGGAAAAATAAAGGCTAACATCAAAACATATTCTGGTAAGACTGTAAGACAAGCACTGGTGAAGAGTTAAGGAGCGTGCTCTTAGCCTTAACTCTTCACCGCTTTATCGCTCTTCGTCAGTGGATTCCGTGGCAAGGAAGTCTTTAATCTCGGTCTTTAAAGGTTCAGGTTTAACCCTTCACCCTTTACGCCCCACTCCTCACGGGGTTTCGAATTAGTCGCGGAAGTTGTTGAACTGCAGCGGCTGTTCCTGGTCTTCCTGGCGCATCAGCGCCATCACTTGCTGCAGATCATCGCGCTTCTTGCCGGTCACCCGCAGCTGCTCTCCCTGAATGGACGCCTGAACCTTGATTTTACTGTCCTTGATCTTCTTGACCAGCGTCTTGGCCAGCGCGCTGTCGATCCCCTGCTTGAAGCCCAACTCCTGAATATGGCGCTTGCCCGAGCGGACTATACTGCCCGGATCCAGCACCTTGGTGTCGATACCGCGCTTGATCAAGGACCCCCGCAGTATGTCCCGCATCTGCTGCAGCTGAAACTCGGCATCGGCACTCAGTTTCACTTTCTCGTCTTTCAGCTCAAAGCTGGCTTCCACCCCACGAAAATCGAAACGGGTATCCAGTTCGCGGTTGGCATTCTCAACCGCATTACGTACTTCATTCATTTCAACTTCAGACACAATATCAAAAGACGGCATACTGGCTCCTTTAAAACGGTTTTATTAACCGACAGCGATAAAATAATACGCTGGCACCCGTGAAATTTCACAGTTAACGTATAGGCTTAAACTTTACAGACATAATAACAAAGTTCAGGGGATAGAGTGATGATGGAATGGACCATTCTTGGAGCCGGTGCTCTGGGTTGTGTAATGACGGGCCTGTTACGCCAACGAGGAGAAAGCGTCGCCTTGATGTTATCGGAACGTCATCGTGGCCATTTTCATCCCAGCCTGGAGCTGATCACCCTCACCGGGGCGCATCAACTGATCCAGAGCCGGCCTCGTTTTCCCGAGCATGCCCGTACCGTGGAATGCCTGCTGGTGTTTACCAAAGCCTACCAGGTCGTTGATGCATTAAAAGAGTTACGCCATTTACCCGCCAGTACGCCCATTATTCTGTTACACAATGGGCTGGGCGTGGCCGAAAAAGTACAGGCACTGTTTCCCAACAACCCATTACTGGCAGGTGTCAGCAGCCATGGCGCCATAAAAGAGCGGGACTGGCTGGTGCGTCATACCGGCAAAGGAGAAACCTGGCTGGGGCCATTGAATGACGCCGCAAAAACCTGGAGCCACTTGGTCAAACCGCTGGAAAAAGCCCTGGGTCATGCCGAATGGAGTGACGACATAGCACTGCACCAGCGTCGCAAACTGGCCATCAATGCCGTGATCAATCCGCTAACCGCCTGCAATAACATCACCAACGGCCAATTGCTCGAGCCGCGCTTTGCCGATGTGCTGGAGCAGTTAAGTGAAGAAGTGTATCAGGTGATGTCTCGGCTGGACGGCGATAAGGCGGAAACACAAGATGCTTTCCGTCGTCGCTTGCAGCAGGTGATCGAGCTCACCTCCAGCAACCACTCGTCCATGCATCAGGATCTGGCCCACGGCCGCCCCACTGAAAACGAATATATCAGCGGCTATATTCTGGCAAACGCCGGCAATCAACCGGTCCCCGTATGCAGCCAGCTTTACCAGGAAATCGAGCGTAAAAGCGGCACAGCAAAACCGGCACAACGGATGCAGCACTAGGCTGGACTTGAGCAGATAATAAATTACGACCAAAAAAAACACCGAACCTGACACAGGCTCGGTGTTTTCTTTTAGCTCGGCTTTTTCTTGCGGCTTACCGCTTCCGGCTTGTTTTTAAGGCTTATACACCTTGACGTTATCAAAGCCCTGCTCTTTTAAATGAATCGCCTGCAGGCGGCTCATAACGCCACGGGCGCAATACAGCAGGTAGGTCTTGCTGGGATCCAGCTCGGTAAACTGGCTCGACAACTTGAAGAACGGCATCACGACGACTTTGCGGCCCGGCACCGCCAGGGGAGTTTCTTCCTCCTCTTCGGGCGCGCGAATATCGAGGATCACCTCGGCAACGTCGTCGCTGCCCTTACTGAATTCAACTTCGGGTAATTGCCATTTTTGCTCAAGCTTGCGAATGTCATCCACTACAGCAGCCTCGATTGCGGCATCAAGCACGCCAAAGTCGAAGTGGCTTTCTTCTTCTGCCACTCGGCCCAGTTTTGCCTTGATGGTCGGATTCTTCGAAATAACACCGCAATATTCCGGCATTTTTTCGGCATAAGCGGCCGTACCAATCTGGCGAGCCACATCAATAATATCCTGCTTATCGTAGGCCACGAGCGGGCGCATGATCAAGGTATTCGTCACCTGATCAATGACATTCAAATTGGTGACCGTCTGGCTCGATACCTGCCCCATGGCCTCACCTGTCACCAGCGCATTAATGCCCAATCTTTCGGCGACCACGGCACCGGCACGCATCATCATCCGCTTGAGGATCACGCCCATGTAACCGTTGTCTACTTTTTCCAGGATCTCACCGACCACGCCTTCGAAGGGAACCGAGATAAACTTGACCCGATGGGAAGAGCCGTATTTCTTCCACAAATAATAAACGACTTCACGTACCCCGGCCTCGTGCTCGTCACCGCCCAGGTTAAAGAAGCAATAATGTACCCGGCTACCGCGCTTGATGAACTGATAAGAGGATACGCCCGAGTCATAACCGCCAGACATCAAACTGAGCACGCTTTCCTGAGTTGCAATGGGATAACCACCCAGACCGGCATATTGTTGATTCACCAAATACAGGCGCTCGCCATCCAGTTCCAGATTGACCTGCACATCGGGATTTTTCAGCTTAACACCGGCCGTATTGCAGCGTTGATTCAAGCCGCCGCCCACATAGCGTTCAACATCCAGCGAGCTGAAAATCTGTTGTCCACGGCGCTTGGCCCGTACGCAAAAGGTTTTACCTGCCAGACTGGCGCCGAACGCCTGTTCGGTGTGGGTCAGAATCTCGTCCAGAGTGGCAACCTGGTGCTCTTGCACCTCCAGAAACGCCTGAATACCAGGAATACAGGCCAGAGCCTGAATCATCTCCTGACGGTGTTCGTCGGTAAAAAAATTGGTGCGAACGATCAGCTTGTCCCAGTCGGACCGAATTTTGACGTTTTCATCCAGCGGGGTCAGTACGGTTCGAATATTGCCTTGCAAGAGCTTGCACATACGCTGGCGCACCGAACGGCTCTTGATCGTGATTTCTGGATGAAGCTTGATAATAAATTTCATAAATGCGGTACGCCTAGAACAACAGAGAGTGAATCGATACAAAAATAAAGCCCGATATTATACACCCTAATACTGGGCTTTTGTTCAAAAAATAGTTAACGGGAATGCGGAAGGAAAAGATAGGTAGGGAATGAGTCTCGACCACTCCCTACCTATCTTTTGGTATTCTAGCGCGGCGCGTTCAGGTCGAGTGGGGCGCTAAATCTGGGCTTGCCTTGCGAAATGGTGATTTCCACCCGGCGATTGCGACGCCGGCTTTCCGATGTGTCGTTAGGTGCCAATGGTCGGGTACCGGCCATGCCCATCACCACCATGCGCTCTTCCGCAAAGCCGTCTACTTTCAATAACTGATCGGCCACTGCCAACGCCCGCTGCGATGAGAGTTCCCAGTTGGAGCGAAACAACTCGTTGCGGCTTTGTATATCATCGGTATGACCCGACACCAGTATTTCGCCGGGAATATCTTTTAGCAAGCCGCCAATTTTACGCACTACCGGCCAGAATTGAGGCTGCAAAAACGCCGAGCCAGACGAGAAAGAAGCGTTTTCCTTGATACGAATAATGACCTGCTGACCCAGCGCTTCAATTTCAATGGCATCCTGTTCGATTGAATCATTCAGCTCTTCGGCCAGCTCTTGTGCCAGAGTCATGGTTTGCGGATCGACTTGCGGTATGTCCTGATTATCACTTCCGCTTTGATCACCGGTTTCACGATTCTGCCCCGCCGCTCTGTCCTCTTCGCCGGGCTGAAAATCCAGCTCGGCCTGGGTGGAATCCGTGGTGTGCTGCATGATCACATCAATGGGCGTGGGTTGTGGCTGGCCCGGTCGAAACTCAAGCGCAATCACGGAAGTACCTTTGGGAATTTCAGATACCTCCAGCTGGTTTTGCACGCCAAAGGCATATTTCATACTGCCAGCCACCTGTTTGAACTTGACCACGTCCATCTCGGCAAAAGCCAGCAAAAGTACGAAGAAACTCATCAATATAGTGGCGAGATCGGCAAAGGTCGCCATCCAGGCAGGCGCGCCGGCGGCGGCCTGCTTGCACTTTTTAGCCACTACTCCTCCTTCGACCGTTTAGCGTCGGCCAGGTAGTTTTCCAGCAAGCCCTGCAACACTCTCGGATTCTGGCCATCTTGAATGCCCAGTACCGCATCAAGAATAAGAGTACGATTAAGCCGCTCTTCTTCCGAGCGCAACTCAAGCTTGTCGGCAATGGGCAAGGCGAGCATGTTGGCCAGCATGGCGCCATACAGTGTGGTGAGCAAGGCGATGGCCATGGCCGGGCCGATGGCTTTGGGATCGTCCATGTTGGCCAGCATGGCCACCAGACCAATAAGAGTGCCTATCATGCCCATGGCCGGCGCTACATCACCCAGGGCGCGAAAAATCTTGGCCCCCTGCTCCTGGCGTTCTGCGGTCAGATCAATGTCTTTTTCCAGCGCCATTTTAACCACGCTCTGTTCGTGGCCATCCACCAGCATGTCTACCGCTTTTTGCAGAAAGGGGTTGGTGATCTCCGCCTCTTCCAGAGCCAGAAAGCCGCCCTTGCGTGCCGAATCGGCCAACACCACTACTCGTTCAATCAGCTCTTCGGGCTTTTCCAGCTTGAAGATAAACGCCTTGGCCGCCACCTTGGCCGCGCCCAGAAACTGGCCAAAGTTGAACTTCATCATCACCACGAACAATGAGCCGATAAATACAATAAAAAAAGAGGGCACATCGGCATACATGCCCAGGCTGCCTCCCAGCACCATGGCCATGGCAACAAATGCCAGGCCACCGACTAATCCGATAATCGTTGCCAGATCCAAAGCAAGGTCCTCATTGGTTATAACATGTATATAGACATGATTTTTGTGCGCATAATTGGTGCCAATCTTACCCTGTTACGCCTTCTGTTGTCGCTACTGGTTTTATCGGCAGTCGCATCGGATCCTTGACCACTTATCGAGCCTCATCGGTGAGCGGCTATAAGTTTCGCCAAAAGCAGGATGGCAATGATACTATTGCCCATCATTTTGCCGCTTAATGACAGAGGATGCCCGTGGCTACCAAAAAACCTGAAAATATGGATTTTGAAAGCGCCCTCGCAGAACTGGAAAACCTGGTTAACCAGCTGGAAGAGGGTGATCTGAGTCTAGAGCAGTCGCTCAAATCTTTTGAACGGGGCGTGCAGCTGGTACGCGCCGGTCAGCAACGGTTAACCCAGGCCGAGCAGCAAGTTCAAATATTACTGCAACAGGATGAAGAACAGCTAGTGACCTTCGCTTCGAGCCAAGAGGAACGCTAAGGTGAGCTTTATTCACATGCAGCAACATTATCATGAGCGCATAGCCAGGGTACTGGCTGATGCCATTAACGCCCTTCCTCCGTTGGCACCAGAACTGAAAGCCGCCATGGAATATGGCCTGCTGCAAGGGGGGAAGCGTGTGCGCCCCATGCTGGTTTATGCCAGCAGCGACGTACTGGGACAGGCCAACCCTGCCGCACAGGATGCCGCCGCCGCCGCCATAGAATGTATTCATGCCTATTCGTTGATCCACGATGACTTGCCCGCCATGGACGATGACGATTTGCGCCGCGGCCAGCCCACGGTTCACAAGGCCTTTGGTCAGGCCACCGCGATTTTGGCGGGCGATGCACTGCAATCACTGGCCTTCGAACTATTGAGCCAGTCAAACCTGGGCTTAAGCGCCGAGCGGCAATTACGCATGGTACAAGAGCTGGCCAGGGCCAGCGGTTATCAGGGGATGTGCGGGGGTCAGGCGCTGGATATCCAGTCGGAAGGCAAAGCCATCGATCACGCCACCCTGGAATGTCTGCACCGTCACAAAACCGGCGCCTTGATTCGTGCCGCCGTGCGCCTGGGTGCACTTTGTGCTACCCATATGCAAGAAGCACATTTTACTGCGCTAAGCCGTTATGCCGACGCCATTGGCCTAGCATTTCAGGTGCAGGACGATATTCTGGATATTACCGCCGATACGCAAACCCTGGGCAAAACCCAGGGCAAGGATCTGGTGCAGCAAAAAAGCACCTACCCTGCCCTGCTGGGCCTTGATGGTGCCCGGTCGCTTGCCGATGACTTGCAGCAGCAGGCGTTGTCGGCGCTGGCTGATATCCCCTATCCAACTCAAACACTGGAAGCATTCGCTCATTACATCGTGAAACGCGAGTTTTAGAGCGAGCATAATAATAAGCTTATGAGTCTGAATATTGCCGATTATCCAACCCTGGCACTGGCTAACCTGCCCGACGAGCTGCGCAGCCTGCCTCAAGACAGGTTACCTGCGTTGTGCGCGGAGCTGAGATCGTTTCTGCTGCACTCGGTTAGCCAAAGTAGTGGTCACCTGGCTTCTGGCCTGGGCGTGGTCGAACTGACCGTGGCCTTGCACTATGTCTATAACACGCCGTTCGATCGCCTGGTGTGGGACGTGGGCCATCAGGCTTACCCGCACAAGATTCTGACCGGCCGACGCGAGCGCATGGCCCATATTCGTCAGTTTCAGGGCCTGCACCCTTTTCCCTGGCGCGAAGAAAGTGAATACGACACCCTGAGCGTGGGCCACTCCAGCACCAGCATCAGTGCCGCGCTGGGCATGGCCATCGCGGCCGATCAGGAACAACAAGGTCGCAAGGTCGCCGCCATTATCGGGGATGGTGCCATTACCGCCGGTATGGCATTTGAAGCCTTAAATCACGCCGGTGATATTCATAAAGACATGCTGGTTATCTTGAACGACAACGAGATGTCGATTTCGGAAAATGTCGGCGCGCTGAATAATCATCTGGCGCGCATTATGTCGGGCTCGCTATACAGCAGTCTGCGCGAAGGCGGCAAGAAAGCACTGGAAATATTGCCACCGCTGAAAGAGCTGGCCAAGCGCACCGAAGAACATATCAAAGGCATGGTCATTCCCGGCACTCTCTTTGAGGAATTCGGCTTCAACTATGTGGGCCCCATAGACGGCCACGACATCAACACCCTGGTTGAGACGCTGCGTAATATGCGCAAGCTCAAGGGGCCGCAGTTCTTGCATATAATGACCCGCAAAGGCAAAGGTTACCTGCCCGCAGAGAAAGACCCCATTGGTTACCATGGTGTGCCCAAATTCAATCCGGCCGACAGCAGCCTGCCCAAGAGTGTTTCTGCCGGCCCCAGTTACTCCAGCATCTTTGGCAACTGGCTGTGCGACATGGCCAAGGTCTGTCCGCAGCTAATGGCGATTACGCCGGCCATGCGCGAAGGCTCCGGCCTGGTACGCTTCTCGCAAGAGTATCCCAAGCGTTACTTTGATGTAGCCATTGCCGAACAACATGCGGTGACGCTGGCGGCGGGCATGGCTATCGAAGGCAAAAAGCCGGTGGTCGCCATTTACTCCACCTTTTTGCAGCGCGCTTATGATCAGTTGATCCACGATGTGGCACTGCAAAATCTGGACGTGCTGTTTGCCATCGACCGCGCCGGCATAGTGGGCGCCGATGGTCCGACTCATCAGGGAGCTTATGATCTGAGCTTTATGCGCACCATTCCCAATATGGTGATCATGACCCCGGCCGATGAAAACGAATGCCGGCAAATGCTCTATACCGGTTATCAGCATCCGGGACCTGCCGCGGTGCGTTATCCGCGCGGCAACGGCAGTGGCGTTGAGATACAAGAACACATGACGGCGATCGAACTGGGTAAGGGGCGCGTGATCCGCCAGGGCGGCAAGATTGCCCTGCTCAACTTCGGCACCTTGCTGGCCGAGGCCCAAGCCGCCGCCGAACAGCTGAGCGCCACCCTGGTCGACATGCGCTTTGTGAAGCCGCTGGATGAGGCCTTGGTATTATCGCTGCTGGCCGACCATGACTTGCTGGTCACCATAGAAGAGAACGCCATTATGGGCGGCGCCGGTTCGGCGGTAAATGAGTGCCTGATGCGCCACAAAAAGCCGGTGCCAATGCTGAATCTGGGCCTACCTGATGTGTTTGTTGAACAAGGCAGCCAACAGCAAATTTTGGCCAAACTGGGTCTGAATGCCGAAGGCATGGTGCAGTCAATTCGGGAATACCAAGCTCGCTGAACTCCCTTCTATAACAGCACTCTGCGGTGACGTTTGACGCCAGAACTGGCCCAAACGTCACCGCATTTTTTGTCTTCTTCTGTTTATACTTATACCCATTAAAGTAAAGATTTGATCACCTTTGAGTCTGTATACCTGAGGCACCCCAACCACCTCCCGCGGCACGCCACTGGGCCAGCCATCCAATCTCAATAAAAAGATGTCAGGCTTAGCGCTGTTATCTCGTGTTTTTCAGACATAAAAAAACCGCTGCCGGAGCAGCGGTTTTTGCTTTAGACCTGAATCTTAAGCGAATTTACTTCTTGGCTTCAGCCGCTTTACGCTCTGCAACCTGGGCAACAACCTTTTCAGAGATGTTGGCAGGGCAAGCTGCGTAGTGCGAGAACTCCATGGAGAACTGACCACGGCCAGAAGTCATGGTACGCAGCGAACCAATGTAACCGAACATTTCGGACAGAGGTACGTCAGCCTTGATACGAACACCGGTTACACCAGCAATCTGATCTTTGATCATGCCACGACGACGGTTCAAGTCACCAATAACGTCACCTACGTGATCTTCAGGAGTGAACACATCAACCTTCATCACCGGCTCAAGCAGCTGTGGCTTGGCTTTGGCGATAGACTGACGGAACGCGCCTTTAGCAGCAATTTCAAACGCAATGGCTGAGGAGTCAACCGCGTGGAAAGCACCGTCAATCAGCTCAAATTCAACGTCCAGCACAGGGAAACCAGCGATGGTACCTGTCTTCATCATGCTGCCGAAACCTTTTTCGATAGCAGGCCAGAATTCTTTAGGAACGTTACCGCCCACTACAGAAGACTTGAACACAAAGCCAGTGTTGGCTTCGCCTGGACGGATCTTATAGTCAATCTTACCGTACTGACCTGAACCACCAGACTGCTTCTTGTGGGTGTAGCTGTCTTCAACTTCGGCAGTGATGGTTTCGCGGTAGGCAACCTGAGGCTCACCAACGATCAGCTCAACACCGTAAGTACGCTTCAAGATGTCGACTTTGATGTCCAGGTGCAGTTCACCCATGCCTTTCAGGATGGTTTCACCGGAATCTTCATCGGTTTCAACGCGGAAAGACGGATCTTCTGCAATCATCTTGCCGATCGCAACGCCCATTTTCTCGGAACCGTTCTTGTCTTTAGGCGCAACAGCGATAGAGATAACTGGCTCTGGGAATACCATGGCTTCCAGGGTACAAGGGTGCTTGACGTCACACAGAGTGTGGCCGGTTTGCACGTTCTTCATACCGATGATGGCGATGATGTCACCGGCTTGTGCCGATTCCAGCTCGTTACGCTCGTCGGCATGCATTTCAACCATGCGGCCAACACGTTCGGTTTTGCCGGTAGCGCTGTTCAGGATGGTGTCACCCTTCTTCAGGCGGCCTGCATAGATACGAACGAAGGTCAGCGCACCGAAGCGGTCATCCATGATTTTGAATGCCAGAGCTTTCAGTGGCGCGTCGGCGTCAACGATGGCGAATTCGCCTGTCTCAACACCTTCTTCGTCGGTCAGCGGCTGTGGATCAACTTCAACCGGGTTTGGCAGGTAATCAACTACCGCGTCCAGTACCAGCTGCATACCTTTGTTTTTAAAGGCAGAACCACAGTAAGTTGGGAACAACGCCATGGTACGAGTACCCTTGCGGATACAACGCTTCAGCTCTTCAATAGAAGGCTCGTTACCTTCCATGTAAGCTTCCATCAGGTCGTCGTCTTGCTCAACGGCGCTTTCAACCAGCATTTCACGGTATTCTTCTACCTGATCAACCATGTCGGCTGGTACATCTTCGATGGTGTAGTTTTCTGGCAGGCCAGAGTCGTCCCATACCCATGCTTTACGGGTCAGCAGGTCAACAACACCCTTGAACTCGTCTTCACGGCCAATTGGCAGCACCATAACGATGGGGTTGGCCGCCAGCACGTCACGAGTCTGCTGAACAACGCGCAAGAAGTCGGCACCGATACGGTCCAGCTTGTTTACGAAGATGATACGCGAAACTTCAGAGTCGTTCGCATAGCGCCAGTTGGTTTCAGACTGAGGCTCAACGCCGCCTGAACCACAGAATACACCGATGCCGCCGTCCAGTACTTTCAGTGAACGGTATACTTCAACGGTAAAGTCAACGTGTCCGGGGGTGTCGATCACGTTGAAACGGTGATCTTTCCAGAAACAACTTACTGCTGCAGACTGGATGGTAATACCGCGCTCGGCTTCCTGTTCCATGAAGTCAGTAGTTGATTCACCGTCGTGGGTTTCACCCGACTTGTGGATACGTCCGGTGAGTTTAAGAATACGCTCGGTAGTCGTGGTTTTACCCGCATCAACGTGAGCGAAGATACCAATGTTTCTGTATTTGGATAATTCGGCCATGATTCAACTTTAATGATTAGTTTAAGAAGTAGACGGAGCATCCAAAAGGTACTGACACACCGACACAGTTTTTAGGCCGCACATTATGTATTAAAACCTGACGGGGCGCAAATACGAAGACACGATAATGGCCATTTTTTAAACAGCAAAATCATTAATGAGCACGGCTTTGGCTTTTACCATCTCTTCTCTGTTTTCAAGAGCTAAGGTTCCATATCAGCGTTTTTAACCACAACGGCGGGCGGATTGAAAACGGGATATTCCCAGTCTCGCTCGCGCTGTATTGACTACAAGGTGCCACTGGCTACCTTGTAATAAATCCAGGCAAACAGACCTGAAAAAATAAGTATAGTAATCAAAACTTTAAGCAAAATGTATTTCATCTTTTCTCCTGAAAGGCACAGAACAGCCTCAGTTTTCACCTGGTATTCACGGTCAAGAGGCGTAGATTCGTCCCGGGCCAACTCGGTGCCTGCTCACTGCACGCCAAGCATTCTGGCCAACAGCCAAATCGCCGCCACTACACTCGCCGACATCAACATCAGATAGCTTGAATTCCAACGCATTATAGCGAAAGAATCGATGCCGTAACGCCCCTGAAAGGCCAGGTTGATACCCGATAACGGCCCGGTTGCGGTGCCTATCGCCCAGGAGGATAAAAATACCAGCGCCAGCAAGGTGTGATCCGGTTCAAGCGGCGTCAATACCGAGCCTGCCAATGCGATACCCACAATGGGATGAATGCCACACAAAGACAGCAATACAATAGCCAGATAGGTCAGGCTGGCTTCGGTAGCACCAAAATGTTCCAGCGGCAAGCTACCTCCCCAGCTCGACAACAGAGTTTCGAGGCCATATGCCAGCACGCCGGCCGCCAGGAACAAGGCCAGTTCGTTGCCCATTTGCGGCAGTCTGCCTGCAGTTAGCCGCCCTATTGCGGCCAGTGGCGAGCGCTTGCCTGCCGCCAGCACGCTTAAGCTGAATACCGGCGCCAGCAAGGTGATGATGGCCAGAATAGACAACGCGGGCCATAACTGATGCAGGACCAGCACCGCAATCGCCAGCAGCGCCGGTAACCAGATCCCCCCTAAATGCAGCGGATACCCCACAAAGTCGGTAATCGGTGCCGCAGGGGGCCTACTCTGCTTTGGTGATGTTGGCCTGGATAACTGATAAAAGGTCAGGACCATCGCCAGCAGCGCCAGCGGCATGCTCACCAGCCACAGTCTACTCAATCGGGCATGGGGTGCCACACTGAGCGCCACCGCCATGGCCCCAAAAAAGGGGGACCAGAAGGCCGCGGCGGTAAAGCCTCGGATCAGCACTATCGCCTGCTCCCGGCTAACACTATTACGCCGCGCCAATCGGTCGCCAATGATGAACACCGACGATAGATTGATCACCGAACCAAACAGATGCACAGCGCCCAGGGTAGAAGCCACGGCGCCCTTTCCTCGCGGCAAACGCTCTTCTTGCTCATCATTGGGCCGGCTGACCAGGCTCAGAAAACTGACGGCAACCAGCATGGACAACAAACCGGTGTTGCTGGACAGCAGACGCGACACACTCACTTCGGCTCCCAGCCAGGCACTGACGACCAGGCACATCGCCCCCACCAGCAGTAATACCAGCGCCTGCAGCCGATTACGCCGCGACAGACCAGGCCACAATAATAGCGCCGCCCCCCAGTAGCCCACACCCGCCATACTCGGGCTGACTGGCAACCCTAGCAAACCTGCGGCCACCGCCAGCATGGCAAACAGGATCAAGCAGCCCGCCAGACGGCGGCGGGCTGTATCAGAAATACGTGCAAACAAGATAATTCCTTGAATTAAAGCGGTAAGCGGTCAGCTTCAAGCTGTCAGTTAAAGACAACCATACGCTTTACGCCATACGCTGTAAGCCAAGGGAAAACACCTGTGCTCGCCCTTAACTTACAGCTGACAGCTTCAGGCTGTGTTTATCCTTTATATAACTTGGGGTTAAACACATCCCGCAGCCAGTCACCCAATAGATTGATCACCAAGACCAGAATGACCAGATACATACCCGGGAAGGCGGTAATCCACCAGGAACCGGAGAAGATATAGCTAAAGCCCATGCTGATCAACGAGCCCAGCGAGGGCTTGTCGACCGGCATGCCCAGCCCCAAAAACGACAGCGCCGCCTCGCTCATGATGGCGTTGGCCACCTGCACCGTCGAGATCACCAGAATCGGCGACAGGCAGTTGGGCAAGATATGACGAAACATGATGCGCATCGACTTGAAGCCCATCACCCTGGCAGCTTCTACATATTCCTTTTTCTTTTCCGCCAGCACGGTGGCGCGAATGGTACGGGCATACTGGGGCCATTCCGCCAGGCCGATGATCACCACCAGCATCAATACCGCATATTCGGCGTAAAAGTCGGCCCCCAGGGTGGCCTGGAATACCGCCGACACGATAATGGCCACCATCATGGTGGAAAACGACAATTGCACATCGGCAAAACGCATGAGCAGGTTGTCGATACGCCCACCAAAATAACCGGCCGACAAGCCCACAATAATGCCGATGAGCAGCTGCAATGCAACCGCCCCCAGACCAATCATCAGCGACACCCGCGAGCCATATAAAATGGTGCTTAAAATATCGCGCCCCTGCACATCAGTCCCCAGCAAGAAGCGCTCATCGCCCATGTCTTGCCAGCTGGGCGGCAATTCCGAGTCCAGAATATCAATGGTGGCCAGATCGTAGGGGTTATGAGGGGCAATAATGGGCGACAGCAGCGCAGCCGCCAGCAAGGCCACAAACACGGCAAAGCTGAACATGGCCACCTTGTCGCGACGAAAGTGATACAGAAAATCCGACTGTTTAAAGCGAGTCCAGCGGCTGAGATTCACGTTGGTGGTCATGGCATCATCCCTTTGCAGCCAGGTTAACGGTGGGGTTAATCAAGCCATAGAACAAGTCGACTATGGTGTTGGTTACCACAAACACAAATCCCACAAAAATCACGTAAGTAGTAATTAACGGCGTATCCACCCGATTAATGGCATCCAGAAACAGCAAGCCAATCCCCGGCCACTGGAACACGGTTTCGGTCAGAATGGTGTAGGCCACCATGGTACCGATTTGCACCCCACCCACGGTGATCAAGGGCAGCAAGGTATTTTTAAGGGCATGCACAAACCAGATGCGATACTTGGCCAACCCCTTAGCCCAGCCAAACTTGACGTATTCCGAACTTAACTGCTCAAGCATTTCTGAGCGAACCAGGCGGATAAACAGCGGCAGCATAATGGAAGAAAGCGCAATACTGGGCAGTATCAGGTTACGAAAGCCCTGCCAGTTGAACAGCCCCGACTCCCAACCCAGCGGGCTGGTCAGCTCGCCACGGCCATAAGCCGGCAGCCAGCCCAGCTCAATGGAAAACACATACATCAGCAGAATAGCGGTCAGGAACACAGGTACCGAAATGCCCACTATGCTGACCCCCATCACCAGCCGGGACAAGAAAGCCCGCGGCTTGATGGCGGAATACACGCCCAGTGGAATACTGAACGCAACTATGATGATGCTGGCACAAAACACCAGCTCCAGAGTGGCCGGTAATTTTTCGAAAATCACCTCCAGGGTGGGTTTCTTGTAAAAGTAAGAAGTCCCAAAATCCCCCTGCAGTGCATTGCCCACAAACCGGCCGTACTTCACCATAAAGGGATCGTTCAGGCCCATATCGGTGCGCATTTGTTGACGAACTTCTTCCGAAACCGACTGGCCAACCAGCTCGCGCAGCGGGTCACCCAGATTATCCTGAATTGAAAACGCAACCAGGCTGATGATAAACATCACCACTACCACCTGGAACAGCCGTTTCAGTAAAAAAGTAAGCATCTTTGTTACATCCAATAGCGGGAATGGGGATCAGGGAATGGGAAAACTCCCTAATCCCTAATCCCTAATCCCTAATCCCAGTTTTTATTCGACGACCAAATCACCCAGGTACGGGAAGTCCATGGCGTTCACCACCGCTTCGGCACCTATGTTATCGCGCGCACCCCAGGCGAGATCCTGCCAATGCAGCGGCACGAAAGCGGCATCGTCATACAGGATTTTTTCTGCCTGCTGCAGCATCTTGCCGCGTTTTTCGCCATCGGTTTCCAGGTTGGCGGACTCAATCAACTGATCCAGCTCCGGGTTGGCATAGTGACCGCAGTTATACTGGCCGCGGCCGGTTTCTTCATTGCGGGTCATGGTCAGGAATTCGGAGAAATTGGCCGCATCTTCGGTATCCGAGTGCCAACCAATCATCAGCATGTCGGCGTTGCATTTATCGAACTCGGGCCAGTATTGCGCCACCGGCATGGTTTTGAGATCCACATCGATATTAATGCGCGCCAGCATCGCCTTTACCGCTTCGGCAATTCTAAAGTCGTTTACATAACGGTTGTTGGGCGCAATCATGCTGATTTTAAAGCCGTCTTTATAACCGGCGTCAGCCATCAGCTGCTTGGCTTTGTCCAGATCAAAACGGGGCTTCAGCTCAGGATTGTGGCCCACATAACCGGCCGGAGCCTGTTGCGATGCCGTGGTGCCAAAGCCGCGCATGATGCGTTTTACAATACCGTCCTGATTCACCGCGTAGTTCACCGCCTGGCGCACTCGCACATCTTTAAAGGGCTCGAAACGATCCTGGTTCAGCTGAAAGGTAATAATGCGCGTGCCCGATTCGGTCACCAGCTTGACGCCGTTGGCCGATTTGACGCGATTTTGGTCGTTGGGCGAAACCGGTTTGATGAAGTCGACGTCACCGGCCAGCAAGGCCGCCACTCGAGTAGCGTCTTCCTTAATCGGCACCAGCGTCATGTTTTGTACGTTACCCGGTGAGGCGTTATCCCAGTAGTCGGCGTTACGTTCGTATTCTACCTTAACGCCCTGCTGGCGGAACTTGAGCTTGAAAGGGCCGGTACCAGAAGGATGGGTCGACGCAAACGAGCTGCCATGTTTCACCACGGCCCCCTTGTCTTGACCGTCATCGGTTTTACCGCTGTAGTACTTGGAATCCATCGGGAACAGATAGGTCACGGTATTCAGTACCAGCGGAAACGGCCCTTTGGTCACCAGGTCGACCGAATACTTATCTACCCTGGACGCCGCACTGAAGGGGTTGAAAATAGCCTTGAAGTCCGGCGATTCTTTCAGGCGATTAAAGGTCCACACCACATCATCGGCAGTCAACTCGTTGCCACTGTGAAAGGTGACGCCCTTGCGTAAATGGAAGCGCATGGTGTTTTCATCAATCCGTTCCCACTTTTCTGCCAGGCGCGGCTCAATGTCGAAATCTTTGGTCCAACGTACCAGCGGGTCGAACAACAGATGCGACATCTCCATGGTGGCGCCCGACAGCTGCTCATGCGGATCCATAGAGACAGGATCCGCATCGTAGGCAATGGTGATATCCGCCGCCTGAACACTGAATGCCAGCCCGGCAGCCAGCAGCGCTGCCGTTACTTTATTGAGTCCTTTTTTCATGTAACACTCCATTGACATGGTTAATGTGGATCCGTTAGCGAGGGTCCATTGTGGTGGTGGAAATATTCAGACCTTCCCGTGACATCCCCTTGAATTCGGGCATTAAAGAAATCAGAGAGCGACTGTAGGGATCGCTCGCATGGGTAAACAGCTGCTCGGTTTCAGCCACTTCTACCAGCGTGCCTTTTTTCATGACGCCGATGCGATCGCACATTTGGCGGATAACCGGCAAATCGTGGCTGATAAAAAGCATGGTCAGCTTCAACTCGTCTTGCAAGTCTTTCAATAAATTGAGAATTTGAGCCTGTACCGACACATCCAGCGCCGAGGTGGGCTCGTCACAAATCAGCAGTCGCGGGCGCGTAGCCAGCGCACGAGCAATAGAGATCCGCTGGCGTTGGCCACCGGAAAACTCGTGAGGAAACTTGAGCCCGGCCGCTTTCCCCAGACCGACATAATCAAGCAGATCGTCGACAATGCCGCGAATTTGTACTTCATTTTTCGCCAGCTGATGAAAACGAATCGGCTCGGCAATAATGTCGGCCACCCGCATCCGGGGGTTAAGGGAAGAATAGGGGTTTTGAAATACCATCTGCATTTGTCGGCGTATTGGGCGACGCTGTTTTTCGCTTTTAATCGCGGTCAACTCTATGCCTTCAAACCAGATTTTACCGCTGTCGGGCGGATACAGGCCGGTAATGGCACGCGCTATGGTCGACTTGCCCGATCCCGACTCGCCCACCAGGCCAAAGGTTTCGCCCTCGGCTATCTCAAAACTGACATCGTTAGTGGCTTGCAGATACTGACGGCGTGAGGCAAACAGCGAGTCCTGGGTAACAAAGCGCAGGTTGCAATGCTCCACTCTCAGCAAAGAGCCGCTGTAATCGCGCTGATCCTGACTTTGTCCCAACCAGTGGTTTTTAAGATCCAAAGTGGTTTTTTCCTTGGCGTCTTCAATGTAAGACACCAGCGGAAACCGATGCAGCTTGACATCGGATCGCGGCACGGCAGAAATCAGGCTCTTGGTGTAATCGTGGCTGGGGGTGCCCAGCACCTGGGCGGTGGGGCCTATTTCCATCAAGCGCCCGCGATACATCACCGCCACGCGGTCGGTCACGTTAGAGACCACGCCCATATCATGAGTCACCAGCATGCAGCCTACATTACGTTCTTTGCACAGGTTGCGGATCAGGGTCAATATCTGGTCTTGAATCGATACATCCAGTGCCGTGGTGGGTTCGTCGGCAATAATCAGCTCCGGGTCGCAAGACAGTGCAATGGCAATCACCACCCGTTGACGCATACCGCCGGAAAACTGATGAGGATACTGCTTGATGCGCAGCTCCGGTTCGGGAATACCGACCGCGTCCAGTAGTGATATCGACTTTTTGCGCGCCGCATCCCGACTCATGCCGGTATTGGCCAGCAGGGTTTCCACCATCTGGTATTCCACGGTAAACAGTGGATTCAGCGAGGTCATGGGATCTTGAAAGATAAAACCGATTCGACTGCCGCGAATGCTGCGCATCTGGTTGGCATTCAGGCCAGAAATAAGCTCGCCATCCAGATAAACCTCCCCTTTGGCGATGCGCCCTGGCGGGCTCAACAGGTCGATCACCGCGTTGCCTATGGTGGACTTGCCGGCGCCGGATTCTCCGACCACCCCCAGAATTTCTCCTCTTTCAATACTCAAGGATAAATCGTCAATGGCAGCCATGACGCCATGGCGAGAGGGATATTCAATGCGCAGGTTTTTTACTTCTAACAGGGACATATTCATCCTCGAGGTCCACTTGGGCCGCAATCCTTTCATCGGCTACAACAGGTAGCGCGGCAATCGATTATGTTACTGTCTGGTTTGTGATGACAATAAAGGTTAGTTACAAAAAAGCAACATATCGCGTCTATTGTAAACCCAGTTCTGTGCCAAGATAAATCGCAGTCATCCCGATTCATCTCACAAAACCAGCAATAAGTTTCAATAGATAAATGATAGCTAGAGTTTATGACTGACGACTCGGGAAAGGTCAAGCGAGAAATGAAACAAAAATAGAGTTTTTGATCTAAATCAGGGATTGGGGATTGGGGATTGGGGATTGGGGATTGGGGATTGGGGATTGGGGATTGGGGTAAAGATAGCGCCAATCCCCAACCTCCGGTAACAGAAAACCACCGCACCTGTAGAAGGCTGCTTTAGCTGGCTGGTTTTGCGCAGCAAAACGAAAACGACGATATTGCACAGCTGAAGCAGCGCCTACAAAAGCAAAAAACACCGGCCTTTTGAGGGCCGGTGTGTATCTTTAGCTGGGCTGGGCGTTTGATGCTTAGCGCAGGTTTACCAATGCCGATTTACCAATACAAGACGAGTAACTGCAGGCAGGCCAGGGCAAACACGCCGGCGATGACATCGTCGAGCATAATACCGAAACCGCCGTGCACGCGACGATCAAACCAGCTAATGGGCCAGGGTTTGATAATATCGAAGAAGCGAAACAGCACAAAGCCCACCACCATCCAGCCCAAACCGGCGGGAGCGGCAAACATGGTAATGCCATAACCAATGATTTCATCCCACACGATGGCGCCGTGGTCATGACGACCAATGGCCCTGGTCGCCGCATTGCAAATCCAGATACCGGCAATAAAGCCCAGCAATAAAATCAACAGATACCAGGCGGGGGAAAGGCCCTGTATCAGCCAATACAACGGAATGGCGGCCAGGGTCCCCATGGTGCCCGGCATAACGGGGCTTAAGCCAGAGCCAAAACCCAGGGCCAGTAAGTGCAAGGGATTGGACAGTTTCAAGTTGGCAAGCTCAGGCTTTCTCATCTAGACACTCCTAAATGATTCACTCACGGTAAGGAGTGAAGAGTAAATGGTGAAGGGTAAAATATAACCGCCCTGTATTTAACGAATAAAGACGTCTTACATGGCAAAAACAGGTTTGAGTAAAGTGCACTTATTTCGTCCACTTCACTCTTTACCCAGCCCCTTCACGGCTGGCGAAAGTGATCCCAACTTTGGCTTTGCAACTGGTAAGGGTGCCCTTCGAGCAATAGCTCTACATCGGGAATTCCGGTAAACATACGCCCGATACGGGTAAATTTAACCCCACAGTGCGCCAGGGCCATCTCCAGCTGACCACGATGCAATTCCGGTACGGTAAAGCATAACTCGTAGTCATCCCCTCCGGTCAGCGCCAACTCCCAGCCCTGCTCTTTGGAGACCGAATCCTGCATGGCCGCGCTCAAGGGGATCTGTTCCAGCTCGATTTGCGCCCGCATGCCCGACGCTCGGGTGATGTGTGCCAGGTCGCCCATCAGGCCGTCGGACAAATCCAGCGCACTGGTGGCGATATCTCGTAACGCCTGCCCCGCCAGAATACGTGGGTGCGGATGCTCGAACTTGTTGCGTACAAAGGCTTTATGCGCCTCGGGCACGGTAATATTACCCAGTACCTTCTGCAAGCCCAGAGCGGCATCACCCAGGGTGCCGGTGACATAAATACCGTCGCCAACCTGGGCACCGCTGCGCTTCAGACCTTTACCCTCGGGCAAGGTCCCTTTTACCGAGACGGTAATCGACAGCGGACCCTTGGTCATGTCGCCCCCCACCAGCGCCACATTGTAGTATTCCGCCAGCTCGAAAAAACCGGCACAAAACTGCTTGATCCACTCTTCATCCACCTCTGGCAGGGTAAGCGCCAGTGACACCCAGCAAGGGTCGGCTCCCATGGCAGCCAGATCGGACAGGTTTACCGCCAGGGCCTTGTGACCTAACGCAGTGGGGTCCATGTCGGCAAAAAAGTGTACGCCGCTAACCAGGGTGTCCGTGCTGACGGCCAACAGGGTATTGGGCGGAACTTGCAGCAAGGCACAGTCGTCGCCCGGCCCCATGACAACATCTTTACGATGACTGGCCACGGTGAAGTAGTGTTTTATTATATCGAATTCATTCATAAAAAATGAAAAGCCAGCAACCGCTGGCTTTTTTCCCGTGCTTATTGTTATTTTTTCAACTGCTTGATGACTTTATCCAGTACACCGTTTACAAAACGATGACTTTCTTCGGCAGCGAACGCTTTGGCCAGTTCAATGGCCTCGTTAATCACTACACGATAAGGCACATCTTCACGCCGAGTCAGCTCATAGCTGGCTAAACGCAGTATTGCCTTGTCAACCATATCCAAATCGGCCAGCGGACGTGAAAGATAGGATGAATAGACCGCATCCAGTTCGTTGGCATGCACCGACACCCCAAACAGCAGGTCGCGGAAATAATCCAGATCCACCCCTTTGGTGTCCTGTTCCAGTGCAAATTGCTGAGCAATATCGGCCACGTTATCCTTGGTCATTTGCCATTGGTAAATGGCCTGGGTAGCGAGACGGCGGGCCTTGCGGCGTTCGGACGGTTTCAATTCAATACTCCTCTTAGTCCAGCTGCTGCAGGACATTAATCATTTCAAGTGCGCTGAGGGCGGCTTCTGCGCCCTTGTTACCCGCCTTGGTGCCAGCACGCTCTATGGCTTGTTCTATGTTTTCGGTGGTCAATACCCCGAAGGCAATCGGCATTTCAAACTCCATCATTACACTGGCCATGCCTTTGCTGTTTTCATTGGCAACCAGGTCAAAATGATAAGTACCGCCGCGGATAACGCAGCCCAGGGCAACGATGGCGTCATACTTGCCGCTTTTGGCGAGTTTTTTACACACCAAGGGCATTTCAATGGCGCCAGGCACTTTTACCAGCGTAATGTTATCGTCTTTTACCTGGCCCTGACGCTTGAGCACATCCAGTGCACCGCCTACCAGGCTGTCGTTGATAAAACTATTGAAGCGAGCAACAACGATCGCTACCTTGGCCTCGGGAGTGGCCATCAGCCCTTCGATTACCTTCATGGGAATCCCTGTTTGGACAAAAGTGCGCACATTCTAGCACAACCTGAGGGTGACAAAAGTCATTAGATTGCGAACTTAGGTCTCGCGCCTGACGCTTTACGCCTTACGCCCCCCCCTGAAGAGGTTCGGCAAAAAAAGGGCGGCAGGCTAATGTCGCGATGCGGGAGTTTCGTCATCAGCGTCTTCCACTTCGGTTTGCTCCCGTAAAAAGCACACCAGATTTTCACTCGGCATTTCTATGCCGGCGTCGTCCAGCGTCAGCTTGATGATACGAATCACCTCGGCATGCACTCGCGTCACATCAGCCCGACGGCTATGGGTCCACCAGCGTACCCTGATCGTGACCCAGCTGGCCGCCAGATCCCATGGCAACGCCTGCACTTCGGGAGCGCCTTCCACCTGGGCCACCTTGGCAACGGCGGCCTTTAGCAGCTCGCACGCCTTGTCTATATCATCGTCATAACCAATGCCCACGTCGTATTGGCTGCGCCTGTAATCATGAGCAGTAAACACCCTGACCGCATTGGTATAAATATCGCTGTTCGGGATCACGATGCGCTGACCATCATAGGTTTTAATGATGGTAGCGCGGGTTTCAATGCGCTGTACCGTGCCTTCGTGACCGTTGACCTCTATTTGGTCGTTAATATTGAAAGGCTGGCGCAACAGAATAAGCAGCCCCGCCAGCCAGTTTTGCAGGATATCCTTGAAGGCGAAACCAATGGCCACCGAGCTAACGCCCAGGCCGGCAATCAGATCACCGGGTTTCAGACTGGGGATCACTATGGTGGCGGCCAGCAAAAAGCCGAATAAAATAACGGTCCATTTAACCAAGCCACCCAACACCTCACCCAGATTATCCCTGCCCCGGGTATGGGTCTGGCGTAGAATAAGCCGTCGCACCAACAGGGCGAGCCCATAGAAAACAAGTAACAGGACCAGGGCAACCAGCAAATTGGGCAGCAAGCGTATACCGCCATCCAGCCAGCTGTCGATGCGTTCTATGGCTACGCCAAAATCCAGATCGACCTGCTGCGGAACATCCTGATTGGCACTGCTCTCGTTTGCCGACGCCGTTGCGGAATTGTCTGCCATATTATCCTCCTGAGCGGCCGCCATACGTGAAGCGAATGGCGTCAAACTAACCCTAAAAGCTTATGTAACAGACGCCTGCTTTGCCATTTTTATTAACGCCTTTTCCGCCTTAAAACACCGGTCACCTCACAGTCGCAAGCGGCTGCGCGTGCAAACTGGATGAAATAACATAAAGTGAAGCAATGGCAGAATAAAGCGTCCACCTCTGCGGTAGAATGCAGACTTCTAGAGGAGCATTTTTCTCTTTTACAGCACAACACTTTTATCACATGCAGGGCGAGGTTTATTTATGCTGCCAGAGCGGCGTGGCGACGTGTTTATTTTAACGGCAACTTTATTGGCTTCTGCCGGCTGGTTATTCTCTAAAGAAGCCCTTGGCGGCCTTCCCCCTGCCGGGTTTGTCGGTTGGCGTTTCTTGCTGGCCGCCCTCTTGCTGCTGCCTTTTTGCTATCGGCATTTACGCAGCACTGCGCCCATACTCTTGCTCAAGGCCGCCGCCATTGGTCTGGTGATGACCCTGAATCTGATTTTCTGGATCCAGGCCATTTCTCACAGTGAAGGGATTGGCGAGGGGGCTTTTATTATGAGTCTGGCCATGTTGATGGTACCGCCGCTGGCCTGGCTGATATTCAAAGAGCGGCCACAACGCCAGTTTTGGCTGGCGCTGCCAATTGCCGTATTGGGGTTGTTTTTTCTGACCATGGGTAATGGCCTGAGCTTGTCACTCAGCCAACTGCTGTTTTTGCTGGCGTCGCTCTCGCTGGCGCTGTATTTCAATTTAAACAGCCGCTTTGCCAGGCGCGTTCACCCCATGGCGCTCACCTGCATTCAGCTGGCCGTTACCGGCATCATGCACCTGCTGTATTCCGGCTTGTTTGAGCAGTGGCCCGAACAAATTCTCCCGGTTACCTGGGGCTGGTTTGCCGCCAGCGTCTTGCTGGCCACCTCGTTACGGTTTGTCTTTCAAAGCATGGGGCAAAAATACAGCCATGTTGCCAACGCGGCCCTGATTATGATGCTGGAACCCATCTGGACGGTGCTGATCAGCGTATTCTGGTATCACGAGCCCATGCCGATACAGAAGATATTTGGCTGCCTGTTGATCCTGCTGGCCCTGCTCAGCTATCGCAGCCGTAACCTGCTGGACTGGTATCGCAGCCGCCGAGCATTACAGGCCGCCAATAAACGATAACCCGCCAGCCTGTCTCTTAATCACAACTATTTGTTGATATTAGTGTGGTTTGTCAGGCAGAGGGCGCTACTCCTCCGACTCGCCGTGAATACGGTCCCTGTAGGCTCAACTGACCATCCCTGGCGCGGATGGTCGGTTGAGCAGACACCCTCTGCCTTCCCATTGACAACGGAGCTGCCTGTTAATGTGACTGACCGACAGCTCAGGGGCTAAGAAGAGGCAGCTGGGATAGCCTCAGCCGACCATCACATGACAGGACGTCATGTGCTGAGCGTCGCAGGGATGCGGTTTAGCGTGTCGGAGGAGGGTACCCAGTCGCCTCTGGACATGAATTCACTGGCTAGCGACTTGTAACTAAGAGACAGGCATAAAGCCCCAACAACGCTTTAAGCGCTGTGCTTGAACAGGCTGAGCGCTTTTATCAGCAACAGCACCACCATGCCGGCGAATATGCCGATAACGGCGTTCAATAACAGAGGGGTCAGCCAGAGCAGCGTGCCTCCTACCCCGGGCAGGCCCTGACTCAGCTCTGCCCAGTGGTGAATCACCTGCTCGATGACGGGCAAACCATGTACCAGAATGCCGCCCCCCACCAGAAACATGGCGGCAGTGCCCACCACCGACAAGCCCTTCATTAAATAAGGGCAGGCCGCCAGCAATACCTCTCCGGCTTTTTTCAGTACACCGGTTTTCTGACTGAGATACAGCCCCAGATCATCGAGCTTGACGATGCCCGCCACCAGACCGTACACGCCTACCGTCATCAGCAAAGCAATGCCTGCCAGTACCGTCACTTGCTGACCAAAGCCAGCCCCCGCCACCGTGCCCAGGGTAATCACGATAATTTCGGCCGACAAAATAAAATCGGTACGAATGGCGCCCTTGATCTTGTCTTGCTCAAACGCCACACGGTCAACCGAGGGGGCAAGATCGGCCAAGTGAGGCTTATCTTCGCCCTCTTGGTGCATAAAAGAATGCACCAGCTTTTCTACCCCCTCGTAGCACAGAAACGCCCCGCCCAGCATCAATAACGGCACTATGGCCCAAGGCGCAAAGGCACTGATCACCAAGGCGGCCGGCACCAGTATCACCTTGTTACGCAAAGAGCCTTTTGCGACCGCCCATACTACCGGTAACTCTCGTTCAGCTCGTACGCCCGATACCTGCTGGGCATTCAGAGCCAAATCATCCCCCAGCACACCGGCGGTTTTTTTGGCCGCTACCTTGGTCATCAGTGAAATATCGTCAAGCAAGGTCGCAATATCGTCGATCAGGGTCAGCAGACTGGCTCCGGCCATAGTGGCGTCCTTATTAGCGGTGTTTAGGGGTTAACGGCTGTTGCTCATAGTGAATACCGGCCCAGCCGTGTTTGATGAAGTTACGGATATTTTGATGATCTTGTCCAGTCGGGTTAGCCAACACATTTTGATAATGTTGACCAAAACAGGTGAGCGCCTGCTCCTGGTTCAACTCGTGCAGTTGGGCAAAGGCAAAAATCTTGCACGAGCCATTGTTTTTCCCGGCTTCATTGTGCAGCTCACCGTTGTCAAAGGCGGTGGGAGTAAAGTCATAGCAGGCATCAATCACCGCCATCACCTCGGAAAATTCCATCTGCTCCGGCTGCTGTTGCAGCGCCGTAATCAACTCATGTTCGGTCATTGATATTCCTTAACTTTGATGTAATACCGGCGACCTGCGCTTATGCCGTTTGCTTCAACGCCAGGCACTGGCACAAAAAGCGGGCGATATCGGCTATTTGAGGGCCGCACACGCTGTGCTCCATCGAGTAATCATGAAACTCGGGGGTGAAACCCCATAACTGCAGTTGCTGACAGGCGCGCTCACCCAACACTGCTGGCACCACCGTATCACGTGTACCGTGCATCACCAGTATGGGCAGCTCGGAATTGGCCGCATGACGCTGCAGGGTATCGCCGGTGGCCAGATAGGTCGACATGGCCATCAGCCCGCCCAACGGCTTGTCACAGCTCAAGGCCGCCTCGTAGGCAACCGCGCCCCCCTGAGAAAACCCGGCCAGCACAATGCGCCGGCTATCGATACCGGCTGCAATTTGCTGCTCAACCAGCGCTTGTATCGCTCGGGCCGAAGCACGCAGCTGGCGTTCGTCCACTTCACGATCCAGATTCATGGCCAGAATATCGTACCAGGCCGGCATGCGATGCCCGCCATTAATGGTCACCGGTATTTGTGGCGCATGGGGAAAAATAAAGCGAATGGCGCTGCCTTGCGGCAAGTTCAGCTCGGGAACGATCGGCTCAAAATCATGGCCATCGGCCCCCAGACCGTGCAGCCAGATCACACAGGCATCCGGAGTTGGGGCGGTGTCTTTCACAATCACATTCAGTGTACTCATCTCAGGCTCCGTGCAAAGGATAAAGGGTGATATCCACCAGCGTCGCGCCCTGCTCGTCGGCAGTCAACTCCAGAAGTTCATCGGCGGCCAGTATCCATAACTCGGGCTCGGCACTCTGCCCCCTTGCATGACGATACAGCAGCCTGGGCGTCTCGCCGTAACAATGATAAATCTGCCACGGTGCCAGCTCATGTACCTGTAACTCGGCCCGGCCCCAGCGCCGATCGCTCATCACATTGAAGTCCAGGCATTCCCCGCCCAGTAATGTACAGTCAACCGATTCTTCTCCACAAAAGGCCAGCGGAACGAAGGGCGTATCCAGTGTTTTCAGCTGGCCGTTCAGATCCAGCT
This sequence comes from Oceanisphaera marina, assembly GCF_014643915.1. GTDB lineage: Bacteria > Pseudomonadota > Gammaproteobacteria > Enterobacterales > Aeromonadaceae > Oceanimonas > Oceanimonas marina. The sequence continues at coordinate 143,949 of NZ_BMKE01000002.1, forward strand.
TGAAACCGGCCCCCTCTACCAGCATCAAGATACGGTCGACATTGGGGAAAAAAGAAAAAGGACCACTTTGCCCCACTCGGGCCATAGACACTCGCAGGCCAAAATCACTGCCAGGTACACCGGGCAGCCGATACAGCTCTCGGGTAACGCCGCCGCCATTTTTCCAGGGCATGTCGATAAAGTCATTCGCTCCCAGTCGTGTTGCCATCGATATTTTGCTCCGATTCCAGGGTAATAAACAAAAGTGGTGTTGGACTGGCTAAGTACGAGCTATCTGTAGCTGATCCCGGCCATTCTTTTTGGCCTGAATAAGCGCAGCATCGGCACGATTGATGGTGAGATCGACGTTTTCATCAGGCTGATACATAGCCAGTCCCGCACTGATACTGAGCCTGAGTTGTTCCTCTTTCTCCAGGCGCACCCCACGCACCGCAGCCATGACACGCTCAACAATATGACAGGCCTGCTCCAGTTCGGTTTGCGGCAATAGCAGCAAAAACTCTTCTCCTCCCCAGCGCGCGCACAAATCGTAGCCTCGCAGTTGCTGCACTATGGTCTCGGCCATCATGCATAAGGCCCTATCCCCCATCTCGTGGCCGAAATCATCGTTGATTCGTTTGAAATGATCGGCATCCAGCATGACCAGAGTAAAGGGGCTTGCGCCACGGCGACATCGCTCCACTTCTTCTCCCAGCCGGGCCATCAACAGTCGACGGTTCGCCAGTTTGGTCAAGGGGTCCTGCTGTGCCGCCTGCTTGAGCTGTTCGTTCAGTTCCATCAGGCTATGCTGATAGCGATCGGAAATACGGGTGATTTTTTCCAATCGGCGTAACTGCTTGTCGTATTGCTCCAGCAGTTCATGGGTCTGGGAGCGTGCGATACCATCGCTGCAATCGGCAATACGCAGCAGCTTTTCAAGCTGTTTGCGTTGCGCCTGTTCTCGCTGCTGCAGCCACTCCAGGGCCGGCAACAGGGGATTATCCTGATGTTCGGGGTTTGTCAGCAAGCGTTCCAGATCGGCATCAGTCCATGGTTTCATCATGCGGCTCTATTCATCATGGGGCTTTATATAGAAAGGAAAGGTGCAATCTTCTTTAAACTCTTCAGCCAGCTCCACTACCCGTTCGTTTTCCGGATCGTAATACCAGCGTACACTCACCGCACGCCCTTGCTCGTAGGCGGCCTCCAGCAAGTCAAAAATATCCATCATGGCCTTGACGCTGCTGGTATTCATGTAAATCAGACGTAGTTCAAGTTGCAGTGGCAAGGTGGACTGTTGCAAAAACTGCTCGACCCAGTGGATAACCTCATCAAAAAACTCAAACGAGTTTTCCGGATAAGAGTCGCCCTGCATGCTCATCAGGCCCCGGGCAGGATCGCATTGAATGGTCGGGGTAGAATGGCTGCCTGCCATCGTTAATGATTTCATGTCTATTTCTGGTCCCATATTCATATCACTGCCAACAAACTTAAAAAACCACGGCCGGAGCCGGTATCCACCAATTTGGCAACCATCGGCTGTGCGCTTTTTCGGGCAACATCCAGCAGGCCCAGTCCGGCACCACTGGCGGTATCTTCACCTCGAGGCTGGCGTAGCTGTGTTTTGTACGCTTTTTTCAGTTCAACCTTGTCCATTTCGGCCAGCTGCTCAATACGCTGACACACCGCCTGACCATCGTCCAGCTCTACCTGATTGCCCGCCAGCACCAGGTAATTGCCTTCGGTATTACGCGCCACCACCACGGTCGCCGAGCCTTCGGAGTCACTGTATTGCATGCGGTTGGCATAATGACGAATATTCTGGGTCAGCTCTATGTATACGCCAAAAACATCTTGTGCCGCATGGGGCAAGGCATTATCGGCCTGCAAATAGTTCTTTAACGCATTCCCTATTTCTTCTATCAGACTGCGAGAAATAGGACCGTTAAAACACAATAGTATGTGATTATTATTAAACTGTTCTCGTATCGACAATAAATCTATGGATAGCATAGCAACGTCCTTATTTGTATGAGTCCACTTTAAACGCCAGCAGGGTAATATCATCCCGCTGAGGATAGTCACCCCGGTAATCTTCCAGTGCCTGCTTGAGCGCCTGAGCCTGTTCACTCAAAGGCAAGCCAGTTTGTTGTTTCAATAAATCACAAAAACGACTATTACCCAAGCCAAACCCTTTTTCACCCCCCGCCTGATCCAGATAGCCGTCGGTGGCCAAATAATAAATATGCTCCGGCTGCAGGGCCAGCCGTGTATCGCTAAATTGCACCTGGCGACGGTCGAGCAACGGACGACGATGACCCTTAACCTCCATCACCTGATCACCATCGCTGTGATAGAGTGACATCTTGGCTCCGGCAAACACCAGCTGTTGAAGATCCGGCATCACACTGACCAGGCCAACATCCATGTTGGTGGCGAGTCCACGAGGCAGCTCGCAATCTTGCATCATGCCACGCAAGATAAGGTCGGTCTGCTGCAGTATGCCGGCCGGCGAGGTAATGCCACTATCATGAATGGCATGATCCAGTGCGGCACGGGCCAGCATGGTCATTAACGCTCCGGCCACGCCGTGCCCGGCACAATCCACCACCCCAACCAGATAACGGCCCTGCTCTGCGGGATGAAACACATAAAAGTCTCCGCCTACTACATCGCGAGGATGCCACAAGACAAAGTGCTGTTCACCCAGGGTTTGCCTTAACTGTTGATCGGGTAAAATCGCTTTTTGTATCAAGCTGGCGTAATCAATGGAGTCATTAATCTGTTGATGGGCCTTGCGCATCTTGTTGTTGGCTTCTTCCAGCTCAGAAGTACGACTGCGTACCTTGTGCTCCAGTTCCCGGGTATGGGTCTGCACCTTGTTTGCCATTACACCAAATGCCGTGCTCAAGTCGCCAATTTCGTCGCCCTGGGATGGCGGTAACGACGTTTTATAATCTCCATCGGCAATGGCACTGGCCGAGCTTTGCAGTCGTCGCAGCGGTGACAGGATCAATCGCTCTACCGCATAAGCCAGGGCCAGCAGCAAGAGGACAAAGATGATGACCAACGCCAACAGAGAGGTCATGAGCCAACCGGATTCCAGCACCTGGGCCGCATCGAGATCAATGGCCGTCACCACATACCAGCCCAGCTCGGGAATAAAGCTCATGGCCACCAACTGGCGCTTCTCGGCCAGGGTAAAACTGTCGATGCCTACCTGGCCGGGATTGGATTTAGCCTGTGCCATCAGCGTTCGCAACTGCGGCTGTTGCGCCTGGGGTAATTGCGCCAATAAGGTACGGCGTTGCACCTCGGCCCCGGTCGCGGAGCCGATGGCAATACTGTCTTTATCGGGATGGGCCTGAAACGCCCCCTGCTCATCGATGATCATGGGGGTGACGCCCACTTCATCGGTCGCAATAAACTCATTGATAAACTCGGTGAGATCGATCCCCGTTCCCGCCAGCCCCAGTACTTTACCCTGGTCTTCAACCAGAATATTTAACCAGACCCGCGTCGTTTCCAGCCGGGTATCAAGATTAACGTTGATATTAACCTGGTCACCCTTGGCCAGCACATTGTAAAACCAGCTGTCATCGGGGTTGCTGGCCACAAGAACATATTCGGGTTGGCCGTCGAATGCCGTGTTGGCTTCACGGTAATAATAGGCGCCTGACTGCGCGCTGGTAATAAAAAAGGAATGGCTACTGAAATCCTTGATATAGCCTTCGCTTTCACGAAACAGCAGGGCTTTATCTTGTTCATCACCTTCATTGCTCAGCCATTGCTTCATCAAGATGGAGTCGGCAAAGCGCTGGGCCAGAGCGAGATCCCGAGACAGGGGCACCAGAATATTCTGTCTGTTCAATTGGGTAAAGTTTCGGGCAAAGGCGCTGCCAAAATGGTCTTGCACCCCGGACATTATCTGCCAGCCAATTCCCACCGCCGGAATAAATACCAGCAAACAGGCCACGAAGAGTGCCCACATTGCCTTGGCGCGCAGTCCTTTTCCCCAAATAGCCATTGGCGTCCTTGCCCTTGTCATCATGTAATTAAGTCGAGGCTGCCATTGTTCACGCTTGTCTTTGAAAACTCAATCGGCACTCATAAAAAAGCCCACATAAAGTGGGCTTTTCTTTAAAACAACGGTCAATGTTCATCAATCGGTAATGTATTCCACGACTTCAAGGCCGAAACCCGACAAGGCATGGTAGCGTTTGGGGGAGCTTAACAGCTTCATTTTACCCACGCCCATGGCCTGCAGAATTTGCGAGCCCACTCCCACGCGGCGCGACGTGCCCTGCCACTTGGCGGCGGCGGATCGTTCGCCACGGTCCTCGGCTTCAAACTGGCGCACCAGCGACAACAAATGGTCCGGCGTTTCTTCTCGGCCCAGGATCACCAGCACACCGCCTTCCTCGGCAATGCGTTGCATCGACTTGCCCAAGGGCCAGGTACGAGATGAATGACGGTCTGTCATCAATACATCGGTAAACATATCGTGAATATGCACTCGCACCAGAGCCGGCTCATCCTGCTTGATGTCGCCTTTTTTCAGTGCAAAGTGCACCTGATTGTCGATGGTGTCTCTGAAGGTGACCAGCTCGAAATCACCGTATTCGGTGGGCAGATTACAACGGGCAACCTGCTCTATGGTGGTTTCGTTCTGATTACGATATTCAATCAAATCGGCAATGGTACCCAGCTTGATACCGTGCTCTTTGGCAAATACTTCCAGATCGGGCCGACGAGCCATGGTGCCGTCTTCATTGAGGATCTCGACGATGACCGACGAAGGCTCCAGGCCCGCAAGGCGCGCCAAATCACAACCGGCTTCGGTATGCCCGGCACGGGTCAAGACGCCACCGTTCTGGGCTTTCAGCGGAAAAATATGCCCGGGCTGCACCAGGTCGGCCGGTTTGGCATCGGGCGCCACCGCGGCCTGAACGGTACGGGCACGGTCGGCAGCAGAAATGCCGGTGGTCACGCCTTCGGCCGCTTCAATAGACACGGTAAAGGCCGTGGAAAACTGCTCGGTATTACGGCTGACCATCTGCGGAATATCCAGCTGGCGGCAGCGGGCTTCGGTCAGGGTCAGGCAAATCAGGCCTCGGCCATATTTCGCCATGAAGTTGATGTCTTCCGGGCGCACATGATGGGAGGCCATGATCAAATCGCCTTCGTTTTCGCGATCTTCATCGTCCATCAAAATAACCATCTTGCCCTGACGGATATCGTCGATGATCTCTTGGGTACTGCTTAAAGCCATGGAATTCTCCCTTAATATCTAACGACTACTTTATAAAACCACTGGTAGCCAGCGCCGACAGCGTAATCCCGGCTGACGCAGGCGTGGCATCCGCATTGAGCAGACGTTCCAGGTAGCGAGCAATAATATCCACCTCGAGGTTGACCAGCCGGCCGGGCCGCCAGTCGTTCAGGGTGGTTTCCTGCAAGGTATGGGGTACCAGCGTCAGCTTGAAACGCGACGCCACTACCTCGTTGACCGTCAGACTGATGCCATCCACCGTGATAGAGCCCTTTTCGGCAATATAACGCGCCAGATGGGCCGGAGCCTCAACCCACAGCTCAATGCTCTGCCCCCTAAGGGTGCGCTGGCTGATCGTACCCACATCATCAACATGACCGGACACCATGTGTCCCCCCAGTCGACCAGTGGCCAGCAGCGCCTTCTCCAGATTCACTTTTTGCCCTTTGGCATAGTTGGCAAAGCCGGTGCGTTCTATGGTTTCGCCGGAAACATGAGCACAATAATAATCGCGGCCCAGCTCGGTTACTGTGAGGCAGACACCATTGGTGGCAATCGAATCACCCAGCTTCACATCGGACAAGTCCAGCTGTGGGCAGTGAATGCGAATAACCGACTCCTTGCCCTGGCGGCGCAACTCGGCCAATACGCCGGTGGCTTCTACAATACCGGTAAACATCAGTTTTTTACCCTTGCGGTTAATTTAATATCTTCACCTACCTGCCGACAGTCTTGCCACTCCAGCCGGGTGATCTGACTCATGGCAACCCGCTCGGGAATATCGAATAAGCCACGGGCAGTGCTGCCCATCAGTTTGGGCGCCTGATAGAGCACCAGCTCGTCGATCAGTGTCGCCTCCAGCAAGGCGCCTCCTAACCGGGCCCCCGCCTCTACCCACAGATGATTAATCTGGCGACGGCCCAGCTCGGCCATCAGCTCGGGCAAGTCCAGCTGGCCGAGAGGGGTGCACGGCAGTACGCATTCTTCAACATTGGCATTGAAGCCGCCCGTCACCTGACCACGCAGCAACAAGATAGGGCCGGGCACGCTGAATAAGGCAAGATGAGGAGTCAGTCGGTTACGAGTGTCGATAATCACCCGCAATGGCTGACGTAACGGTTGGCTTACCTGAAGGCTAGCTAGCTCACCGGCATTATCAGCGGTCCGAACCTCGTCGTAACTGGCCTGCACCGACTCGGGCAGCTCGGCCCAGCGCACATTGAGGCTGGCGTTGTCGACCAGTACCGTATCGGCACCCGACAAAATGGCACAACTCAAGGCCCGGTGGCGTTGCACATCACGCCGCGCCGCAGAGCCGGTGATCCATTTGCTCTGGCCATTGGCCAGTGCAGTACGGCCGTCCAGGCTGGATGCCAGCTTGACGGTAACAAACGGCAGACCGGTACGCATACGGTGCATAAAACCGCGGTTAATGGCATCGGACTCGGCCGCCATCAGCCCGGCTTCCGCCATAATACCCGCCTCGCGCAGCATGGCCAGGCCACGACCCGACACCTGCGGGTTGGCATCCACACTGGCGGCGACCACCCGCGACACGCCGGCATCGATCAAGGCCTGAGCACAAGGCGGGGTACGACCATAATGGGAACAGGGCTCTAACGTAACGTAAGCGGTGGCTCCCTTGGCGGCAGCACCCGCCTGGCGCAGAGCAAACACTTCGGCGTGCGGGCCACCGGCCTGACGGTGATAACCCTCGCCCACTATTTTATCGTGCCGCACTATGACGCAGCCCACGGCGGGATTGGGACTCACGGTAAAACGGCCCCGTTTGGCCAGCTCCAGCGCCCTGGCCATGTAGTGTGCATCTTGGGAGTTAAACACTTATTGCTCCAGTCGGGCTATTTCTTCACCAAATTGGCGTAGGTCTTCAAAGCAGCGGTACACGGAGGCAAAGCGGATATAGGCCACCTTGTCGAGCAGCTTTAGCTCTTCCATCACCAGGTTGCCAATGTGATCTGACTTGATTTCTCGCTCGCCGGTGGCACGCAACTGAGACATGATGCGACTAACGGATTGCTCGATGGCTTCTATGCTGACCGGACGCTTTTCCAGTGCCCGTTGCATGCCCGCTTCCAGTTTGTCTTCGTTAAAGGGTTCGCGAATGCCGTTGTTCTTGATCACTCTTGGCATGACCAATTCGGCGCTTTCAAAGGTGGTAAAACGCTCTTTGCAGGCATTGCATTCTCGCCGACGGCGCACCTGCAAACCTTCACCGACCAAACGGGAGTCGATCACCTTGGTTTCGGTTGCTTGACAGAAGGGACAGTGCATAGCGCCTCCATGGGCTGAATTCGGTCATTAGTGTAAATAAGCAGGCTACAGATTGCCAGAATGAAACACAGTTGTAAGCATGAAGCTATCAGCAAAACGGGGTGGATATGAGTAGGGAAATGGGAATGGGGAATGGGGACGATGGATGAAAAAAGGGACCGGGAACGCAAGTCCCCGATCCCTAGTCCCTAATCCAGATACGTGTTAGGCGTAAACTGGGTGACGACGGCAGATATCCTGTACCTGCTCTTTCACGTTGGCAATGGCGGCTTCATCGTTGATGTCGTTCAGCACATCACAAATCCAGCCGGCCAGCTGGCGTACTTCGGCTTCTTTAAAGCCACGACGCGTTACCGCAGGGGTACCAATACGAATGCCGGAAGTCACAAACGGCGAGCGTGGATCGTTAGGCACGGCGTTTTTGTTCACGGTAATGAAAGCACGACCCAGGGCGGCGTCGGCCTCTTTACCGGTAATGCCTTTGTCGATCAGATCCAGCAGGAACAAGTGGTTGTGAGTACCACCAGACACCACCTTGTAGCCGCGCTTCTGGAACTCGTCAGCCATGGCCTGGGCGTTTTTCACGACCTGACCCTGGTATTCCTTGAACTCTGGCTCCATGGCTTCTTTGAACGCAACGGCTTTAGCAGCAATCACGTGCATCAGAGGGCCACCCTGACCACCCGGGAAGACGGCCGAATTCAGCTTCTTCTCCAGATCTTCATTGTTGGAGGCAGACAGGATCAAACCACCGCGTGGGCCGGCCAGTGTTTTATGGGTAGTGGTGGTCACCACATGAGCGTGCTCGATGGGGCTTGGGTAATGACCCGCCGCAATCAGGCCGGCCACGTGAGCCATATCCACCATGAACCAGGCACCTATCTTGTCGGCGATTTCACGCATACGCGCCCAATCAACGATACCGGAGAAAGCGGAAAAACCACCGATGATCATCTTCGGCTTGTGCTCAACCGCCAAACGCTCCATTTCTTCGTAATCGATCACGCCGGCTTCGTTAATGCCGTAAGGGATGATGTTATACATTTTGCCGGAGAAGTTGGCAGGCGAGCCATGAGTCAGGTGACCACCATGAGCCAGGTTCATGCCCATGACGGTGTCGCCTGGCTTGACCAGCGCCATAAATACCGCTGAGTTGGCCTGAGAGCCGGAGTGCGGCTGCACGTTGGCATAGGTTGCACCAAACAGCTCTTTGGCACGGTCAATCGCCAGCTGCTCGGCAATATCAACGTACTCACAGCCACCATAGAAACGCTTGCCCGGATAACCTTCGGCATATTTATTGGTCAACTGGGAACCCTGGGCCTGCATGACGCGTGGGCTGGTGTAGTTTTCGGAAGCAATCAGCTCGATGTGCTCTTCCTGACGTTGAGTTTCATCAACGATGGCCTGCCACAGCTGGGGATCATAATCGGCGATATTCATGTCACGCTTTAACATCCGTCTCTCCTGACTCATGGGGGTGTTCACTGAAGTGCCAAGTTTACCCTTTAGGGGCTGTGCGGCCTAGTCCCGACCCCATAGTTAACAACACTTATTTATCTTTATGTTGAAAATTTTACAAAAAGTTTAATATATAGCAACATTTAATTCCCTAGTTATTCACTCACATTCGGGGTAGATCTGACAGACAAAGCCGATAGAATAGAAACTTTTAGCTGAGCCAACCTGTATTTACAGAAAATCTGGCGCCCCGACCCCGTTGAGGAGTATATGCAAGACTTCACAGTGACCTCGCAACGCCGAGCCGAACTTTATCACTGGTTTACCGCCCTGTTTTCGGCTCCACTGGTCGAAGATGACATTAACGAGTTTGGCGGCTATGACATGCATGCCTTTCTAAGCAGTCTGGCCACCCTGGATCCCTTGCGTGAAGCCACCGAAGCCTTTCGGGTGCAAGCCGATCAAGTGTTGCGGCTAAAGCAGCCACAAGCCGAGCTGAGCGGGCAATATCAGCAGCTGTTTGGTGAACCTTCTTTACTGGACACCTCGGCTTTGGCTGCGCCGGATGAAGAGTCGCTGTTTTTGATGAGCATATTATTACATCAACACGGCACTCAACTGCAGGATGACGATCCTCTCAATGCCTGTAATCAGCTGGAAATGATGGCCACCCTGGCGCTGGCTGCCGCCGCTGCCAATGACGAACAACAGTGTATTGCCCTGCTCGACCAGCAACGGGAGCTGGCCAACCAACTGCTGCTTAACTGGTTACCCGCATTCGTTGCTGCCTGTCAGCAACAGGACTCCCTGGGCTTTTACGCCGCCGCTGCGCAACTATTACTGGCCATGTTCAGCATGGATATTCATTATCTGAACAATGTGGCGCAATAATGGCCCATCACAAGCACGGCAAAGCCAGCCCATCGCCCCAGACTCAAGAAGAGGCTGAACGCGTGGCCAGGGCCACCCAGAAACCGGGGCAAACCAAAGAACAGACACGACTGATTGCCCAGGGTATTCAAAAGGGCATAGACGAATATAAAAAGCAGCAAAAGGCCCGCGCTCGGGCCGCCGACAAGGCGAAAAAACAACGCAGCCGCGAACAGGCCCCCCCCCGGACTGACGAGCAGGAAGAGTGGGCGCCAGCACCCCAAGCGATTGGCACATCCTGGTTACCCTGGGCGTTGCTGGTATCAAGCTGGATTGGTTTTGCCGTTTACTGGTGGCAACAACAACCCGGATAACCCACAGGAGTGCACATGGCCCTTAGCTTACCCGAACACTGCCTTACTGCCGAAGGGGTTGAACGACGTCTTGGCGTTGAGCTTGAGCTAAACGGCCTGCCCCTGCCTCGGTTGGCCGGGCTGGTGGCCGAACAACTCGGCGGCACTCTGCAACCGCAGTCGGAATACGAAATAGACATAGAAACACCTCTGGGTACCTTTCGCGCCGAGCTGGACTTCGATTATCTGAAACGGCTGGCGCGAGAACAGCTCAAGCAACCGCCCGGAGAACTCGAATTGGCTGCCACCGAGCTGTTGGGCACCCTGGCCTTTCAACTGGTACCACTCGAACTGATCAGCCCGCCACTGCCCTTATCGCAGCTGGTCTGCCTAACACCCTTGTTTGAACGTCTGAGGCTGGCCGGCGCCAAAGGGACCCGCCATGCCCTGCACTACGCTTTTGGTTTGCACCTTAATCCCGAGCTGCCAGATACCGATAGTCATACCCTGCTGCGCTACTTCAAGGCTTATTTATGCCTGCACGACTGGCTGGAAGAGCACGAAGACATAGTGGCTGCGCGCAAGGTGTCGCCCTATATTCGCGCCTTTGGCAAAGAGTACAGCCGCCGGGTTATCGACGTGCATTACTGGCCTGCCTTGCCCGCCTTTAGTGCCGATTATCTATTGGCCAATCCCAGCCGTAACCGGTCACTCGACTTGCTGCCCTTGTTGGCCTGGCACGATGAGGCGCAAGTACAAAGAGCGGTACAGGACGACAAGGTCAACAAACGCCCCACCCTGCACTATCGTCTGCCCAACTCGGATATCGATAACCCCAACTGGTCCCTGGATCATGCCTGGCGGGGCTGGCTGCAGGTAGAGTCCCTGGCCAACGATGAACACCGGCTGGCCCAGGTATGCCAGCACTACGCCGCGCATCTTGACCAGCTCACGCCGGACTTCTTAAACCCGTGGAAATACAAGGTCATCCAATGGCTCCGCTAATTGGCGTCACCGGACCCGACAGCAGACTGCCCTGGGCCTGGTGGGCAACCCGTCTGGCCATTCGCCTGGCGGGTGGGCGGGCGCTGCGCTTGACCCCCAACAGCTTTCGACCCCACAAGAGAGACAAGCTGCAGGGGCTGATTATTGGCGGCGGCGACGACATAGATGCCGCCTTATACGGCGAAGACACCGGCCGCGCCCCGGCCGATCCCAGGCGGGATGCCTTTGAAATAGAGCTGATTGAGCACGCTCTGCAAACCCAACTGCCGTTATTGGGTATTTGCCGCGGTGCCCAGCTGATCAACGTGGTACTCGGGGGATCCTTGCATGCCGATATTCGCCCCCAACGCCAACACACTTCCAACCGTCGCACCCTGCTACCACGCAAAACCGCCCTGGGCACAGGCGAGGGGCGGTTACATCATATTATGGGCCAGTCACGCTGGCGTATTAACAGCCTGCATCATCAGGCGGTCAAACGACTGGGCGCTCAGCTTGAGGTGACTGCACGCGATCTGGACGGCTTTGTACAGGCCATCGAATATCGGGGCGATCACGCCATTCTGGGAGTACAGTGGCATCCGGAATACCTGCCTTATCTGGCTGGTCAGCGGGAAATTTTTCGCCATTTAGTGGCGCTGGCCAAAGCCACCTCTCCCGAGCGACTCTATCCCTGATGCTGGATTACCTCATTGTTTTTACCAGCAGCCTGCTGGCGGCCACCATAGCGCCCTTTTACTCGGAAGTGGTGCTGGCTGCCGTGCTCACCCGCCAGCCCGACGCCGCCCTGTTGTTGTGGTTGCTGGCAAGCATCGGCAATACCCTGGGCGCCATCGTCAACTGGTGGCTCGGCAAATACCTGCTGCATTATCGCCACAAGCGCTGGTTCCCCATCAAGGAAAAACAATTAGTCAAAGCCCAGGCCGGCTTTCAGCGCTTTGGCGTCTGGAGCTTGTTGTTGTCCTGGGCGCCCATCGGCGGCGATGCCCTGACCTTTATTGCCGGCATCATGAAGGTACAGCTGCTGCCTTTTACGCTGTTGGTGTTTATTGGTAAGGCAGCCCGCTACGCCGTGGTGATCTGGCTTGCGGATACGCTGCTGTTGTAAAAAGGGCCCTGTCGTTGCCGACAAGGCCCTTGGGGATTAAAAGGTCTGGCGTAAAGCCTGCTTGAGTTCCTCTTCGGCGCGAGCAATTTCCAGCTCGGCCGCGGCCCGTTGCCGACGCCCGTCACGATAATGCTCCAGGGTGCTGTTGAGGGTATCTATGGTGATGCGGTTCACTTCTTTCAGGGAGTCCAGATCCAGAATGCCGCGCTGGTAATTACCGGCAATCTCCTGCTCCAGCTGCTGCAGCTTCTGGGCATTACGTACATATTGCTGATTGGTATAGTCTTTGACGGCTCGCGTCACCTGCAAGGCCTTTTCTTTTTCATAGTTGGAAATTGCAATCAAGAATTGCCGTTTCCATAACGGAATGGTGTTGTGACAGATATCCTGAATATCTTCCATCAACATCTTGTTGCCTTCTTGGGACAGCCGGATTTGCGGTGCGGTTTGCAGTGCCGCCAGGCGCACCGCACTCAGATTGGCCAGACGTTTTTCCAGGCGCCCCAGCGCCTGTTGCAAATCACGCAATGCCTGTGCATCTACCGGATCGCCGCTTGCCTCGGCCTTGCTCTGCAAGGTGGGCACCTGCTGTTCAAGCAAGGTGTTCAGCTTAAGCTTGCCGGCGGCAATATACACATCCAGTTGCTGCAGTAGATGCAAATTTTCCTGATACAAGCCATCGAGGCGCTCAATATCCGTGGTCAGTTGGTGCTCATGGGCACGCAACTGCCCCTCCAGGGCATCGAGACGATCCTTTACCGAATCAAACCCCTTGATAAAGCTGCCAAAGGTCTGAAACAGTTCGCCAATAAGCGGCAGGCGACTGAGAAAGCTGTCGGGGCGAATCCGGTCCAACTCACAGCCTTTCATCTGGCCTATCATGGCATCCAGAATGTCTCCGGCTTCGCCCGTATCTCGACTGCGAATATTATCCAGCACCCGATCTGAAAAGGCGGTAATGCGCTCCATCGCCTCCTTGCCAAAGGTGATGGTCGCCACTGAATCGAGCGGATCAAGACTGGCGGCAATGCTCTGAACTGCCTGTTGTTCGTCTGTGTGCAGATCCCCTGGCCGCGTTTCGGCGAGAGCCTGTGTTTGCAAAACGGGTTCATTGGGCATGAAATACTCCTTCATGGTGTAGTTGCCACAAGCGGTTAAACTCCCCCACGTAGGCTGACACCAGCGGCTCGTTGTCGGTCAGCAACAGGTTTTCCTGGTTGTACTGGCTGGCGCTGCGCGTCCAGTTAAAGCTGCCATTGAGCAGCCAGCGTCGGTCGAACAGCGCGAACTTGTGGTGCATGTGATAGGGGCTGGTATCGAGCAAGACCTCGACGCCCTTGCGACTAAGATAATCCACGTCACTGCCCCTGTCGTTGGCCTTGTCCTGATCGCTCAGCACCCGCACCGCCACCCCCTTGTTGTGGGCCGCCAGCACCGCCTGGGTAAGGCGATCGTCGGACAAGGTAAATACGCAAATATCCAGTTGCGTTCGGGTCTGCTCAATCAAGCCGATAATGGCCTCTAGACAATCGCGCCCCGGTGAAAACCAGGCCCCGGATGTGACTGGCTGTACCTGCAGGCGGGCACGATCCAGCGTCTGGATTACCCGCTCCAGCCAGATAACCACCTCGGTGTTTAACTGGCCGTCTCTGGAGCGTTCGCGCGCCAATTCAAAGGCTTTGTTACGGGCAAAGGACAATAACTCCGGCTGAGAGACCAGACCATCAAACAGCAGCCCCAGATCTCGCCGCTCTTCCTTGGAAAGACGGCCATCGGCCAGGGTCAGTCGCAGCTGCATTTCCAGCTCTTGTTGTGTCATTCGATAGACTCCTTATCCGCCGCGCCGACGAGGGCGGCTTTATCATCAGTGCCCTGCATCATGGACCAGGCCAGGGTGCGCAGGTGGCTGCCAATGCCCTTCATTTCATCGGCGATCACACCCACCTTGTCGACCGGCTGATGCTGTTGGCGATAACGGGCGCAAATGGCGGCCCAGCGGTCGGCCTGCTCGGGTGTCAGAGTCCCGCGCAGCTCGGCCAGCTTGAGCAGGTTTTCTTCGGTGCCCTGGGTCAGTGTTTGCGCCTCGCCCAGATAGTGATCGTCAAGCAGGCGTTGCAGCTCTTGCTCTGTCATGACCGCCATCACTTTTTCCGCCAGCTTGTTCATGTTGCGATAAGAGCCCTGCAACTTGAACGGCGGCTCGGTGCGGTAATCGTCGGCCGAGGCGGCGGACGCGATATATTGCTGGTTAACCTTGAGCACCACCTGCTGCACTTGCAACAACCGGCTGAGAACGCCGGTGATCTCGCGAGCTTCATGGGCGGAATAGTTGTATTCCAGCTCACTGAGTGCAATGTCTTCGCCGCGCGCCATGGCCACCAGCAAGTAAAGGTCCTTGAGATTGCGACTGGCCAGCGGCGCCAGCACCGGGTTGGACGAGAGGGCATTTTCCACATAAGACAACTCAAAGGCCGCTCGCTGATCAGACAGCATGTCACCCAGGTTATAAATATCGGCGCGGTTGGCCAACATGTCGGGCAGGCGAAACACTTCTCCCGACTCGGTATAGGGATTGCCCGCCATCACCAGCGCAAAGCGCTTGCCTTTCATGTCATAGGTTTTGGGTTGGCCGCGCCAGACGCCATCGATGCGCCGCGTGCCATCACTCAGGGAGATAAATTTCTGCAAAAACTCGGGGTGCGTATGCTGAATATCATCCAGATACAAGAGCACGTTAGCGCCCATTTCCAGCCCCAGATTAAGCTTTTCTATCTCGCGGGCAGCGGTGGCATTAGGCGCATCCGCCGGATCCAGCGACACCACCTCGTGTCCCAGCGACGGGCAGTTGATTTTCATAAACACCATGCCCAGCTTGCCGGCTATGTATTCCACCAGTGTGGTTTTGCCGTAACCGGGAGGCGATATCAACATCAACAGACCCATTTGATCGGTTCGACGAGCCGTTCCCATGGCCCCCAGTTGCTTGGCAAAGTTGTCTCCGATCAAGCCCAGATAAGACTCACTGATCAGTTTGTTGCGTACGAAGCCACTGAGCGGACGCGCCTGAAACTGATCGGGGCGCAACTCGTCTCTGGCTTGCTCGAGCAAAGTCGAGCGCCTCGCCTGAAAGGCATCAAAGGCCGGTAATACCTGTTGTTGGTGATATTCACCCCGCGTTAAAAAGTCATCCAGGCTGAGTATCAGCTCTCCCCCATCCAACCTCGGATGGTCGGCCAGTAATCCTTGCACGCGTACCGCCAACGAGAAATCGAGCGGGCGCAACACCAGCTCGCTGTGCTCTTTAAGGCAGGCCAGCGCCGCCGCTTCAACCACGAAGCTGTCGGGTCTTTGCTGCTGTTCACAAAATGCCTGCAGCCACAGTTGATGCTCGGCACAGCTCTCGACACTGATTGAACTATCACCCTGCCAACCTAAGCTGCGGCGAAAGGACAGATAATCCGAGGCCAGTTCATCCGCATCCCGGCTGATCAGGATATCGCCATCGATGGCGAGTTGGCGCAACAGATAGTCGGCGGTTTGCCGGGTATCTATCGCCTCGGCAACGAGCCCGAGTTCCTGTATCGACAACGCCAACTGCTGCTGTAATTGCTCATACAAAGATGACTGCCCAAGATGTTGTTGTAATTGCAGGGCGTCTTGACCACGGCGACGCCAGTGCTCGCGCTGGATCTTAGGCTGGGCAGATAACCACAAGAGCCCGGTCGCGCGGGCGCGCTGGCCAAAGCGTAATAATCCCGCCTCTCTATACAAGGGCCAGAGCGCCGTAAGCAGGCACACTGCGTCTTGATCGTGAATGCCCTTTACATAACCATCGCGATAACGGCTGGCAGCAAAACGCTGTACTAATCCGGTCAATGTGCCTTCTTTGAGCGCCGCTTCCAGCACCTCGGGCGAGAGGTCTTCTTGTCGGCGCTCCACTTGCTGCAACAGGCAGTAAGCCAGATATTCAGAGCGGCTAAGCTGCGGGCTTTCCGAGGGTAGCGTCAGCTCACCAAACCGGCTCAGGGTTTCCAGCTCGGCATCCACCACCGGCTCGTAAAAGTCGGTGCCGGTAAGATGCAGCGCCAGTTGCTGCTGCCTTTGCACCAGGGTCAGGGCCGGCTCTTGAGTGTTGACCGCAAACCGATGTCGACCCAGCTTGAGCACGCTGCCCCCCTGCTCAAAGATATCCTGATTATCTCGCAGGGTACTCATTGCCTGTTCTTTCAGGGTCTTTACGCGCCCGCGTACCGCTTCGGCACGCACGCTGCCGCCCAGTTGCTCCATTTGAGTGGCAAGCTGCGCCAGCTTGTGCACCATGGCATCGGCGGCAAAATAACCGTTAAGCTCCGCCAACTGGTCGAAACGTCGCACTCGCTTGTCGATGCTGGCCAGCGTAATCTCTGCCGCCTGCGCCAGGTTGTCGAGCCGCTTTTGTCGCGCCGCAAGCAACTGTTGTTTGCGCGATTCCAGACTGGACTGTATCTCGTCACGTTTGTGATAGATGTCAGCCAGAAACTGATCGAATTCGGCAAAACGGCTTTCCAGTTTTTCAATCATGCCCATCAGTCGCGCCTGCTGTTCGTCGCAGCTTTCTGGACTGTCGGCCTGCCCCAGTGCCGACGTGACCGCCTGGGTCAACAACTTGAGCTGAGCCTCAAACTCGGCCTCTGCCTCGCCTTGACGCAGTTGCTGATGACGCTGGCGCAATCGAGCCAGACAGGCATTGAGCCGCGCCACCACTTCAGTAGTCAGATCGAGAATACGGGTCGCCTGGGTCGCATCCTGAGTTTCAATTTCGGCCACTTCTTCGTTGATCAGATCCAAAGACTGATGGATTTCATCCGCCTGCTCACGCAGTCGATCCAGCTCGACTGTGGTAGTACATTCGGGCAGAGCCCGTTCCAGCTCATCAATGACCTTGAGAAAAGGCTGATACGCCTGCTCTTTCTGTAACAACCCCAGCAGTCGCTGATTAAGCTGCTCACGGCCGTGTTCGAGCTGTTGCTCCAGCTCCAACAGACGTGCTTCATCCACATAACGGCCACCCTTGAGACTGATCACCCGCCCCAGCTGGGTTTTGATTCCGGCCAATAATTGAATAAGCTGCGCGGCATCGTCATCCGGGCTCAGTTTGATGCGGCCCAGCAACGTCTGCTGCTCCTGCGCCAACTCGGCAATGGCGCTATCGGTTTGCTGGCGCAACAGCTGTACCTTGGCAAACTCATCGACGATTTGTTCGGCGGTGGTGGTGATTTCACGCACCTGAGCACCCAACTTGCCTGCTGCATCGTCATCGAGCCAATGATAGTTATCGAGCGTGCGTCCACAAAAGGTCACCAGAATTTCATACAGCGAACGGGTCACCTCCTGGGTACGACAATAGGAGACGATACTGTTGATTTCGGCGATACCACGCACCAGTTCGGCATTGCCGATATTGGCGAAAAAAGGATGTTGATGCTGGTGTTGGTCAGCCTCGTAAATTTCGAGGGTCATGAACGGCGTTTGCCAGATGCGCAGCGGGTGCAGTTTGCTGGCCACACTGTTATCAGTGAGGCGAAACATCAACATGCGGCCATCGTTATAAAGGCTGTAGCCGTGATTGTAGTTAGGTGGACTGACGCTTTTCTCGATCAGGTTGTAGCTATAGTGCAGGTAGGCGCCTTGAACGGGATCAAAAAAGATAAACAGCACATCTTCGCCATTGGGAGCCTGTTCCCGATGGAAATAGCGCATCTGCCGCCAGTCTTCGTCAAATAGCCGAGCGTCTCCATCGGCCAGCAGATAGCCGTTGGCAAATAACAGGCCGTGATCTTCTGGTAGTAACTTGCAGCTCGCCCCGATGGCATCGGCGCGCACGACTTTTTCGGTCAGTCGGTTGTACGCCAGATAACGGTAGTCTTTCTCACGGTTAGGCCGCACCTTGAGCAGAATAAACCCCGCCGCCTCGGCATAATGGACTTCGGTATCGGCCAGCGTCTGGTGGACGTCTTCCACCGGCTCGTTGAATATTTCCAGACCGTCGGGGGTGTTGTTTTCAATACGAACACTGAGGCTGCCTGCCAGACAGTCGACAAACAGCTGATCGAGGATCATCAGGTGTGGTCTGTCTCCCTGCACCTGATGATCTCGCCCTGCCAACTGCCATTGCACATCCTGCTGGGGCGCTTCATCCAGCTGGGCTTGACCCGGATCGTCCAGATATTCGACGCGACCGTCTGCGTGCAGCTGCCAGCGATAGACCTTGCGATCTTCCAGCCGCGAGCCAATTTGAAACACCAGATACAACCAGCTGCCGCGCCGGCTGATTTGGGTCAAACGCGTATCTTTGTAGTAGGTGAGCAGTTCATTAAAGGAGTGGCGAAAACGGGCATCGTCGAGAAAAGTATCCGCCAGTGGCAGCTCTTCTACTCGAAACTGACCGTCATGTTCGACCAGTCGATATAATCCCAGTACTTCTTCCACGGACGGGACGGCTTTAAGCCCCACTTGTACACGATAGCCAAACAGCAAGAGGCCGTTGATCTGCGCTATGTCTATGGGCAGGCAACGATGTTCGGTATGTACATTGACCCTGCCCAGCAGCTCCTGGGCTCGGGCACCAAAGGCCTGTTGGCGAGCCTGATTAAAACTGCCGGCATCTTCGGCCAGCGCCTTGCCTTGCTCGGCCAGGCGGGCGCGCAGTATCTCGTAGGATCCTTCGCCGGCCACCGCCTCATTAAGTTGATGTTGTTCCATGATTAGATGATTCCAGGCTGGTAAGCGAACGGGGGCCGCATAACGGCCCCCTCCTTGCGGTTTACTCCTGTTTGGCGTCGCCTGTTACCAGCTGCTGCAGTTTATCCTGCAGGTTGCCGTTGCCATTGAGTTTGGTCAGCAGGTTGGCCAGCGCCAAATTGCTCACCGTGCCTGTGTCTATCTTGGAATTTTCCAGTACCGCGCGAATATCGTCGGACAGGCTGCGGCCTTGTTCAGTGTATTCACGCACCAGTGGCTTGAGCACTTCGCTGCTGCCAATGCGGCTGTCGAGTTTGGCGCTGCTCATCACGGTGCGACGCAGCTCTTCCATACCCTGACCGCCAAACAGCTTGATGTCCGCGTTGGACAGTGCCGTTGCCAGTGCCTTGGCACTGTCGACCGACATCGACTTTTGGGCGTCGATACGGGCAATTTCCAGCTCTTTCTGCTGCTGCAGTTCCAGCACCCATTTGTCGTGCTCACGGGTTTGATCGTCAAATTTCTTCGCCGCTTCAAAACGTGCCGTCTGGGTTTCGGCTTCGGCCAGCCCTTTGGCGCGCAGCGCCTGGGCCTCGGCATCACCTTTGGCTCTGTGGCTTTCGGCTTCAGCCAGACCAAGCGAAGAAATAGCAGCGGCTTCGGCGTCGCCGGTTTCACGAATCGCCATGGCACGCTCGCGATCCACACCGACCTGCGCCAGCCCTTCGGCACTGATTTCTTCACGCAGGGCATGGGCCATGCGCTCTTTGGCTTCGGCACGTTTGGTTTCCTGAATCAGTTCGGCCTCGGCTTCGCGGGTCTTCACATTCAGATCGTTTTCCGCTTCGCGGGTACGGATCTTGATTTGAGCTTCGCTTTCCAGGGTTTGCTTTTCCATCCATTCCTGAGCAGCCTGCTTCTCGGTGCGGGCCATGACCACGGAGCGAATGCCCTCGGCTTCGGCTGCCGCCTCGGCCTCTACCAGGCGCACTTTTTTCTCGCGCTCGACAAGCTGGAAGGCGCGCAAATTGGCGGTTTCTTCTTCTTCACGTGCTATCTTGCGCTCGATTTCAACTCGCTGAGATTGCGTTTCCACCACCGCCTTGCGGGCTTCTTCCAGCGCAGCCTCTTTCTCCATGGTCTGCTGGGCAATTTCCCGCTCGGTACGTACCCGTTCGGTTTCCTTGGCGCGATTGACTTCTTCCTGCTGAATAGCCACCTGACGCTCGTTGCTGCTGCGGGTTAAATCCACTTCCATCTGCAACGATTCCTGGCGCTTGGCCACGTTTTCTTCGGTCTGCAGACGCGCCAGTTCTTTTTGACTGACATATTCCTGACGCTTCTCTTCGGTCAGGGCTTCTTCTTGAGCACGAATGATCTCGATTTCGCGCTTTACGCGAGCCAGGTTTTCCTGCTCCTGCTTATCAAGCTGAGCGCGGTTGCTTTCGGCCTCTACGTTCTTTTGCTTGATTAAGGTTTGCTCGTCCTGACGAATGGCGTTGGTTTCAATATTTTTACTGGAGGTAATAGAAGCAATCTTGCGAATACCTTCCACATCCAATACGTTTTGCGGATCGTGGGCGTCAAAACAGGTCTGATCTACGCGGTCAATAACCACATCGTAGATCTTGAACCCATCCATCTCGGAGCCAATCACTTCCACCACAGCATCCCGAAATTCACGGCGGTTGGTGAGCAGCTCTTCAAATTCAAACTGCTTAACGGCGGTTTTCAGGGCCTCTGAGAATTTGGGCTGAAAATGTTCTTTCAGCCGATCCAGCTGAGACGCACCAATGGTGGTGAACAGCTTGGCCACGCGAATAATATCTTCTTCTTCGTGGTTAACACCGATATAGAAGTCTACTTTCAGGTCGGCACGAATATTATCCCGGCAATGCAAACCTTCCGATTCCTCACCCAACTGGTCTTTACGACCACTGCGGATCACCGAAATTTTCTTGCGCGTGATATCCATAAACTCACCGCGATTAACGACAGGCCACACAAAGGCACCGGTAAGCGTAGCGCGCGTCCGTCTGCTGCCGTTAACAATAAGTGCTTCACCTTCATGGCGTATTTTGTAATAGCGGCTGGTCAGAAAAACAAGTATCAAGACTATCAGGCCGGCAAGCCCACCGACAAAATAGTACAAAGGGGTAAACATTATCGTGCTCCTAGTTATAGTGATTTTTTTTGGGGGGATATCAAATAACAGACAATTATTGCTTGGTGATGAAATATCGCCGAGTCACATCATTGAAAGAAAGAATGCGAACTTCATCTCCATAATGCAGCTCTTCTTTATCATCACAATAAACATCAAGCTGATTTTCCACACTGCCACGAGTCACCACCACTTCACCGAAGTGTGCGCCCACTCGAGAAGTACGAACTCGAGCACGCATACCAATGTAATTGATGCTGGCGTAAACGCGGCTCTGATCAAACAAGGGAGCCAAAGGCTTCAGTATCCATGCAGCAAGGTAGAGACTGAGGTAACATGCCAGCGGTATGGCCAGAGTGGCGAGCGTATAAAACAGCCAGGCAGGAACCAAAGGCGTCACCAAATGAGAAAACATAAATAGTTCGGCCGTGGCTAAAAAAAACACCAAGGGTAAACTGACCACGATGGGAATTTGAGTGATGCCTATGGGTAACAGCATATCGGGCAAGTCTGCGTCCACGTTCAGGCTGGGTAACAGCTCGTCAAACAAGCCGGTAAATACCGAAAAGAGTAGCAGCAGTAAAAATAGCAAAAAGGGAATCGCTGTCATCACAACAGGAAAGGCAAAAAACGTTTGCCATACGTCCATGATAAGGTCTCGTTTGTATGTTTACCCGATACTAAATGCGTATTCCAAAGTGAGCATCATATGCAGCATTTATTTTTGTGCTGCGCACAATCGAAAAGGAAACTAACAAAGCCATCTGCAATCGTCAACGTTAATATTTTATATTAACGTTATTCACCCAACGACTTTCCAACCTTTTATAAGACCCAGTAAAATTCATCCTGTCGTAATTTAAATAGTCGTTACCCCTCTAAATTCAGGGTGATTTAGTCGTACATACTGCTCTTGCTCAGCCATCGTCTTTAAAATAAAATCTTGCTAATAAATATCCAGCAACAGGCGCAGACCTTAACCTTTACTCATGCTCGTCACTAACATCAGAAAGCCGACGGCTTTGTTCATACTTCAAGCGGCATTTGCTATCGCTTTACAACACGCATGCTACATGCGTGAATTTTGAACAAGCCGTACACTATCTGCATACAAACCAACAACAAAGCCTGCAAACTATGCTAGTAATGAGACATGGCTAGCCAAAAGTCTAATTGAGCGTGACGGCCTTCTGCGTCACCTTGTTACACAATAGTTACACCCCAGGGGTTATTGGTACTACACCAAGGAGCGGAATAATGAGTGAAGTTAAGGTTCATCCTGTCATGGCACATATTGCCGAACATGCCCTGATAGACGATGCAGGCTATAAAAGCATGTATCAGGAGTCTATCGAGAACCCAGAGAAATTCTGGGGCGAACAAGGTAAGCGTTTAGACTGGATAAAGCCCTATACCAAGGTAAAGAATACCTCTTACGATCCGGGCCATATCAACATCAAGTGGTTTGAAGACGGTACCCTTAACCTGTCCGCCAACTGCATCGACAGGCATCTGGCGACCAAGGCCGATGAGGTGGCTATTATCTGGGAAGGTGACAGCCCCGACGACGACAAAAAAGTCACCTACCGCGAGCTGCACGAGCAGGTGTGCCGCTTTGCCAACGTATTGAAAGCACACGGCGTGAAAAAAGGCGACGTGGTCAGTTTATATATGCCCATGGTAGTGGAAGCCGCCGTGGCCATGCTGGCCTGTGCGCGCATTGGCGCCGTACATTCGGTGGTGTTTGGTGGCTTTTCTCCCGACGCCGTAGCCAGCCGTATCATCGACTCCAATGCCAAACTGGTGATCACCGCCGACGAAGGCCTGCGCGGCGGTCGTACCGTGCCGCTGAAAGCCAACGTGGATGCGGCACTGGCCAAGCCGGGGGTGAGTGCAGACTGTAAAGTCATTGTTTACCGTCGCACCGGTGGCGATGTTGCCTGGGACGAGTCTCGCAATATCTGGTGGCATGAAGCCGCCGCCAAGGTAGACGCCGTTTGCGAGCCCGAAGAAATGAACGCCGAAGATCCGCTGTTCATACTCTATACCTCGGGCTCTACCGGTACCCCAAAAGGCGTATTGCACACCACCGGGGGGTATCTGGTGTATGCCGCCATGACCTTCAAGTACATCTTCGACTATCACGACGGCGACGTGCACTGGTGTACCGCAGACGTCGGCTGGGTGACCGGCCACACCTATATTCTGTATGGCCCGCTGGCCAATGGCGCCACCACCCTGATGTTCGAGGGGGTGCCCAATTACCCGAAAACCAATCGCATGAGCCAGATTGTCGACAAGCACCAGGTCAATATTCTGTATACCGCTCCTACCGCCATTCGCGCCTTCATGGCCAAGGGCGATGAAGCAGTAGAAGGCACCAGCCGTGCCAGCCTGCGCATTCTGGGCTCTGTGGGTGAGCCCATCAACCCAGAAGCCTGGGAATGGTATTACCGGGTGATTGGCGACGAACGCTGCCCGATAGTGGATACCTGGTGGCAAACCGAAACCGGCGGTATCCTGATTTCTCCGCTGCCCGGCGCCACCCTGCTCAAGGCCGGCTCGGCTACCCGCCCCTTCTTTGGCGTACAGCCCGCCCTGGTGGACGGGGAAGGCAATATTCTGGACGGCGCCACCGATGGTAACCTGGTTATTCTGGACTCCTGGCCGGGACAGATGCGTACCATCTACGGCGACCACGACCGCTTTGAACAAACCTACTTTTCGACCTTCCCCGGCACCTACTTCTGTGGTGATGGCGCTAAGCGCGACGAAGACGGTTACTACTGGATTACCGGTAGGGTAGACGATGTGCTGAACGTGTCTGGCCACCGCATGGGCACCGCCGAAATTGAGTCGGCATTGGTGGCGCATCCCAAAATTGCCGAAGCGGCCATTGTGGGCGTGCCTCACGACATCAAGGGCCAGGGTATTTACGCCTACATCACCTTGAATGCCGGCGAAGTACCCAGTGCCGAGCTGCATAAAGAGGTAAAAGACTGGGTGCGTAAAGAAATTGGCCCTATTGCCACGCCCGATGTCATCCACTGGGCCGAAGGCCTGCCCAAGACTCGATCAGGTAAAATCATGCGCCGTATTCTGCGCAAGATTGCCACCGGCGAAACCGATACCCTGGGCGATACCTCGACCCTGGCTGATCCGGCCGTGGTTGACCGTCTGATAGAAGAGCGGGTTCGTCTGGGTTGAATCACGTCAGCATGAAATAATGAATATCGCCGCCTGCGGGCGGCTTTTTTGTGCGCTGGCAGCAAAACTTCTCGCCGTATCACTTATTTGATGTAACTCTCATGTTAATGTCTAAAAATGTCGTATTGGTAACAGAAGCTAGCTACATTGCGTGCTGGTGCCGCTATCATGATGCCGCATCGGGTTGAAGGCCATCTTCTGTTACCAGGATTTAACCTGCCTTCAGTGATTAGACCAGTAAATTGCTGCCAATTTCCACGAAATCACTATAATTGGCCGATATGAGTCGAGCCGCACGATTTTATTTGCCAGCAATAGGTAAAAACGGCTAGGCTTCCGGTTACTCGATATGAACACTGCAAGATTGACGAGGATTGCTGCACAATGGCCGATGAATACCGAATTCTGTTGCTTAACGGACCCAATTTAAATCTGTTGGGCCAGCGCGAACCCGGCATCTATGGTCAGAACAGTCTGGCTGATATTGTTACTCGCCTGACCCAACAGGCAGCCGAGCGTAATATCACCCTCAGTCACCTGCAGTCTAATGCCGAACATCAACTGATTGACGCCATTCACCAGGCCTATGGCCAGCAGGATTTTATTATTATCAATCCTGCTGCATTTACGCACACCAGCGTGGCCATTCGTGATGCCCTGTTAGGAGTGAATATTCCTTTCATCGAGGTGCATCTGTCGAACGTGCATGCCCGTGAGCCGTTTCGTCATCACTCTTATCTGGCCGATAAGGCGGTAGGCGTGATCTGTGGTTTTGGCGCCAATGGTTACGAATTTGCCCTGGAAGCGGCGGCGAGACATTTAAGCCACCGTTAACTCCCCAAGCTCAGTACTAACATAACAAGAGAACGCTCATGGATATTCGTAAAATTAAAAAACTGATCGAACTGGTTGAAGAGTCTGGCATCGCCGAACTGGAAATTTCCGAAGGCGAAGAATCCGTTCGCATCAGCCGTTACGGTAATCCCGGCCAGCAAGTCATGCAGCCCCAATATCAGCAATTTCAAGCAGCTCCCGCTCCTGCACCGGCCCCCATGGCTGCCGCCTTGTCTCCTGCGGCTACAGAAGAAGCTGCCGCCCCGGCCGTTAGCGGCCATGTGATGCGTTCGCCCATGGTTGGCACCTTCTACCGTGCTTCTAGCCCGGGTGCTAAAAACTTCGCCGAAGTAGGCCAGACGGTCAATGCCGGTGACACCCTGTGCATTGTTGAAGCCATGAAGATGATGAACCAGATTGAAGCCGACAAGAGCGGCGTGATCAAAGCCATTCTGATCGACAATGGCGAGCCGGTTGAATTTGACGAGCCGCTGTTCATCATCGAATAAAGGAATTCTCATGCTGGATAAAGTAGTCATCGCCAACCGCGGTGAAATTGCCTTGCGGATCCTGCGCGCTTGTAAAGAGCTGGGGATCAAGACGGTAGCCGTGCATTCCACGGCCGACCGCGAGCTTAAGCACGTATTGCTGGCAGACGAGTCCATCTGTATTGGTGGCAACCAGTCTAGCCAGTCTTACCTGAACATACCGTCCATTATTGCGGCGGCAGAAGTGACCGATGCGGTCGCCATTCACCCCGGTTACGGCTTTTTGGCAGAAAACGCCGATTTTGCCGATCAGGTAGAAAAGTCGGGGTTCGTGTTCATCGGCCCTCGTGGCGACACCATTCGCCTGATGGGCGATAAAGTGTCGGCGATTAACGCCATGAAAAAAGCCGGTGTACCTTGTGTTCCCGGTTCAGACGGCCCCATCAGCGACGACGCCAAGAAAAACGCCGCCATCGCCAAGCGCATTGGTTATCCGGTGATCATCAAGGCCTCTGCGGGTGGCGGTGGTCGCGGTATGCGTGTGGTGCGCAACGAAAGCGAGCTGGAAAAATCCATTACCATGACCAAGGCCGAAGCCGGCTCTGTATTCGGTAGTGATGTGGTTTACATGGAAAAATTCCTGGAAAATCCACGTCATATCGAAATTCAGATTCTGGCCGACGGTCAGGGCACAGCCATTCATCTGGGCGAACGTGACTGCTCCATGCAGCGCCGTCACCAGAAAGTGGTAGAAGAAGCACCGGCTCCTGGCATTACCGATGAAATGCGCAAGTTCATTGGTGAGCGTTGCTGCCGCGCCTGTGTCGATATCGGTTATCGCGGTGCCGGCACCTTCGAATTCCTGTATGAAAACGGCGAGTTCTATTTCATTGAAATGAACACCCGTATTCAGGTTGAGCATCCGGTTACCGAGATGATCACCAGCGTGGACTTGATCAAAGAGCAGCTGCGCATTGCCGCCGGCATGCCGTTGTCGATTACTCAAGAACAAGTCAATGTTCGTGGCCATGCCATCGAGTGCCGGATTAACGCCGAAGATCCCAAGAGCTTTATTCCAAGCCCGGGTGAAATCAAGTTGTTCCATTCTCCGGGTGGCTTAGGGGTTCGTTGGGATTCGCACATTTATGCGGGTTACAAAGTCCCCCCTTACTACGACTCCATGATTGGCAAGCTGATCTGTTACGGCGAAAATCGCGATATCGCGATTGCCCGCATGACCCATGCCCTGAACGAGCTGGTCATTGAAGGTATTAAAACCAACATACCGCTGCATCAGGAAATCATGCGTGACGAGAACTTCCGCAACGGCGGTACCAACATTCATTACCTGGAGAAAAAACTGGGTTTGTAATTGTTGAGTCACAGCACATTTAAAACGGCGCCCTTGGGCGCCGTTTTTTTATTTGTGATCTCGCAGGCCTTGTGGCGTTTCCCCCTCGCCGTCTTTTGCCGTTAAAATAGCGCATTTACGTCTACCGCAAGAGAAGCTCAGTGACTATCCACCGTATCAATCCCTGCCAACGCTGGTCCGACATTACCGTGTTCAACGGCATGGCACACTTCGTCGAAGTACCCGAGTCCGATCTCGACGCCGATATTCGCGGTCAAACCGCGCAGATTTTTGCTCAGGCCGAACAGGCGCTGGCCAAGATCAACAGCGACAAGACACGATTGCTGTCGGTCACCATCTACCTGACCGACTTCGACAATTTGCCCGCTTTCAACGCCGAGTGGGATGCCTGGTTTGAGCCTAATACCGCCCCCAGCCGCGCCTGTGTAAAGGCCGAGCTGGCCAATCCACGTTATCTGGTGGAGCTGGCCTTTGTGGCCGCCGCCGGTGACGGTTACTCCGCATAGCCCAGCTGGTAACGGCACGCTCAAACGGACCACCAGCATAGCAGCCGATTGATTCCAGCAAGCTCGGGCTGGTATCCTGCGGCCCCTTCTTGTGGAAAATCAAAGATGATTAATATTGTATCCATCGCCCGTCGGGAGGCCGCCCTGAGTGTGGGCCTGGCAATGCTGTATATGCTGGGCTGGTGGCTGAGTGCCTATCAGGTTTCGCCGGAGCTAACCTTTGGCGGCTGGCCGCTGTGGTTTCTATTAAGCTGTTTGTTCAACCCCTTATTGTTTGTGGGCCTGTGCGTCGTCATGGTGCGCTATTGCTTCAAGACGGTGGCGCTGGACAGCCCTGAGCCTGCGAGCAGCCCTGAGCCAATCCATCGCCCTGCACCGAAAAACAGCTCCAGTATCGCCCCCTCTCATCACCATGAATCAGGTACACAGTCGTGAATATCGAGTTAGTCATTCCCCTGGTCTGTTATTTGGTCCTGATGCTGGCGCTGGGCTTTTACTTGAGCCGTCGCCCTCAGCAAGGCAGTTTCGTGCAGGACTACTTTTTGGGTAATCGCTCCATGGGCGGTTTTGTGCTGGCCATGACCATGGTGGCTACCTACGCCTCGGCGTCATCTTTTATCGGCGGCCCGGGTGCCGCCTACAGCATGGGGCTGGGCTGGGTATTATTGGCCATGATCCAGGTGCCCACGGTATGGCTGACACTGGGCGTGCTGGGCAAGCAGTTTGCCCACATTGCCCGCCGGGTAAACGCGCTTACCATCAACGACATGCTCTATGCCCGCTATCGCAGTCCGTTGGTGGTCATTCTGGCCGCATTCGGCCTGTTGGCGGCCTTTATCGCCACCATGGTGGTGCAGTTTATTGGCGGTGCCCGGCTGCTGGAAACCGTGACCGGCCTGCCTTATCAGGGCGGCCTGATCATTTTTGCCACTACCGTGCTGCTCTATACCCTGATTGGCGGCTTCAGAGCCGTGGTGATCACCGATGCAGTACAGGGCATCTTGATGCTGATTGGCACCATAGTGCTGCTGGTGGGTGTATTGCATGCCGGTGGCGGTGCCAGCGCCATGTTCAGCGCCCTGGCCGACATAGACCCGGGCCTGGTTACGCCCCAAGGGCCGGATGACTTTTTAAGCACCAGCTTTATGCTGTCATTCTGGGTACTGGTGTGCTTTGGCGTGATTGGCCTGCCCCACTCTGCTGTACGCTGCCTGGCCTATAAAGACAGTGGCGCCATGCACAAGGGCATTATCATCGGTACGCTCGTGGGTGCGCTCTTGATGTTTGGCATGCACTTTGCCGGAGCACTGGGGCGGGTGCTGGTGCCCGAGCTGACCGTACCCGACAAGGTGATGCCTACCCTGATGCTCACCGTACTGCCGCCCATAGTGGCGGGGCTGTTTTTGGCCGGCCCCATGGCAGCCATTATGTCGACCATAGACTCGCAGCTGATCCAGGCTTCGGCCACCCTGGTTAAAGACTTGTACCTCAATTACCTGAGCCGTTCTCATGGCGGCAAGCCCGCCCCTTCGCCGATCTTTATTAAGCGCGCCAGCCGCGGGGTCACGCTGGTCGTTGGCCTGATTGTGCTGTGGGCCGCCCTGAGCCCGCCGGACATGATAATCTGGCTCAATCTGCTGGCCTTTGGCGCCCTGCAGGCCATTTTCTTCTGGCCCCTGGTATTGGGTCTGTACTGGTGGCGCGGTACGGCCGCCGGGGCACTGGCCTCCATGGTCACTGGAGCCCTGTGTTACGGCCTGCTGACCACCTTTGGCATCAAGCTGCTGGGGCTCCATGCCATCGTTCCCAGCCTGGCCTTCTCGGGTCTGGCCTACGTCATAGGTTCACTGCTCAGCCCGGCCCCCTGCGCCGAAGTACGGGCCTTGTTCGGCAAAGAAGAACTTGGAAAAAGCAGCTCCCGGCACCCAGCTTGAGCCTAAGACCTAAAGACTAACGCTATGTTTGCCACGGAAGAACGCTGAAGACGTAACATATAGCACAAATGTAGTCGCGTGCTTTAGCCGCGAAAACCTGCAGAGCAGGTTCTGATGCACAGGTTCAACCCTGTTCGCCAAACTGTGTGTAAACCAATGTAATACGATAAACGATGAAACCTCGGAGTCGGGATCTGGCTTCGCCACATTGCGAAGCGGTCGCATCGCCTTGGTATCTACAGAAGGTGTTATTCTGTGGCTGCTTTAGCTGCTAAAAACGGCTGGTTTTATGCTAGAATCTGCCCTTTACCGTTTGATGAAGCCACGCCATGCCCTGGATACAAATTCGCATTAATGCCACCGAAAAAACCGCCGACAAGGTCAGCAACATGCTGATGGGGCGCGGTGCTCAGGCGGTGACCTATATGGACGCCGAAGACAAACCCGTGTTCGAACCCCTGCCCGGTGAAACCCTGTTGTGGGACGATACCGTAGTGGTCGGCATGTTTGATGCGGCCACCGACCCCGATCCCGTGATCGCCTTCCTGAAAAAGTACTACCGCAAAGATCTCACCTACAAGGTAGAGCAGCTGGAAGACAAAGACTGGGTACGCGAGTGGATGGACAGCTTTCACCCCATGCGGTTTGGCAAGCGGTTATGGATTTGCCCCAGCTGGCGCGATGTGCCCGATCCCGATGCGGTCAACGTGATGCTGGATCCGGGCCTGGCTTTTGGTACCGGCACCCACCCCACCACCGCCTTGTGCCTGGAATGGCTGGACGGCCAGGATCTGAGCGATAAAACCGTGATCGACTTTGGCTGTGGCTCGGGCATTCTGGCCCTGGCCGCCCTCAAGCTGGGCGCCAAGCAGGTGATTGGTATCGACATAGATCCACAGGCACTGCAGGCCAGCCGCGATAACGCCGAGCGCAATGGCGTGGCCGATCGCCTGAGCGTCTATCTGCCCAAAGATCAGCCCGACGGCCTGCTCGCAGATATCGTGGTCGCCAATATTCTGGCCGGCCCACTCAAAGAGCTGTCGCCGCTGATCACCAGCCTGGTCAAGCCCGGCGGCCAGCTGGCACTGTCCGGCATTCTCGACACCCAGGCCGAGGGGTTGAACCAGTTGTATGAACAGTGGTTTACCATGGATACTCCCGAACTGCGTGAAGAATGGGCGCGGCTAAGCGGCCAAAAACGCCAGGTAAATCAGTAAATAACTATTCAATAACGCCCGTGGCCCGGCCAAATCTGCCGCTGGAAAGAGACACCAATTAATGAGTCAAACGCATTCATTTGCGGATGAATAATCCGCAAATGAAATTGCATAAAAAACGCACCAGCATCTTGACTTATAAAAATTTAGCAATCGGTCAATTTGTGACCTTTTCAGACTCATAAAAAATGCGTAAGATACGCGACCCTGAGCAAAGATAGCCGTTATCTCATGCAAATTGGTCCTTACAAACTGTCTACCCCGTTATTGGTGGCACCGATGGCTGGCGTAACCGACAGACCATTTCGTACCCTGTGCTTGCGCATGGGCGCAGGAATGGCCGTGTCGGAAATGATGTCGTCCAACCCCAGGGTCTGGCAGTCCGAGAAGTCTTTACGGCGTATGGACCATGCAGGGGAAACGGGTATTCGATCCGTCCAGATTGCCGGGGCAGATCCTGAGTTGATGGCCGAGGCCGCCCGGTTCAATGTGGACCAGGGCGCGCAGATTATCGACATCAATATGGGCTGCCCAGCAAAGAAAGTGAATAAAAAAATGGCAGGGTCCGCCCTGTTGCAATATCCACAGCTAGTGCAAGAAATTGTCAGCGCCGTGGTGAAGGCAGTAACGGTTCCCGTAACCCTGAAAATTCGTACTGGCTGGGACCCTGATCACCGCAACGGCGTGCACATTGCTCGCATAGCCCAGGAATGCGGTATTCAGGCTCTGGCCGTGCATGGCCGCACACGCGCCTGCATGTACAGGGGTGAAGCGGAATACGATACCATTAGAGCAATAAAACAAGCCGTCTCTATTCCCGTTATCGCCAACGGGGATATCGACAGCCCGGAAAAGGCGCGTTTTGTACTGGATTACACCGGCGCTGATGCCATCATGATTGGCCGGGCTGCCCAGGGGCGGCCATGGATTTTTAGAGAAATCCGCCACTATCTGGAACAAGGTACCCATCCCGTGCCGCTTCACAAGGACCTGGAGCAGGCCATGATTAGGGAGCACGTTGATGCACTGCACGCGTTTTATGGTGAGGTGATGGGCGTGCGTATTGCCCGAAAACATGTGGGCTGGTATTTGAAAGATAGTGATGCGGGCCGTGACTTTCGCAGTGATTTTAATGCTATCAATGAGCCCGAGCTCCAGCTCGACTCATTGCAGCAGTATTTCGCGAATATAGCTTAACGAACAAAAGAAGAGCCGACTGAATATGTTCGAACAAACTACGACTTCTGATGCACTGGTTACTACCACTAAATCTCCAACCTCTGAGCAGCCTACCCAGCGCCCGTTGCGCAACTCGGTAGACCAAGCGCTGCGTAATTACCTGTCCCAGCTGAATGGTCAGGAAGTAACTGAGTTGTATGAGTTGGTCCTCGCCGAAGTCGAAGCTCCCATGCTGGACGTGATCATGCAGTACACTCGCGGTAACCAAACCCGCGCCGCCAACATGATGGGCATCAACCGCGGTACACTGCGCAAGAAGCTTAAAAAGTACGGCATGAACTAATTTATATTAGTTAAGTGCTTGAATTAAAAAGCGTTAACCTGCAAAGGTTAACGCTTTTTTTATGCATGAAATCACATTAAGCTCACATTTTTACCTGCAAAAAAGAACACAAGCTCCTCCAAGACATTACAAACAACAAAAAGCCTCTGTGACTCAATCTGTTTGGTATTATGCTGCAGCCTAAAAATCAGCCCTGTAAAACGCGGTCACTTAATACAGAGATTCATATGCTAAACACTGAACACTCCCCCCGGGATGGAACATCTATCATCGGCATCGACACCCAGCTCGATATAGATAAAACAAACAGCCAAAACAAAAAGCTACAGTCGCTGGGCTTCTTGAGCTTTTTGGAACAGGTGCAAACCGAGTTGAATGCTGCGGTGGCGGTCTTTGTTGCAGTGAACGGCCATGATGTTCAGCAGCTAATAGCCGATAAAACGGATATTAATACGCTGTTTGCCGACCATGAGCACTACCCTGACTTCGTCGCTTATTTTGCGCGTACCAAGGCCGAGATTGAACACTGGGTAGCAGCAGACAACCCAGAGCCCTTGGCGCATCAGGCCATTGTTGATCAAGTGATCTGTTTGCGGGCGTTTATAGAAACACGTTATGCCGCCTCTATTTCCGAACCGGATACGCCACCCAAACAACGCAAGGTTGGCCATTATCTCGGCGCCGGTATCGTATTTTTACCGATTATTTTTGCCTGGTTTACGCTACGCAAAGGCTACTCGAATTGGTTAAGAATAGGGGCATTTTTATGGCTGGCGGTATTTTTGTACGCCACCTTCCCCACCGCTAAAGATGACGTTGAGAAGAACTCCCCGCCCTACGAACAAGAGGTCCATGAACAAGACGCTGGCGAATAACATCCTCCACTCCAGTTAAGGGCTCCTGGCTGACATGGCGTGCTTGGCCCCGAGCAGTGTATTGTGGCTGAAACGCGGTATGTTCAGTCTCTGACAGACAGATCCTGTCCAAGGTATCCAGTTTCAAACGAACTCTTGTGCACTCTGTCACTCTTACTGGTTGGTTCATTATTAGAGAGACCCTTATGTTGTTAAGAATAACAATGATGATCTCGCTGCTGATCACCAGCCAGCTTGCTCACGCTCGCCCTTACGTAGATGGTCATCTGCACTACGTCGATTTCTTTCAGGAATCTGATGGCATGCCGGCTTTACTGAGTGCCATGGACGACGGCAATATCAGCCAGGCGGCCATTATGGGCATTCCGGTGGCCAAAATCTGGCACGAAGACGAACCCAAGAAGCCCCGTTATTATGCGGGGGATGATGCGGCCCTGTACTGGTATAGCGCCACCGACTTTGAGCTGCTCAATGCCATACAGGCACTGCAGCCGGAGCAACAGCAACGCTTTATTCCCTTTATTTCGGGCATTAATGCCAACGATAAAAACGCCGCCGCCCATTTGCGCCGGGCCCTGGAGCTTAACCCCGGTTTTTGGCAGGGCATTGGCGAGCTGTTTACCCGCCACGACGATGTCACCGCGCTGATGCATGGTAATACGCCACGGGCAAACAACGAAGCCATGATGAAGGTCTACAAGGTGGCCGCCGAGTTTGACTTGCCGGTACTGATCCACAGCAATGTGACCTCCAAACGTGAACGTAACCCGCTGTATCTTGAAGAAATGGAAGAGGCGCTGAGCAAGAACCCCGAGGTGAAGTTTATCTGGGCCCATGCCGGCACCAGCAAAGAGCTGCATCGCCACCAGGAGGAGCTGGAATTTTTGCGCCCTCTATTACAACGCCTGTTGGCAAAATACGATAATCTGACCATCGACTTGTCGTGGACGCTGATAGAGCCTTATTTACTCGATGAGCAGGGAAAACCTCGCCCCCAGTGGCTGGCACTGCTTAAGCAGTATCCACAGCGTTTTGTGCTCGGCAGCGATGTGGTCGGCCGGTTTGACAACCTGGGCAACACCATGCACCGCTTCGATCCTGTGCTGCAGGCGCTGCCGCCCGAGGTGGCGAAGGCCATTGCTCACGATAACTTTCTGGCCTTGTTGCCCAAGTCCGCCCAACACGCCGAGCAAGAATCAGCGTCAGACTAAAAACCGCTGACGAGCAAAAGCGCTCTGCGCAGGGGAGCGCTTTTTATCCGTGCGACTGTGTCATATCACCCTATTAAGGAGAACATCATGAAACGTCTGCTAACTGCGATAACAGGGATAATGGCAGTGGCGCTGCTGGTAGCCTGTGGTAAACCCACCGTTGAAATTGCACACACAGTGAAAGCCTCGCTGCAAAGAGTATTAGACTCGGAATTTAACCTGCTGCCCCAGGAATTGAGTGTGGATAAGGTTGAAGTATCTAGAAATTTGTTGGGTGGCTATAGTGGCACCGCCCATATTCTATACCAGGAACAATGGCATGAAATCCCGCTCAAAATCACGCTTATACACGGCGAGCCAGTATGGGAACTCAGCCCTGAGGCTATTCAGCTCATTAATCGCAACCCACGGCAAAGCCAGTAAATTACGACGCTGTCGGCCCACCCAGCCGCCGTGTCTATTTTGCCCTTAACGATTTACTCTTTACGCTGCTCACTCGCAGGCGATGCGTGCTATCTGGCCATGGCTGAGTTTAAAGAAGGCGTTTTGCGGGATCTCTTGCTGCCATACCGCATCAAAATCCAGGTTGGCGTACAGGCCGCGTAATACGGCGCCGGATAATCCATGGGCGACCACCACCACTTGCTGAGGCAAATCAGGATCTTGCAGCCAGCTTGAGAGCCTGGTTTGCAGTTTATCGTAGCGCTCGGCACCTGGCGCTTGCAGATACCAGCTTAATACCTGTTGCGAAATATGCGGGTATTGCTGCTGCAGATCCGGGGCGCGTTGCTGTTCCCATTCGCCCAGCCCCAGCTCCATCAGTCGTTCATCCAATCGAATATGCTCAGACGATATCTGTAATCGCTCGCCTACTATATGTGCCGTTTGTTGTGCCCGGCCCAGGGGGCTGGAATAGAGTGCCCACTCTTGTGGCGTGGCCAATAATTCGGCCAGAGTATTGGCCATGGCTTCGGCCTGTTGCAGTCCGGTGGCGGTCAGATCGGAATTGCAGTGCCCTTGTAAACGCTGCTCGGCATTAAACCGGGTTTGCCCGTGGCGTAATAAATAGATGGTACGTGACATGGTGTGAGTTACCTTGTTGACAGAAACAGCCCCCTGCACTTGTTAAGGGTGAAGCGTAAAGAGTTAAGAGGATGACATAAATTAAAATCACTCAAACATAGAGCTATTTTTGCAACGGAAGAACGCGGAACGCGCGGAAAATCAAGCAGAGATAAGATCGAAAATGGCTAAAAAATATGGTTGGTAAGAGCCAAACATAGTCTTGTTAGCTCTTAACATAAAATTACTTTTCAGATTTGATCACTATTTTTCCGCGTTTTCTGCGGGTTCCGTTGCAAGAATTCTTAGTCTTTAGAACTCGACGGTGACCTTGGCGGCACAGTCGCTGGCCTTGGTTTTGGCTGCTTCGATGCTGTCGGCCAGCGCCAGAGCAACGCCCATGCGACGGCGGCCATTAATCTCGGGCTTGCCGAACAGGCGTAGCTCGGTGTCCGGCTCGGCCAGCGCCAGGTTAAGGCCGCCGAAGCGGGTTTGACAAGACAGCCCTTCAGGCAAAATCACCGCCGAGGCGGCAGGACCATACTGGCGGATCAGCGGGATTGGCAAGCCCAGAATGGCACGGGCATGCAGGGCAAACTCCGACAGATTTTGCGAAATCAAGGTGACCAGGCCGGTGTCGTGCGGCCGTGGCGACACTTCACTGAACAACACCTCATCACCACGAATAAACAGTTCAACGCCAAATACACCAAAACCACCCAGGGCACCGGTCACTTGCTCTGCAACCTGTTGCGAGGCGGCCAGTGCCGCCGCACTCATCACCTGGGGCTGCCAGGAAGTGCGATAGTCGCCGTCTTCCTGCAGGTGGCCAATCGGCTCGCAAAAGCTGGTGCCGTTGACATGACGCACCGTAAGCAGGGTGATTTCATAATCAAACTCAACGAAACCTTCAATAATAACGCGCCCACCGCCGGCTCGACCGCCTTCCTGGGCATATTGCCAGGCCGCTTCAATGTCACTCTTCTGGCGCAAGGTGCTCTGCCCTTTACCGGATGAGCTCATGATCGGCTTGACCACACAGGGTAGCCCGATCTCGGCAATGGCCGCCTTAAACTCGGCCAGGGTACCGGCAAAACGGTACGGCGACGTCGCCAGCCCCAGTTCTTCTGCCGCCAGGGTGCGAATACCTTCGCGGTTCATGGTCAGCTGGGTAGCGCGGGCGGAGGGGATCACGGTAAAGCCTTCCTGCTCCAGTTCGGCCAGGGTGTCGGTGGCGATGGCTTCAATCTCGGGCACGATCAGGTGCGGCTGCTCTTGCTCGATGACGGCTCTGAGTGCCGCACCATCGAGCATGGAAATCACGTGGGATCTATGGGCCACCTGCATGGCGGGCGAGTCGGCATAGCGGTCCACCACTATCACTTCTACGCCCAGGCGCTGCAGTTCAATGACCACTTCTTTGCCCAGCTCGCCGCCGCCGCACATTAATACTCGGGTGGCCGTAGCCGAAAGAGGAGTTCCAATTGTTGTCATCTGCGCTGTTCCTGTAAAAGCAGGCCACCCACGGCGGCCAAAAATAAAGTAATAAGCTAGGGTCTGTTAGACTCCAGTCTGTCTTAGTCACAAGTCAATCAGCTGTTGATGTAGTGCAAAGAGGCAGCAGGATTGCCTACGCCAACGCGCTAAGCCGCATCCATACAACGCTCGTCAAATGCCGTCCCTGGCATTTGACGGTTGACTCCGACAACTCCTACTGCCTCTTTCAACGATACGGAGCCGTCTGTTGATCGCACTCACAGGCAACTCCGCTGTCGACGGGAGGGCAAAGATGGCAAGCCCAGCGGCGAGTCGGAGGAGCTGTGCTCTCTGCCTGACAAGCCACACTCATTTCAAAAACATCAACAAAAAGATGTGACTGAGAGACAGTCTGTTAGCCTCCAGATTACGGCTTAACGCTTTCCGAAGGGGCCTGTTCTGCCAGCCAGCTTTCTGCCGCCAGGGTCCAGTTCTGGCTTTGTTGCCAGCTGTTGATGATGTGCGTTACATCCTGCGGCTGCCAATGCAGACTGCGCAAAATAGCCAGCGCTTCGGGCGATTCCTGCTCAAGACTGCGGCGCACCACCGTATGGGGTTTATCGTTAACAGGCCATATTTCGCTTTCTTCCGCCAGAGCAGTGCCTTTGGGGCCTAAGTCGTCCAGCCGGTCAAAAAAGCGCTCCACAAAAGGGGCTGATGCATCGGGTAGCCATACCGTTACACTGGCATCGGCTTTACCGGCCCAGAGTCGCTGCCAGATTTGCCCTAACCGGGCTTCTTCAATGGTAACGGTAAAGCCCTGTTCTCGTAATACGGCACCCGCCAGATGAGTGCGGGCCAGCTCGGCGGGATTAGCGCCAGTAAGCAAATGAATCTGCCTGGAAGATGAATCGGTACAGGCCGCTAACAGCAGTCCGCACAGCAATAGCACCGATAGTGTAAATCGTCGCGCTGCCTGGGATATCAATCGTCGCATTCCCTGTTCTCCAATGAATCGCAATCCCCCTAAGAGTGCCAGAAAGTGACGCCAATAGCATGTGATCCGGCATGTTTTAACCACGGCTGATCACGGGCGGCTGATCGCGATTGGCGAAGAAAGAAACATGTGGTGACGGCAACACTTAGGCTGAGTCCCTGCTTGTTTCACTAAATCAGAATCCGCCGTAAATACCGTGAAAATGCGGTTACCACCCAGGATGCTTTTAACAGAAATTGTGCTAATGTGCGCCACCTTTTCGGACCTGGGCCCACGCCGAGGATCAGTTAGGCAAACCTTTATTTACTTACTCAAATGGATACAAGATGCGTCTATCTAACCTGTTAACCGTTACCGCACTTTGCTGGTTGCTCAGCGGTTGCGTTGCCCCCATGTTGGCCATGGGACAAAACCAGCTGATGTGGTCTTTGATCAAGCCTTTGGTCGGGCTGGATCCCAGCAGCAGCAAGCTGTTTGAACAGCCCATGATTAAAAACCGCATGACGGCCTTGCTGGGCGACGACTATCAAGACACGCTGGCCCTGCTGCGCACCGCCCCTAAATTACAGCAAGAAGGTACCCTGTTTTATCTGGCATCCAATGACACCCTGACCCAGGGATCTGATCGGGCCAGCCTGGTATGGAATGCTCAAACCAACCAAATGTCGGCTTTGCTAAACAAGGGAGATCTTACCCAGGTGTTTACCGAGTCGGACAGCGAACAAACGGTGGCATGGCCACAAACCGTTCAAACCTGGTTGGCCGAGCCTGACTCTGCCGGCGCAAAGGCAGCAGCTGCAGACGTGGAAACAGAGCGACGTCAACTAAAGCAAGAGCTGACGGCGGCCCAGCAAAAGCTCAAGGCGGCACAAGCGCAGCTGCAAGCATTGCAGACTGACTCCGCCGCCAATGCCAAGGTGGAAGAAAAGCTCAAGGCGACGGCACAGAGCAAACTGGCGGCAGAAACAAAACCCGCCAACACGGCCCCCCTAGAGTCTTTGAATTAAGCATAAAACAATGGCGTGGTTAACCACGCCATTGTTGTTTTTGACTGCTGGCGGCTAGCGGCTACATCGGTTTGTCGGCCAGATAACTGTCTTCTGGCGGATGATCGCTTTCGTTGACCAGGTCATCATCATGCTCTTCCATCTTCCAGGGCAAAATGCCCGGCGAGATGTGCAAGAAATGCAGATATTTCTCGAACTGGTCGAGAATATCGCTGATGATATCCTGCTGATCATAACCGTATACATCGTAAGCCTGGCCACCCCGGCGCAGGAACACCTCGGCACGATAGTAATGTTCATCCCCGTCCAGATCCCGCTCGGTTTCCGGAAAGGCAAAATCAGGCAAGGCATAACCACGCAGCCGAATTTCATAGATAAACTCGAGTTTACCCTCCTGAAACACCTGAAACTGCGCGCGGCAATTTTGCTCGTCAAAAGTCACTTCGGCTTCCCAGCCTTGCTGCTCCAGCTCCTGCTCCACCTTGTGCATGCCCTGAAAACAGGTGGTGCGAATAAATTTTTCTACCGCATCCCGAGCCGGAAAGTCCACCAGGTTGGCCAGACGCTTTTTCCAGAAACCCGGCCCGGCCTTGGCCCCGCTCTTGGCCGACTGCATATGATGTTGCAGGCTCACCTCGTGATGCCCTTCAATAATCAAGGCCCGCCACATGCCGACCATGGCAATCAGCATGATAATGGCAAAGGGCAAGGCACTGACGATAGAGGCGGTTTGCAAGGCCCCCAGACCACCGGCCAGCAAGAGTGCCGCAGCCACCACCCCTTCGGTGGTTGCCCAGAACACTCGCTGCCACACCGGCGTATATTGAGCACCGCCCGAAGCCAGCGAATCAATGACCAGAGAGCCCGAATCCGATGAAGTAACAAAGAAGGTAATGATCAACACCACGGTGACAAACGACACGATAGACGTCAGTGGCAGCCGTTCGAACAATTTGAACAAGGCAATCGCATGATCGGCCTGCACTTCATCGATCAGTGCCGTATAGCCATCCACCATGATCAGGTGCAAGGCGGTGTCACCAAACACCGAGAACCACAAGAAGGTAAAAATGGTCGGCACCACCATTACGCCTACCACAAACTGGCGAATAGTACGGCCACGGCTGATTTTGGCAATAAACAGCCCCACAAACGGCGCCCAGGCGATGGTCCAGCCAAAGATAAACAGGGTCCAGTTGCCAATCCAGTCACTGGCGGTATAGGCCTGCAGATTAAAGGTACGCTCGACAATGTTGCTTAAATAGCTGCCGGTATTCTGCATGAAGGTGTCGAGGATGAAGATGGTCGGCCCCACCGCAAACACGAACAGCATCAGCGAAATGGCCAGCGCCATGTTCAGCATCGACAGGCGCTTTACGCCTTTGTCCATGCCTGCCACCACCGACATGATGGCCAGCCCGGTAATCACGGCAATGGCAATAATCTGCACCGTGGTATTCACCGGAATATTCGGCCACAGATAATTCATGCCGGCGTTGATTTGCGCCACCGACAAGCCGAGTGTGGTGGCAATACCAAACAGGGTGCCCAAAATGGCAAACACATCCACGGTATGCCCCATGGGGCCATGAATTTTTTCGCCAATCAGCGGATACAAGGTAGAGCGCATCGACAGCGGCAGCCCATGGCGAAAAGCAAAGTACGCCAGTGATAAACCGACCAGGCCGTAAATGGCCCAGATATGAAAGCCCCAGTGAAAAAAGGCGATTTGCATGGCTTGCTTGGCGGCGTCTACGGTCAGCGCCGGCCCTTGTGGCGGTGAAGCATAATGCAACACCGGCTCGGCCACGCCAAAGAACAATAATGCAATGCCGTAACCGGCCGAAAACAGCATGGCAAACCAGGCGACAAAGCTGTATTCCGGCTCTGCATGATCTGGCCCAAGCTTGATATTACCCCATTTACTGAAGGCCACCGACACCACAAACACCAGGAAGATGGCCACCGACAGCATGTAGAACCAGCCAAAGGTTTTGGTGATGTAGCCCAGTACGCTGGAAAACAGCTCTCCGGCCTGAGTGGGGTTGCTCATGGTGCCAATCACCATAAGCGCAATCACAATCACGGCAGGGATAAAAACCGGTATTAGCACCGTTGATGAGGGAGGCGATTTTTCCGAGTTCGCTTTTTCCGAAACCATAATAGAACTCCTGTATTATTATTTAATGTCATAAAATGCAGCGTGCTCGAATTGAGTCTATCGCAAAAGCCACTCGCTTTGGGTAATAAGCTGGAGTCAAATGAACGATAATAATACGCCCAAGTTTTTAGCCGCTATTGAATGTCGTCGGTATTAACAACTCGCTTTACCGATAATAGCTATCCCATGCCCCTATACTAAAAAGACATTTTTGGCCGCTTTCAGCGGGAGGTATTATGCAAGGGAAAACAACTCGCCGTGGCTTGCCGAAGGTCGCCATACGGTACACCTGGGCACTGCTCATATTGTTGTTGAACATTCTGACGCCAGAGGCTTGGGCTGAAGACGTCATCAACCTCGAGTTCGGCGGCACGCCCGGAACGGCGTATTCGGCACACTGGACGGTAGAAAACGCAGGTCAAATCCGTGAATATCAGGAACAAGATGGCCGCGTTCCGGCCAGGCACCTCTATGCTGGCGACGCCATCAGCGGCACCGTCACGCTGTTAAGCGGCGGACAGTTAACGTTGAATGTGGAAAAAAGCGGCAATCGTTCTCGCTCTGCCACCCAGGGCAGGGGCAGCACGCTGCATTTCTCGGTCAGATAACCGGCTGAAAACTTTTTTCAATCTTGTTGCTATTCAGCCTAATACGTTCTGTCTATTGCGGTACCATTAAAAAGCCGCTGTTAGCAGCGGCTTGGATAGATGATTTATATTAGCGAAGTATATTCAACGTCAGTTAACCTGCCCCAGATTCACGTATTTGGTTTCCAGAAACTCATCCAGGCCGATACGCGAGCCCTCTCGGCCCAGGCCCGACTCTTTTACACCACCAAAGGGGGCCACTTCGTTGGAGATCATGCCGGCGTTAACCCCCACCATGCCTGACTCCAGCGCTTCAGACACCCGAAATACCCGATTGAGATCCCGGGTATAAAAATAGGCCGCCAGGCCAAAAGGCGTGTCATTGGCCCGTTTAATGGCGTCAGCTTCCTCTTTAAAACGAAAGCAGGCCGCTACCGGACCAAAAGTTTCTTCATGGGCCAGCAGCATGTCTTCGTTGGCCTCGGCAATCACGGTAGGCTGATAGAAGGTGCCGCCCAGCGGGT
Organism: Oceanisphaera marina; assembly: GCF_014643915.1. Taxonomy (GTDB): domain Bacteria; phylum Pseudomonadota; class Gammaproteobacteria; order Enterobacterales; family Aeromonadaceae; genus Oceanimonas; species Oceanimonas marina. The sequence goes on from NZ_BMKE01000002.1 coordinate 186,153, forward strand.
GCCGCGCACCGCCGCAAATCAGCTTGCCGCCTTTAGCCAGTGCATCGCTGACGTGCTGCTCGACTTTTTCCAGCGCGCCCTGGTTGATTAGCGGCCCCTGTTCGGCACCCTCGGTCAGGCCGTCGGCCACCTTGAGCGCAGTGGCGGCCTCGGCCAGCTTTTGTACGAAGGCATCATAAATGCCCTCTTGCACAAAGAAACGGTTTACACACACGCAAGTCTGGCCGGTATTTCTAAACTTGGAGGACATGGCACCGGCAACAGCCGCGTCCAGATCCGCATCATCAAACACAATGAAAGGCGCATTGCCGCCGAGCTCCAGCGACAGTTTTTTTACCGTGTCTGCCGCCTTGCCCATCAGCAGCTTGCCAACATTGGTGGAGCCGGTAAAAGACAGCTTGCGCACCTGGCTGCTGCTCATCAAGGCGTCACTGATGGCGGCGGTATCACCCGAGACCAGATTCAGCACACCTGGCGGCAGTCCCGCCTGTTCGGCCAGCACGGCCAGAGCATTGGCGCACAGCGGAGTTTCGCTGGAGGCTTTCACCACGGCGGTACAGCCGGCTGCAATGGCGGGCCCGACCTTGCGGGTCAGCATGGCAATAGGGAAGTTCCAGGGAGTAATGGCCGCCACCACGCCCACCGGTTGCTTGATCACCCAAAGACGGTTTTCCGCCGTGGGGCTGGGAATGGTATCGCCATAGGCACGTTTGGCCTCTTCGGCAAACCACTCCAGAAAACTGGCGGCATAGGCCACTTCACCCTTGGCTTCGGCCAGTGGCTTACCCTGCTCAAGCACCATGAGCTCGGCCAGGGCAGTTTGATGTTCCATCATCAATTCATACCAGCGGCGCAACACGGCTCCCCGCTCTTTGGCCGTTTTTTTGCGCCAGCTGTCAAACGCCCGCGTGGCGGCGGTAATGGCGGTTTCCGTTTCTTGAGTGCCACACCGGGCAACCTTGGCCAGCAGCTGACCGTTGGCCGGGTTGTTCACGTCATACTGCTGCTCACAGTCATGCCACTGACCGTCGCAATACCAACCGGTTTGCCATAAGAAATGCGAACTGTCCATTTAGCTTCTCCTTTATCGGTGAATGTATGACGAACATGGGATCAATAATGACGCTATCGGTAATCGGGTACGGGTGCAACCGTAAGCGCAAGATGTATAACCTTACTCACATAAACCAAAAAAGCCGGGCTAAGCCCGGCTTGAATAATAAAGAAGAGACGTTAACCGCGTTCGGTTTGCGCTGGCACCCCGGGTGGCTCGGTGTCTGGCACAGAGTGAGTATTACCCGCCTTGTCTGTCGTCCAGATATCCGCATTTTTGATGCCCAGCTTTGTCGGGTCGAAAACGGGATCCAAACCCTGGGCTTTTTGCGCCTCGTAATCTTTCAGAGCCAGTAATGCCGGCTTTTGCAGCAGCAAAATGGCGATGATATTCAGCCACGCCATCAAGCCCACGCCTATGTCACCCAATCCCCATGCCAGTTCGGCCGTTTTAACCGCGCCGTACACCACGGACGACATAAGCGCGATTTTCAGCAAGAACATCAGCCAGGGGCGATGGATATGGCGGTTGATATACGCCACATTGGTTTCGGCAATATAGTAGTAAGCCAAAATAGTGGTAAAGGCGAAGAAGAACAGCGCTATGGCCACAAACATGCCACCAAAGCCCGGCATCACCGACTCGACGGCGGCCTGGGTATACCCCGGACCCGCTTCAACGCCTGGCAGCTGCTCCACGATGGCCTCACCGGCTTTGCCCATCACGTTATAGGCACCGGTAATGATGATCATGAACGCAGTCGCGCTGCACACAAACAGGGTGTCTACATACACGGAGAAACCTTGCACCAGCCCCTGCTTGGCAGGGTGAGAGACCTCGGCGGCCGCCGCTGGGTGAGGACCTGTGCCCTGCCCTGCTTCATTGGAATAAATACCGCGCTTGACGCCCCATTCGATAGCCAGCCCCAGAATGGCGCCAAAACCGGCTTTCATGCCAAAAGCACTGCCAACAATAAGGCTGACCACATCGGGAACCATCTCGATGTGCATCGCGATAATCACGAAGGCGACCAGGATGTAACCCAGCGCCATGAAGGGCACTACTATCTGGGTAAAGTGCGCAATGCGCTTTACACCGCCAAAGATAATCATTCCCAGCAGCACCACAATCACGGCGGCCGATACCGACGGCGAAATGCCAAAGGCATTCTCGATGCCGGAGGCGATGCTGTTGGCCTGTACCCCAGGCATTAACAAGCCGCAACCCACTATGGTCGACAAGGCAAACACCCAGGCATACCATTTCATGCCCAGGCCTTTTTCAATGTAATAGGCAGGTCCGCCCCGATACTGACCCTTACTGTCTTTCTCTTTATAGATTTGCGCCAGTGTGGATTCGATAAAAGCAGTACCGGCACCAAAGAAGGCCACTACCCACATCCAGAACACGGCGCCCGGGCCACCAAAGGTGATGGCCGTGGCCACGCCTGCGATGTTGCCCGTTCCCACTCGTCCGGACAACGACAGGGTCAATGCTTGAAAAGACGTAATACCGGCAGGAGAAGACTCCCCCTTGAACATCAGCCTAACCATTTCCTTGATATGACGAATTTGTAAAAAACGGGTACGCAACGAAAAGTACAACCCCACGCCCAGACACAAGTAAATCAGGGGCAGGCTCCATATATAACTGTTTATGCCATTAACTAGGTCACTCATATAACATCCTTTGTTCTAATGTAATGACTCTGCACCAGCAGAACATTTGCCAAAACAGGCTTATCACCCACAGCTAAACAAGGGTCAAGCCGTCAGCTGCAGAGAAAAATACTCTGCATTATTCATCAGCACAAGTGAGCAGCCCGGACAAAAAGTCCACCTTGCAAAAAAACACAAACGCAACATTTGAATAACATTTCATTCCATTGGCGAAAGCGCCGAAGGACGTTACGCAGATTTCTTACTAACTCTCTGTTTAAGCAGCAATAAAGATCACTCAACCGACAAGGGCAGTTTTAAGAAGTGAATGAATATTTAAATGTGTGCGAAAGTAAGCCGTTTTTTCGAGGAACAATGAAATTGAAGAAACGGGATAAAGATCACATGAGCTGGTTGAGCAGCCGCCCATAGACGGAACCCAATGCATGAGACATACAGGCATTGATAACTGCACGAGCAAGCGTATGAGAGCGGAGGTTTATGCTGTGCATGAGCATGCACAGCACCAAAGATATTAATATTAAATAATTGAAAGCCGTTACTGAACTTGCAGAGCCACCTGGCGCAGCCAGCGCTGCCTTAGTGGCAGCATTTCCATGGCGCCAAACTGAGCCTCGCCTGCCTTGCTGTACCAGGCCCAGTTTTGATTGCCATAATCAAAATGCCACCATTCACTGGGGAGATTGGTAAAGCCGGCCTGGATCATCACGCTATGCAGCAAACGACGGTTTTCAATGACTTCCGCTTCCCGGGCACTGGGCTTTTCAATGGCCTCGAACGCCGCGCTGTAAGACCAGGGGCTGATGTCATCAAACTCGGTGCCCATGTCCAGAAACAGGCCTTCGCTATCACACAGGGCTATATCAACAGCGCCACCGGTTAGATGTGGGCTGGGCGCCGCAGGGTCGCTGCTTGGCGGTGCCACAAAATGACGGATGCGACTCAAGAGCTCGGGCTGGGAGTCATTAACATGATGCGCACTCATGGCCGCAAACAGAACATCATACAGATGCTGCTGCACTATCAGCGGACGCCAGCCATCCAGCACCACCAGCTCTATGCCTGACGGCAATAATCGCGCCGCCTTGTAAAGGCGATACAATACGGAGCGGCGAATATAACACTCGCTAATTGCGCCCGGCACATTTTGATGAAAATAGGTCGGGTAAGAACGCAGCGGCGTATTCACCAGCCCCAAAGGCACCAGAGGATCATCGGCCTCGACTATGGGTATCAGCTGCACTCGAGGCCAGTCTGGCTCAGGTTGGGCGATAATGGCTTGAGATAAGAAATTCATCACGTTTGCCTACGGTTACGAAGATATGGCTCAGGCTTACCAAAAGCACCGTACTTTGCAAGCAAAGAAGACTCTTTATGTGAACAGGCCGCAAAACTGGCGCGTTAATCAATCACAAATCACGAATGAAAGACTTGTCCAATTGTTTGAAGGCCAGGCTCAGGGTTTCGCCCAATTGAAAATAACTGGGCCTGGCGACCGGTTCGGCTATCGGCACGCCAGCGGCAACAATTTTGGCATAAAGCTGGCGATACCAGTTAACCAGTGAGGGGGGCAATGGGGTATCGGCGCGTTTGCCGAGCCAGAACAATCCCTGCATTGGCAGACTGGCCAGAAACATGACAGACGCCACCACTCCCGGCCAATAACGGGGGTCACCCGCCTGAAACTGCACCAGCAGACTCAGCACGATCAGGGCCGGCATGGTGCGCAGCCCCAAGCGCGTCGCCGTCATAATACGATATTCGGGAAACAGGGCCGCCAGTTGTCGTTCTTTGGGCCAAACGTCAAGGTAGGCGCTGCCTCTGTGTAGCGTGCCAGTCAATGTTGCCATAATGCCTCCAAAACAGGCCGCAATTACCATTACTAGACCCATATCATAGAACCGTTGTCACATTATGTTATTTTACGCCACCAACAGGGGTTTATCCCCCTGTTATTATAATTTGCTTGATTTTAAGGCATCGGCAAGCGCCATCAACCAGGCATAAGTTGCGGGTTGAGCATCACACTGGCGAGTACCGCCGCTGCCAATAACCTGAATATTGCATTCGGGCAGCAAGACTTTCGACCTCTCTGACGACAGGGTTTACAGATGACTAGCAAGCTGGTTCTTGTGCTTAATTGCGGCAGCTCGTCGCTTAAATTTGCCATTCTGAATGCCGACACCGGCGCCGAGCAACTTTCTGGCCTGGCCGAGTGCTTCTACCTGCCCGACACCCGCATCAGCTGGACGCTCAATGGCCAGAAAGGCAGTGTCTCTCTGGGCGCGGGAAGTGCACACCAACGGGCACTGGACTTTATCGTCGACACGCTGTTGAAGCCTCATCCCGAGCTGATGCACCAGCTTTCAGCGGTGGGGCACAGGGTGGTGCACGGTGGTGAGCAATTTACCCGTTCGGTACTGATTGATGACGCCGTGATCAAGGGCATTGAAGACTGTGCCAGTCTGGCACCCCTGCATAATCCGGCGCATTTAATCGGCATAGCCTCGGCCCGGCACTCGTTTCCCGACTTGCCTCAGGTCGCAGTGTTTGACACCGCCTTTCATCAGTCCATGCCCGAGTCGGCCTATCTTTATGCCCTGCCCTATGCGCTGTATCAGGACCATGATATTCGCCGCTATGGCATGCACGGCACCAGCCATTTTTTTATTACCGAACAAGCGGCCACTGTGCTTAACAAACCTCGGGAGCAGCTGAACATCATCAGTTGCCATTTGGGTAACGGCGCTTCGGTATGCGCCATCAAAAATGGCGAGTCGGTCGATACCTCCATGGGCATGACGCCGCTCGAAGGTCTGGTCATGGGCACGCGATCCGGCGATATTGATCCCGCCATTATTTTTCATCTGCACGATAATCTGGGTTATAGCCTGGACCGCATCAATACTCTGTTGACCAAAGAATCCGGCCTGCTGGGCCTGACCGGGCGCACCAACGACTGCCGTTATATCGCAGAGCACTACGATTCTCAGCCCGAAGCCAAACGGGCCATGGATATTTTTTGTTACCGCCTGGCTAAATATATTGCCAGCTATACCTGTGCCCTGGATGGCCGGCTGGATGCCGTCGTATTTACCGGCGGCATAGGGGAAAACTCGATTCTGGTACGTGAGCTAACCCTGTCCCAGCTTGGCTTGCTGGGTTTCAAACTGGATTCGGACGCGAACAAAGACACGCGCTTTGGCAAAACCGCCTGCATTACCACCCCGGACAGCACGCCCGCCTGGGTGATTCCGACCAATGAAGAGTGGGTCATTGCACAGGATGCACTAGTATTGTCCGGGCAATCAGCTACCTCCCCCATGCCGTTGGCAAAACAATAAGAGGATCTCATGGCTAGAACGATAATGCTTGTTCCCGTTAGTGGCGGCGTGGGTGCCACGTCTGTCAGTCTTGGCATGGTACGCGCCATGGAACGTAACGGGGTGAACGTCAGTTTTTTCAAGCCGGTTTCACAACCTCGTCATCGCAGCAAAATTCAGGACCATTCCACCGCCGTTATCGCCAATGGCTCTAATATTGAGCCGCCGGAACCATTCGCGCTTAGCTATGCCGAAACCATGATTTCTCAGGGCAACCTGGATGTACTGCTTGAAGAAATAGTGGCTCGGGTAGAAAAACATGTGGCAGATAGCGGAGCCGAAGTGATAGTGGTGGAAGGATTAATCCCCACCGATAAACAACCCTTTGCCAACCGCATCAACTACGATGTCGCCAAGGCGCTGGATGCCGATATGGTGTTTATAGCTCAGCCCGGCAACGACACCAGCCAGCAGCTGAAAGAGCGTATCGAGCTGGCCTGCTCCAGCTTTGGTGGCATGATCAACAAGCGTATTGTGGGCTGTATCATCAACAAGGTGGGCGCCCCCATGGATGAGCAGGGCAATACCCGGCCCGATCTCACCGAAATGTTTAATCCCAAAAACAAGAATCAGCAATACAGCCCCAACCTGGAAGTGCTGCAGGTATTTGGTAAAACCCCGCTGCGTATTCTGGGTTGTGTGCCCTGGAATACCCAGCTGGTGGCACCGCGCGCCGTCGACCTGGCTCGCCACCTGAATGCCACCGTGCTGAATGAAGGCAAACTGAATAGTCGTCGCCTGCAAAGCGTGACCTTTTGTGCCCGCGCCTTGCACAACATGGTGCAGCATTTCAGGCCCGGCAGCTTGCTGGTAGCCTCGGGCGATAGATCCGATGTGATTGTGGCTGTGTGTCTGGCCGCCATGAACGGGGTGAAAATTGGTGCCCTGCTGCTAAACGGCAGCTATCACCCCGAGCCGCAGATCATGGATTTGTGCCAGCGCGCCACCGAAACCGGATTACCCATCCTGATGGTGGATACCAACACCTGGCAAACCGCCGTGAGCCTGCAGCATTTCAACCTTGAAATTCCGGTGGATGACGCAGCCCGTATCGAGCTGGTGCAGGATTACATGGCCAGCCATATCGACCAGCACTGGATTGAGTCGCTGAGTGCCAAATCAACCCGCAGCCGCCGCCTGAGCCCACCGGCGTTTCGTTATCAGTTAACCGAACTGGCTCGGCGTGCCGCCAAGCGCATCGTGCTGCCCGAAGGAGAAGAGCCGCGCACCATCAAGGCGGCGGTGATTTGTGCCGAGCGCAGCATAGCCCGCCCGGTGCTGCTGGGTAACAGGGAAGAAATCATGCGCGTCGCAGCCCAACAAGGCGTGGTGCTGGATGAACGGGTCGATATTATCGAGCCTGAACAGGTACGGGAGCATTACGTAGAGCGCTTGGTGGAATTGCGCAAGGCCAAGGGAATTACCGACATTGTTGCCCACGAGCAATTAAAGGACAACGTGGTGTTGGGCACCATGATGCTGGAGCGTGACGAAGTAGACGGTCTGGTATCCGGCGCCATCAATACCACCGCCAACACCATACGCCCCCCGCTGCAGATCATTAAAACCGCACCGGGTTCGTCATTGGTGTCTTCGGTGTTCTTCATGCTGTTGCCCGATCAGGTGCTGGTTTACGGCGACTGTGCCATCAACCCGGATCCCACCGCCGAACAGCTGGCGGAGATCGCCATTCAATCGGCAGAGTCGGCGCTGGCCTTTGGTATCGAGCCCAGAGTGGCGATGATATCTTACTCCACCGGCAGCTCGGGCACAGGTGCCGATGTGGACAAGGTACGAGAAGCCACCCGCCTGGCCCAGGAAAAACGTCCCGACCTCATCATAGATGGCCCACTGCAATACGATGCGGCCATTATGGAAAACGTGGCCAAATCCAAGGCGCCGGATTCTCCGGTTGCCGGCAAGGCCACCGTGTTTATCTTTCCGGACTTGAACACCGGCAATACCACCTACAAGGCGGTACAGCGCTCGGCGCAGCTAGTCTCCATTGGCCCCATGCTGCAAGGCATGCGCAAGCCCGTTAACGACCTGTCGCGCGGCGCCCTGGTAGACGACATCGTTTACACCATAGCGCTGACCGCCATTCAGGCCAGCCAGATGGCGGCCGCCAAGCTGAGTCCACCTACGGACAGCAGTCAACCTTAAGCCGCAAGATGCCTGAAAGCGCCGCTCCTTGTACAAGGCCAGCGGCGCTTTTTTTATGTCTGGCGCGTATTCAAGTGTGGGCGATAAAAATAAAAACCTTTTCCTTATGGTGAAAACTGGTAACTTAACCCTTTCAACACACTTTTTTCACACTGCCTTTCAACAAGGAGCACAATACATGTCTACAGTGACGTTCCAGGGTAATTCCGTTGCCGTTTCCGGTCAGTTTCCACAAGCAGGCCAAGCGGCTCCCGATTTCACCCTGACCGACGGTGATCTGAATGACGTTCGCCTGGCGGACTTCAAAGGCCAGAAAGTACTGCTGAATATCTTTCCTAGCGTAGATACCGGCGTATGTGCCACCAGCGTGCGCACCTTCAATGAAAAAGCAGCCGCCCTTGGCAACACCAAGGTACTGTGTATTTCCATGGATCTGCCGTTTGCACTGGGTCGTTTCTGTGCCGCCGAAGGCATCGAAAACGTACAAACCGCGTCTGCCTTTCGCAATGCAGAATTTCTGAATGCCTACGGCGTTGCCCTGAGCGATGGTCCACTGCGTGGTCTGTCTGCCCGTGCCGTGGTGTGCATCGACGAGCAAGGTAAAGTGACTTACAGCGAGCGCGTTGCCGAGCTGACCGACGAGCCTGCATACGACGCCGCAATCGCCGCTTTATCCTGATCTTGCTGGATCCCTGTCCAGTCAGTTTTTTGATGTAATATCAAAGAACTAGCCATAATGTCCGAGGTAATCTACAGACTTACTCACAGTTTATGTGGATAACCTCGGTTATGTTGCCTCTGTTCTGCCGTTACACACCCCCTCTTTTACTCCCCCACAGCTGCCGCTCTCTGATACTCTGATAAGGTATGATCCTTTAGGGCACCGTTGGTCTGAATAGCAGATTGAGGAATACATCATGAATATATTACTAACCGGGGGTACTGGCTTTATCGGCCATCGCTTGATGAGTCATTTGCGGCCTCATCACCAGGTTACCGTGCTGAGCCGCACTCCCAACAAGGTACATCAACGCCTAGGGCACGATATTCAGGCATTGGCCTCACTGGACAATCTGGAGAACCTCGATCAATTTGATGCGGTGATCAATCTTGCCGGCGAGCCCATTGCCGATAAGCGCTGGACTCCCGCTCAAAAAGAACGCATTTGTAACAGCCGTTGGCAGATTACCGAGCAGCTGGTGAACAAACTCAAGGCTGGCCAACATCCGCCCAAGGTGCTGATCAGCGGCTCGGCCGTGGGTTTTTATGGCCGCCAGGGTGAGGCATTGGTAGATGAAGACTCGCATCCGCATCCGGAATTCAGCCACAAGGTGTGTGCCAGATGGGAAGAACTGGCGAACGAAGCCGCCAGTGAGCAAACTCGAGTGTGCTGTATTCGCCTGGCGGTAGTCATGGGGGCCGAAGGTGGCGCACTAAAGAAAATGCTACCCAGCTACCGCTTAGGCCTGGGTGGCCCCATTGGCAGCGGAAAACAGTATATGTCGTGGATCCACATTGATGATGTGGTGAGCTTGCTGCTGTTTTTACTGGAAAATGAGCAGTGCCAGGGCCCCTTTAATGCCGCCGCACCGGAGCCGGTGACCAACGAGCAATTCAGCCGCACCCTGGCCCGGGTATTGAACAAACCGCACTTTGCCCGTATTCCCGCCTGGAGCATGCGGTTACTGTTTGGCGAAATGGCCGACTTGCTGTTGACCGGTCAAAGAGTGATGCCGGTACGCCTGCAAAAAGCCGGTTTTTATTTTCGCTATCCCACTCTGGATAAGGCACTCAAAGAAACGCTCATCCACAACGCCAAACGGTAAAAGAAAGCGGACAGCTTGGCGCTTCCGGCTTTTGTTACCCCCACTGGCGTAACCGGTGCATCAGGGTGCCGCTGGTAATGCCACCCATTCTGCCTGTCAGTAACAGAAGTGCCGCGCCCAGCAAAGGAAGTCCGATCCACAGCCCAGGGTGCGGTTGCCATGCCAGCCCCAGCCATTGGGGCAACAACACAGCCACACACAATTCTACGGCCAATGCCGCCGCCAGGCCCGACACCAGCCCTGCCGCCAGCCACTCCCAACGCAAAGAGGCTTTCATTAACTTCTCACTTGCCCCCAGGGTGCGCAATAACACCAATTCGCGCTTGCGACTGTCCAGTGTGGTTTCCAGCTGTGCCAACAGCACCAGCAGGCTGGCGCCCGTGACCAGCGCCATGATCACCAACAAGGCCTGGCTGACTTGAGCCAGCACTTCTCGCAGCTGTTGCAACAAGGCTTCTACATCCAGCAGCGTCATGGTGGGAAAGGCGCGAATCAACGCCACCTCCAGTGCTTTTTGCTCCGGCGGCAGATAAAAACTGGCCAACCAGGTGGCAGGATAGGTCGCCAGCACATCGGGGCTGAAAATCAGGTAGAAATTGGGCCTCATGCTGTCCCAGTCGACTTCCCGAATATTGCGTACCTTGGCCGACACTGTCTGCCCGGCCAGGTCCAGAGTGAGTTTATCGCCTATGCTCAGCTGTAAACGCTCCGCCAGGCCCGATTCGACCGACACGCCGTTGGGCGCAGTACTCCAGCCTCCTTGCAGCAGACGATTGCCCTCTGGCAACTGTTCGCTATAGGTCAGATTCAGCTCTCTGCCCACTCCGCCATTATTACCGTTATCTACGTCGGAGACGGTGGCTTTATCGTTAATGGCACTCAAACGCCCGCGCACTATGGGATAAAACTGTGAACGATCCAGCCCGGCCTGATCCAGTCTGGCTCGCAACGGATCCAGCTGTTCACTGGCAATGTTAATCAGAAAGCGGTTGGGCGTATCTGCTGGCAGACGCGCCAAAAAGCCATCGACCAGCTCGCCCCGCACCACCCACAACAAGGTGCCGAGGAATAACGCCAGCGCAATGCCGCCAAACTGGACCAGGGTAGCCAGTCGCGCACGCTGCAAACGACTGACCGCCAGGCGAAAGCCGATGCCGCCTCCGCCATGACGAACCAGCGTCAACATCAACCAGCACAAACCGCCCAGCAAGCCCACCAATGCCACCAGTCCCACCAGCAGACCTGCCGCAAGCTGCCAGGAGCCGGCAAACAGCCAACTCAGGATAAAAGTGCCCCCCAGCAAAATGCCCAGGCTCCAGACCGGCGAAATACGCGCCTCGGCTTCATTACGCAGCACCCTGAGTGGCGGCACCTTGAGCAGACGCAGCATGGGAACGATAGACAACATCAGGGTCGTCAACAATGCCAACCCGATAGCCACCGCAAAGGGCATCAAGGACGGTGCAGGTAAAGGAACCTCCAGCAGCTCGCCCAGGCTCAGCAGGATCAGCTTGTGCAGCCCGTAGCCTGCCAGGGCCCCCAGCAAGGAGCCCATGACTAACAGACTTAGCAGCAGTCGCGTCAACCAGGAAAAAAGCTGTCGCCGACTGGCCCCAAGGGTCTTTAACAGCGCCATACGATCTTGCTCGCGCCGAGAAAAGTAGCCCAGGGCAATGGCCATCGCCAGTATGCCCAGCAGCACACCAATCAGAGAAGCCAGACGAAAAAACTGCTCAGCCCGAACCAGTGAGCGAGCCACCGGCGTGTCCGCATTATTGGGACCCCGCCAATGCTGCCCTTGCTGTAACCGGGGCTCAAGCCAGGCGCCATAACTGACTAACCGGGCAGGCTCGCCCTTGAACAAATAACCATAACGGACCCGACTACCGGCCATTTGAATACCCGTGGCCGCCACATCATCGATATGCATCAAGGCCCTGGGCGCCAACAATGCCGGAGAGAATCCCTGATCCGGCTCTTTAAGCAATTCCCCCGCCACCTTGAGCTCGGTATTCCCCAGCTCCACGCTATCGCCAATGTTCAGCTGCAATAACGCCAGCAGCCGGGATGATAGCCAGATAGAGCCCGCCGTAACGGGCTGTTGGGGCATGACTTGCAGTTCGCCATAAAACGGAAAGGCATCGTCTACCGCCCGCACGCTGGCCAGTTGCAATTGGTCACCGGCAAACAGCACGCTTTGAAACGACTGGGTGCGCGATACCGCCAGCCCCTGGCGCCGGGCCTCGGCAAGCCAGGCCGGATCGGCGTCGCGACTACCCGATAATACGCGGTCTGCGGCAATATAGTCGCGCCCCGATACGGACAGCGCCTGATTCAACCGATCCGCCACCAGCGTCACGCTAAGAATACTGGCCACGCTAAGTGCCAGCGCCAGCACAAACAGCCGCAGCGGGCCACGCCCCGCTTCCCGCCATATCAATCCCAGCCCCAGGCTACGCATGCTGTTCCTCCAGCCGACCGCCAGTCATCACCAGGCGTCGTTCGCAGCGCTTGGCCAATGCCTCGTCATGAGTCACCATCAGCAGTGTGGTGCCATGGGTGCGATTAAGCTCAAACAGCAATTCGATAATTTGCGCCCCCGTATGATGGTCCAGGTTGCCGGTCGGCTCATCGGCCAACAGAATATCCGGCTGGGTCATAAAGGCGCGGGCAATGGCCACCCGCTGCTGCTCGCCACCGGACAGCTGGCTGGGAAAATGCTGCATGCGCGCCGACAGCCCCACTTGCTCCAGCAACTCACGGGCCCGCTGAGCCCCCTGTTTTTGCCCTTGCAGCTCGGCGGGCAGCATGACGTTTTCCAGCGCAGTCAGGGTCGGCAGCAGCAAGAAAGACTGAAATACAAATCCGATGTGCTCCCCCCGCAACTGGGCTCGCTGCTCTTCATTTAATTCAGACAGCCAGCGGTCTTTAATGGCAATATCACCGTCACTGGCGCTATCCAGTCCGGCTAACAGCCCCAGCAGCGTCGACTTGCCCGAGCCTGACGCACCCACCAGCGCCACGCTTTGACCGGACTTGACTTCAAAGCTGATCCCCTCAAGGATGGTCAAAGAGTGATCACCTGGCCGAACCCTGTGACTCAGTTCGGCAACCTTGATAATGGGAGAAACTGTCATGTCTCGCGTCCTTCTGCTGCTGGTGCTGTTAGTGTCGTTTGTTACCAATGCTAACACCGTCTTGATCCTGGGTGACAGCCTCAGTGCCGGTTATCGCATGAATGCCCAGCAAGCCTGGCCGCAGTTATTGGCCAAACAGTGGCAAGATGAAAACCGCAAGGTCGAGGTGATTAATGCCAGCGTCAGTGGCGACACCACTCAGGGCGGCTTGCAGCGTCTGCCTTCCTTGCTGGAGAACCATCAGCCGAGCTTGGTGTTGCTGGAGCTGGGTGGCAACGATGGCCTGCGTGGTCTGCCACCCCCCCTTATTGAGCGTAATCTGGAACAGATGATTACGCTGGCCAATCAGGCGGGCGCCAGGGTAATACTGACCGAGATTCAACTGCCCCCCAACTATGGGCGCCGTTACTTGCAGCAATTTACCGCTATTTTTTCGCGATTATCAGAAACACACCAGCTGCCGTTGCTGCCGTTTTTTGTGGCTCCGCTGATAGGCGAAAACGGCATGATCATGGACGATGGCATTCACCCCACCGCCGATGCCCAGCCCCTTATCGTGCGCCAGGTACATGCCTTTTTAACACCCTATTTAAGGGATAGCCGTAAGCTGTAAGCCTGTCTCTTAGTCACAAGTCGCTAGCAAGTAAATAATGCATAGAGCCAGCTCGGTAGCCTCCTCCGACACGCTGCACCTATATGGGTTATGGCGAGTCGAACGGAGTAGTGCGCTCAGCCTGACTACACCATTAATTCAATAAAAAGATGTGACTAAGAAACAGGCTGACAGCTATCTTTTAATCGATGGAAAAGGCGATGGTCTTGCTGATTTCGGTCAGACTGAAGCCACTTTGCCGGCGCCATTCGTTAAACGCCGCCTGGGCCTGCTGCATGCCTGTTTTACTACCCAGTCCCGCACTCACCACCTCATGATGGCGTAAATAAGCAGTTACATCACCGGTAAAGGCAAAGGTATCCACGCCTAGCCGACGCAAGGCATAGGGGCCAATGTTACCGCCCAGTAGCTGCCCGTGCTGTTTGATTGTCAGCCAGAGTCCAATAATGTCGTCTTTGGGCCACTGAGCGACAAAGGCGCCAAAACCGCCGTGCTCCCTACCCAGCTCTAGCACCATGCGCGCATTCGCCGGCAAGGTGGCAATTTTTTTGGCGTGGCGCACAATGGTGGTGTCGTTATTCAGTCGCTCGAAATGACGCTCATCCAGCAACAGCATTTTTTCGGGATCAAAACCAAAGAAGGCACGCTCAAACTCCGGCCATTTATTGCGAATAACCTTATGCACGAAACCGGACTGGAACAGACTCATGGTAAAAGACGACAACCAGCGATCATCGGGTATCGCCGTCAGCTCGGTGTCCGTTGCTAACGGTGAAGCAATGAGTGCGTTAAGTGCCGCTTCGCCGCCATGACGCTCGCAGGCACGCCGATAGATGTCATCAAAATGCTCCATAAAATCAGTCTCGTTTGAATTTTTATACAAGGGGTTATCATCACAGAATACCTTGCCGCTGATACAGTTAAAAGATGCCTGGCGAGGCGCGAGAGAACGCGTGAAGTGCAAAAAAGACATAAAAAAAGCCGCTGCATTTCTGCAGCGGCTTTTCTTGATTCCACAATAAGTGGTGGAGCTACGCGGGATCGAACCGCGGACCTCTTGCATGCCATGCAAGCGCTCTCCCAGCTGAGCTATAGCCCCGAAATTGGGTCAGATTGTTTTGGTGGAGCTACGCGGGATCGAACCGCGGACCTCTTGCATGCCATGCAAGCGCTCTCCCAGCTGAGCTATAGCCCCAAAACAATGCTGTTTTACTGGTATTCATTTTTTGCCATTTGGTGGAGCTACGCGGGATCGAACCGCGGACCTCTTGCATGCCATGCAAGCGCTCTCCCAGCTGAGCTATAGCCCCATTTGGCAGATATTACTGTTATCTCTTTATTACTTTGCATTCGATAAGTGGTGGAGCTACGCGGGATCGAACCGCGGACCTCTTGCATGCCATGCAAGCGCTCTCCCAGCTGAGCTATAGCCCCGCTTACCTTCCTTCTCGGCATTGAACCGTTCAGGCGAGGCGCATAATAGGCAACCGACTTTTTTCTGTCAACCAAAAACTAACAAAAACCACCCGAGCAGTCATTTTTTGAACACCCTGATGAGATAACCACCAACTTTGTTCGTGAGCCTGCAGTGGTAACGCCTTCACTTGTCAGAAAAATTAATAAAAAACGGCGCTGAAAAAATCAGCGCCGTGAGTGTTCCTGCCTAAGTTAAACCTCAGCCTTGGGCGCGCTCTTCGATAAAGGACAATGCCCTATCGATGCGTGCCAGTACCTGCTCTTTGCTCAGCAAGGCAATCACGCCATCTATGGCGGGGGACTGGCCCGCGCCGGTGACTGCGACGCGCAGTGGCATGCCCACCTTACCCATACCCAGCTCCAGATCGGCGGCGGCGGCATTGATTTGCTCGTGAATGGTCGGTGCCTGCCAATCAGTCAGCTCGGCCAGCTTGCTGCGTACCAGAGCCAATGGCTCGGCCGCAACCGGGCGCAGGTGTTTCTTGGCGGCAGCCGCATCCAGCTCGCTGAAATCTTCAAACAGGTAGCGGCTTTGTTCGGCCATCTCTTTCAGGGTATGGCAACGCTCGGCGTACAGGGTAACCACATCCGCCAGGCTTGGACCCTGGTCGGTGACAATGCCTTGATCCTGCATGTGCCACGCCAGATACTCGGCCACTTCGCTGGCCGGCATGGTCTTGATGTAGTGCTGGTTCAGCCACAGCAGTTTATCGGTATTAAAGGCCGAGGCCGACTTGCCGATGGCATTCAGCGAAAACAGCTCGATCATTTCCTGCATCGAGAATATTTCCTGATCGCCATGAGACCAGCCCAAACGAACCAGATAATTCAGCAGCGCCTGGGGCAGATAGCCGTCGTCACGATACTGCATCACGCTCACCGCGCCATGACGCTTGGACAGCTTGGTGCCATCATCACCCAGGATCATGGATACATGGGCGAATTCAGGAACCGGGGCACCCAGCGCCTGATAGATGTTGATCTGACGCGGGGTATTATTGATGTGATCTTCACCACGTACCACGTGGGTAATCTCCATATCCCAATCGTCCACCACGACACAGAAGTTATAGGTGGGCGCGCCGTCGGTACGACGAATAATCAGGTCGTCCAGCTGATCATTACCGGTTTCAATGCGGCCACGTACATGGTCGTCAAATACCACAGAGCCTTCGGTCGGGTTTTTAAAGCGGATCACGCAGGGCGCGTCGGCGGCATGGTCATGCTCGCCATGGCGGCAGTGACCGTCGTAGCGAGGTTTGACGCCGTCGGCCATTTGTTGCTCGCGCAAGGCATCGAGCCGCTCGCGGGAACAATAACATTTGTAGGCTTTATCTTCGACCAGCAGCTGGTCTATCAGGGTATTGTAACGGTCAAAGCGCTGGGTTTGATAATAAGGACCCTCTTCCCAGTTCAGCCCCAACCACTGCATACCTTCTAAAATGGCATCTATGGCTTCTTGAGTTGAACGCTCCAGGTCGGTGTCTTCTATGCGCAATACAAACTCACCCTGCAGGTGACGGGCATAAAGCCAGGAGTACAGGGCAGTACGGGCACCACCGACGTGAAGAAAGCCGGTAGGGCTGGGAGCAAACCGCGTTTTAACTGTCATTCTTTCTGCCTTAGCTGGTAAATAAAGCCAAAATGGACTTGGGGTAACCCCCAAATGACTTTGGATAAAGTAAAGTAACGGCTATTTTAGCACCCGAGGCAAACGGGTTAAACGCTTTGTCATCTTCAGGTGTTGAGCTGATGATTGACAAAAGTTGTCGTCGCCTCAAAAGGAGCCGATCTCATGGCTTGTCGAGCCTGCGCACCACAGATACACTGATGCTCAAGAGGTGTCTATTCATGTCCAGAAGAAAAGCAGCAATGAAACGAAACGAACCCGAGTCTTTCGCCAGTAAAGTCAATATGTTGACCCTGCCCGTTCGTCAGGGGATTGGTCGTGGATTACAGGGCTTGCACCAGGTGCCCAGAATGCACAAGGCGGGATTATTGATTCTAATCCCCCTGTGGCTACTGCTATTGGCGTGGCAACCGGCTCCAGCACCGGTTGCTGCGCCCGTGAGCGGTAGCCTGAGCTTATCTCTGGCCCCGGCGGTCAGCCGCGACATAGCGGTGCCCAACGGCGGCAAACGCATCGATCATACCCTGGCCCAGGGGGAAACCCTGGCCGCCCTGTTTCGCCAGTGGCAATTACCAGGTACCGATCTCATTGCTCTGGTGCGTGCCGAACCCTCTTACAAGCCGCTAAGCAACTTGCGCGCCGGCCAGGATATCACGCTGGTTGTGAATGCCGATGGCCGACTGCATTATCTGGAGGTCAACGACAAGGGGCTGCTGCTAAACGCCTTTCGCCGTATGGGGCAGGAATTCAGCGTCGTCACCGCGCCGTAAAGCAAGCTGAAAGCTGGCACAAAAACACCGAGCCCATGGGCTCGGTGTTTTTGTTTATGGAGTCAGGCTTGAAGCTTCAACAACGCCAACAGGCCGTCTTCATCGAGAATGGGAATCTCCAGTTCCTGGGCCTTCACCAGTTTGGAGCCGGCGGCTTCGCCTGCCACAACGCAGCTGGTTTTGGCCGACACAGAGCCGGCAACCTTGGCACCCAACGCCTGCAGTGCCGCCTTGGCATCACTGCGCGAGAGTTGAGTCAGGGTACCGGTAAGCACGAAGGTTTGGCCTGCCAGTGGCTGCGCCTCAACGGCCACTTTTTCGATGGTAGGCCAGTGCAGGCCACAACCCCCTTCCGCTTGAGGGGTAACCAATGACTGCACTACGTCCTGGTTTTCCGGTTGGCGAAAGAAGTAATACAGATGCTTGGCTACTATGTCCCCCACGTCGGATACTTCCAGCAAGCTGTCTACCTCTGCTTGCATCACCGCCTCCAGAGTCAAAAAATGCTGGGCCAGATTATTGGCAGTGGCCTCGCCCACTTCACGAATGCCCAAGGCATACAGAAAACGTGGCAGCGTGGTTTCGCGAGACTTGTCGATGGCGGCCAACAACTTGCTGGCCGACTTGTCGCCCATTCGCTCCAGTCCCAGCAAGGCGTCGTGACTCAATGAAAACAGATCGGCCGGGGTCTTGATCAATTCCAGATCCACCAGCTGTTCAATCACCTTGGTGCCCAGGCCTTCAATATCGAGCGCCTTGCGCGATGAAAAGTGCTTGATAGCCTCTTTACGCTGAGCAGCACAAAACAAGCCACCGGTACAGCGCGCCACGGCTTCGCCTTCTATACGCTCTATATCTGCGGCGCAAACCGGGCATTGTTCGGGAAAGACAACGGCACTGGCACTGTCGGGGCGTTTTTCCAGCACCACGGCGACCACCTGCGGGATCACGTCACCGGCGCGGCGAATAATGACCGTATCGCCAATCATGACCCCCAGCCGCGCAATTTCATCGGCGTTATGCAGGGTGGCGTTGGACACCACCACGCCGGCCACCTGCACCGGCGCCAACTTGGCAACCGGGGTAATGGCACCGGTGCGCCCCACCTGAAACTCCACATTCAGCAACTCGGTCAACTCTTCCTGAGCCGGAAACTTGTGAGCCGTGGCCCAGCGAGGCGCTCGCGCCACAAAGCCCAGCTGTTCCTGCAGTGCCAGCTCATCCACCTTGTAGACCACGCCATCGATTTCATACGCAAGCTGATCACGGCGACGTAGAATATCCTGGTGATAGCGTTCGCAGCCTTCTCGGCCCTGCATGCGTTTGACTTCGGGACTAACCGGCAGTCCCCAGCCTTTAAGTCGCTGCAAGGTGTCAAAATGACTATCGGCCAAGGGAGCCCCCTCCACCAGCCCCACGCCATAACAGTAAAACGACAACGGACGCTTGGCGGTAATGCGCGAGTCGAGTTGGCGCAGGCTACCGGCGGCGGCGTTACGCGGATTGGCAAACACCTTGTCCCCTTTGGCCCGCGCAGCCTCGTTCATGGCCGCAAAGCCGGCACTGGGCATAAAGACTTCGCCGCGCACTTCAAGCCGGGGCGGCCAGTCGTCGCCTTTCAACTTGAGGGGAATGGCCTTGATGGTGCGGACATTCTCGGTAATGCCTTCCCCTGTGCTGCCATCACCTCGGGTGGCCGCCTGTACCAACTCACCCTCTTCATACAACAAACTCACTGCCAGACCATCCAGCTTGGGCTCACAGCAAAATTCCACCGCCGTGGTGCGCCCCAGTCGCGACATCAGCCGCTTCTCAAAGGCGGCCAGCTCCTCTTCGCTGAATACGTTATCCAGCGACAGCATGGGCAACGCATGGCGCACTTCGGGAAATGCCGACACCGGTGCCCCGCCCACCTTCTGGCTGGGCGAGCTGGCATCCAGTAATTCGGGATTGGCTTGCTCAAGCGCAATCAGCTCTCGCATCAACCGGTCGTATTCGGAATCGGGTACCGTGGGGGCATCGGCGATATAATACTGTTCGTTATAACGTTCGAGTTGCTCGCGCAAGGCAAGGATCTGGGCTTTTGCATTATTCATGGGAAGTGTCCGCTTAAATAATTCAGTAAAGAGTAAATGGTGAAGGGTGAAGAGGAGGACACTGAGCCAAACCATCCGGCTCAGCAGGCCTTTCGGCAACGGTAAGCCGTCAGCTTCCAACTGTCAGATAACACCGTGCATTAAGCAAAATAAAGATACTGGGGCAAGACGGCCAAGGGCGTGCCTTTTTCAGCTCAGTGCCATGTTTAACCCTTCACTCTTTACGCTTCACCCTTCACGGTATTAAAAACAAAAAGTGCGGCCATTGGCCGCACTTTAAAACGTAGAGTAAAAGGTTACTGTGCCTGGCTATCGAAGTCTCTCAGTTGCTCGCGGCAACGTGCCAGATAGTCAGGACTTAGCGGGCGCCGCTCCGCATCAAGCAGGAGTCCATCCAGGTTTTCGGCCATATTTTCGGCGGCCTGCACCATCAGATTGAACTGGTTTTTCGCCATGCCGGGCTTGGGCAGCTGCATGAAGATAGACACCCCGGGCGTACTGAACTCACTCATGGCGTTCGGGTTGAAGGTGCCGGGCTTAACCATATTGATCAAGCTGAACAGCGGCTCACCCTGAGCGCCAGCATTCTGGTAGCGATGAAAAATATCCATGTCGCCAAAGCTGAACTCTGCCTCGGTCAGCGCCCGAATCAAGTCGCGGCCCATCAGTTGCTGATTGGGACGAGCGACCAGATTAATGACGTATACATCCTGCCAGGTCTTGGGCACGTCACGCAGCGGGGCGGCAGGAGCAGGCTCAGGTTCAGGCGCATCCTGAATAATGGCCTTCGGCTCTGGCTGCGGCTCAGACTTCAACTCGACAGGTTCGGCCTCAGCATTATCTGACAGACGTTCATGTTCAAACTCGGATTCATCACGGCTCGGCTCGTCAAACAAGGGATCTATCTCCCCTTGTTGATACTGGCGAGCTCGCTGTTGTGCCTGAGTTTCACTCGGGCTCGGCTTGGGCGCAACGCCTTGCTGAACTGGCGATGCCTTGGCTGTTGCATCCTTGGTTGCAAAGGTACTGCTGGACAGCCGAGGGGGCATCCCCAGACTTGGCTCATCTTCTTCATCATCGTTGATGGCAGAAAAATGCGGGGCTTGATGCCAGTCATCTTCGTCGCCGTCATCCACCACGGAAGTCGGCTGCTGATGACTGCCAGCCACTCGTACCTTGCCAATGCCGTCACGGTCGAAACCGCCAACATCGTTGGCTGTCGCATCCGCAGCCTTGCCGGCAACTTTGCCCATGGGTTTTTCTCGTATGGGTTTTTGGCGCCCTTTCTGGCTTGACCACAGTCCGTGGATCAGCAGAGCAGCAATGGCTACCGCACCCAGAATGATCAAGATAATTCGCAAATCCTGCATTATCGTTTCTCTAAATTTTTTTGCTTATGTTAAAGCCATGTCGCCGACGCAAGCTTAAATAGCATGGCTTGAACCGGAATGTTATCGAAGACAACAACAAGGGTATGTTTACCATACGGGTTTGACAAGAGTCATCTGGGGGAGGAAAGGAGAAAAATCTGCATTTTGTTTATTTTTATCTACTTTAGAGACCTTTATTACCGCCAACTACAGAGTTAAGTGGTAAAAATGAACAACTTCAGGCCACCAACCTGGCCGCCCTGGCTACGACAGACTGCTTCGTTGCCACTTTACTCCCTTGTTTTTATAACGACAGTTCACTTGGCAGTCTGATGCTTGCTCTCTAAAATGTTCTTTTTTCTCAAGGAAGCTTTATATGTCCGCCTCTTACCATACGGCCAGCGGTCCACAGTATCTGCTCAGGGGATTGTCTCTGATTGGGGAACGGGATTTACGGCTTTTTGTGCTTATTCCACTGGCGGTTAATTTATTACTGTTCGGTGGCGCCTTTTACTGGTTTTATCTGCAACTGGATCAACTATTCGCCTGGTTTGAACAAGCCACCCCCAGCTATCTGCAATGGCTGAGTTATGTATTGTGGCCGCTGGCCATCATTACCATCGCCGTGGTGTTTTCATTTATTTTTACCAGCGTGGCCAATTTTATTGCAGCCCCCTTCAATGGGATGCTGGCCGAGCGGGTAGAACTTAAATTAACCGGTGCCCCGCTGCCCGATGCCGGCTGGCTTGATCTTGTAAAGGACACGCCGCGAATACTGGCCAGAGAAGTACATAAAATGCGCTATTATCTGCCCAGGGCGCTGGGGTGTTTACTGCTGTTTTTGGTGCCTTTGTTTGGCCAGACCCTGGCCCCGCTGCTCTGGTTTGTGTTCAGTGCCTGGATGATGGCGATTCAATATTGTGATTACCCCTTTGATAACCACAAAATTGATTTCGATTTAATGCGCCGCTCTTTGGGAGAGAAGCGCCGCCTCAGCTGGGGATTTGGTGCCAGCGTGGCCATTTGCTCCGGCCTGCCGGTGATAAATCTTTTGATCATGCCGGTGGCGGTGTGTGGTGCCACCGCCCTGTGGGTGGATCATTATACCCAGCTGCGAACCGGGCCGGTATCCAGATGAACGAAGTTGGAGCTGGGATAATAACCCACTCCGCCGACTTTCAGGTCTAATGCCGCCTTGCGCACCTGCGACAACGGCACTCCGGGCAGCCGTAAATCAATAGCCTGCCCTTTCATGTGATAACTTTTCTTGGCTACACCACGGCTGGTTCGGCGCAACATGGCATTGGTCGTGGGAGAGCGGTAGCCGGAAATAATCTGAATTTCGCCAGGCTTGCCTAAACGGTGCTGCAATAAAAATAGCTGGTCGAATAATTTGGGGTCGATATCGTGTTCTTCGTTTTCACGAAAATCACGCATGACATGATTAAAGGTATTTAATCCTTCCTTCAGGTAGTGTCCCTCTTCCCAGAAGTTGGCGGTAACCTGCTCACCGGTGTGCAGGTTATGCAGACTTAATTTACGCACCGGTGCCGACAGGCTGGCCTGTGCCGAAAGCGGTAACATGGCCGCTAGACCCACACCGCCCATCCCCATTAAAAAACGGCGACGATTCACGCCTGGTTGCTGCATATCTGATTGTTGCACACCGGCTTTTGCTCTTGCGAAGTTAAACATATTCAAACTCGTTGTTTTAAGTACCACACAGGCGCACCAGCTGAATGAAGCTTCAGCTGGTGACATCACTCAACGCTAAAAGGGAAAAGCAAAGACGGCCAGTATCTGATATTGGCTATTGTTTTCGGCTATGCGTTCTTGGCTATAGGATGTCATGCGCCACACTAAACAGCGTAGAAAATACCCTATTGCAGGCTAAAAAACCAACATGATTTCATCATGAAAACACAAGGAGCGCTCTTTCGGTGAGAGGGTTCGCTCCTTGCAGTTTCATTTGAAAACGGCTGTTGATGTATTGTTATCCCGCGCCGAAGGGACTGTTCATGGCTTTGTCAAAGCCGTAGATATCATTACGGAACTGAGGCATTCCGTCAGCATCCAGCCAACTCGGCCAATACACCATAAACAGCGGCAAGGGCTCGGCTACCCGGATCCAGCGGGTTTCCCGGTTGGCTTTCAGTGCCGCCAACCGGCTGCTGCTTAGCTGATCCTGCAGCAGCCAGTTGGCCAACTGCTCGGCGCCTTGCACCCTGACACAACCGGAACTCAAATCCCGGCTGTCTCGACCAAAGAGGCCACGAGTGGGAGTGTCGTGCAGATAGATGGCATCACTGTTGGGCAAATGAAACTTGTAGGCTCCCAGCGCATTACCGGTGCCGGGACGCTGGCGCAACCGATAGGGAAAACCGCCGCCTTCTTCCAGCCGTCTCTGCCAAATGAATCTGGGAACCACCTCTCCCCCGTCGAGTACTTCAAACCCCTGACGTTCGATATAACCCGGATCGCGATACAGTTTGGGCACTATGTCTTTGTTGATAATGGAGCGCGGTACGTTCCAGGGAGGATTGAACACCACATTGGTAATTTTGTTGGCCATGACGGGGGTTTTGCGTTCATCTCGACCCACGATCACATTGCTTTCCAGCACCATCACCTGATTCTGATACAACCGCAGATGATATTCGGGAATGTTCACCAATAAGTAGGAAGACGGCAGCTCGTCACCGATCAGGGTTCTCATCATGCTGCGCATCAACAATTGCGAGCGCTTCAACGGCGAAGTGTCAAGCCAGGCAAAAGTCTGTGGGCCAATCACACCATCGACCGTTAACCCGTGCCGCTGTTGAAAGCGTCGAATACCCTGCTCCAGATCCGAGTCGTACAACTGGGGATCAATAAACTGGCTGGCAGCAGGCTGACTACTACTGGCCAGAGGCGAGCTACTGACTGCGACGCCATTATCATGGGCATCAGGAGCCGTAAAATCGCTTTCCGACAAGGTCGTATCATCGGGAATGCCGGTATCTTCCAGTACCAGGTCCATATCCGGTACCGCAGGAAGCGCGACTTCTGGGGCGTTGGGCATATCGCCAAGCATGCGCAGTCGCTCCCGGATCTGGGGTATCACATCCATTCGCTCTCCCGGACGAACCGTAGTGGTACGCAAGACCGGCCAGGACACATCTTGCAACTCCAGCAAGCGAGTCAGTTGCTGTTGCAGTTGAGCATAGTTGGCATAACCCGGCATCAATCCCTGCACCAATTGCCAACGCCGTTTCAACTGACCGGCCAATTTAAGGTTGGCACGATCGGCTTCTGAAAAGCTCAGATCGGCTTTTCGGGTCCGCAGATGCTGGCGATCGAAAAAAGATAAATCAGACCAGTGACGCCAGAAACTCTGCACCCCAAGCAACAGCTGGTCGTCAGCCATATCCGACGCCGTGCTCTCTGCCACAGCCTGTTGCCACCACTCGGTCAGTGTGGGATGCACATCGGCCAGCGCCAGCTCCAGACCAAGCTGATGCAACTGTTGGCGCGCCTCGGGTTCATCCTGCCAGCTACTTGCAAAAACACTGCCCATACTCAAATACAGTAATAGCCAAAGTGCGCTTGCGGCTCGATATCTTTTCACCAGCTTGCTGCCTATCATTTCAATGCCCGCCTCATCCCTTGAATCACGTCTTTATTCAGCTTCTATTAACGACTACGTCATATCATTGAAGAATACCCTGCTTGTCAGTACCTTGATAGCAAACTTGTTCCTGATACACCATCAATTCCCCTGAATTACCTTAGCGTTAGCCGGCAATAAAGGAATATCATTTTATCATTTAATAACATATGGTTATAACAATTTGTCACTTCTCATTCTAGACAGAATGGTTAAGCTGGCTATATATCAATCATGATGGCATTAACGAACGATAGGGACAGTCACGATGAGCAAAATTTTTGAAGATAACTCTCTGACCATTGGCCAGACTCCTCTGGTTAAATTGAATCGAGTCAGCAAGGGCCGTGTTCTGGCCAAGGTAGAAAGCCGCAACCCCAGTTTCAGTGTGAAATGCCGCATCGGTGCCAACATGATCTGGGATGCCGAAAAGCGCGGTGAACTGGTCCCCGGAAAAGAGCTGATTGAACCCACCAGTGGCAATACCGGCATTGCACTGGCGTTTGTGGCAGCGTCTCGTGGCTACCCCATCACCCTGACCATGCCGAGCACCATGAGCATGGAGCGCCGTCAGTTATTGAAGGCTTTGGGTGCCAATATCGTGCTGACCGATGGTGCCAAGGGCATGAAAGGCGCCATTGAAAAAGCCATGGAATTAAAAGAAACGGCGCCAGAGAAGTTTGTATTGCTGCAGCAATTCAACAACCCTGCGAACCCGGAAATTCATGAGAAGACCACAGGCCCCGAATTATGGGACGATACCGACGGCGAAATTGATGTCTTTGTAGCGGGTGTAGGCACCGGCGGCACCCTGACCGGCGTGTCACGCTATATCAAGAACACCAAAGGCAAGGCCATCACCTCGGTTGCGGTTGAGCCTGTTGAATCTCCGGTTATTGCTCAGGCATTGGCCGGCGAGACATTAACCCCAGGTCCGCATAAAATTCAAGGCATAGGACCGGGCTTTATTCCCGGTAACCTGGACTTGTCTTTGATCGATCGTGTTGAACAGGTGACCAGTGAAGATGCCATAGAAATGGCGCGCCGTCTGATGAAAGAGGAAGGCATACTGGCCGGCATCAGCTCCGGTGCCGCCGTGGTCGCCGCAAACCGATTGGCAGAATTGCCCGAATTTGCCAATAAAACCATAGTGGTGATACTGCCAAGCTCTGGCGAGCGCTATTTAAGCACCGCCTTGTTCCAGGGAATTTTTACCGAGCAGGAACTGCAGGCTTAAATCTGGTCAGCTGCAGGCACTATGGGGGTCTACCTTCTAACGCGCGGGTCGTCTTATGGCGACCCGCGCTTTTGATTTATTCTGCCAACATCTGCCAACAACAGGGGCGCAACTGCAGCCCATGGCTTGCCATGTACATTCGTGCCGCAGCCCTTACAATGCAGGAAGCCTGCCGTATTTTAAGCGAGTTACCTATTCTTTCTCTTGGGAAAGACCGTCTGTTATCATCATCATTAAATAATGCCAGGAGCTGATATTATGGGTCTGTTCGATAAACTGAAAAGAATGGTGTCTGACGAGTCAGTAGACAGTGGTGGCATCGATATTTTTGCTCCTCTCTCCGGAGAGCTGGTTGCCATTGAAGAGGTACCGGATGTGGTATTTGCCGAAAAAATTGTCGGGGACGGCATCGCCATCAAGCCCAGTGGCAATAAAATGGTGGCGCCGTGCAACGGCACCATAGGCAAGATTTTTGAAACCAACCATGCTTTTTCCATCGAGTCAGACTCGGGCATAGAGTTGTTTGTACATTTTGGCATCGACACCGTCGAACTGAAAGGCGAAGGCTTTACCCGCGTAGCTACAGAAGGTCAGCAGGTAAAAGTCGGCGACACTATTATCGAGTTTGATCTGGCATTGCTTGAAGCAAAAGCCAAGTCGACTCTGACGCCGATCGTTATTTCCAATATGGATGAAATAAAAGAACTCACCAAACATACCGGTGCCGTCAACCTGGGTGAGGGTGTGATACTGACGGTGCGAAAATAATGCATCCAGGCTCAGGCCAGCAGGCGCCACCATGGCGCCTTTTTTCTTCATCAGTAAGGTTGTACTCATGTTTAATTGGCTAAAACGTCTGGGCCAGAACAAAGCTGGCGCATCGGCGGGCTTTGCGCACGTCTCTTATCAGGGCTTTGATATCCATCCCGCCCCCTTGCCAGACAGCGGGCAATATCGCTTGCATGGTCGTATTACCCGACTCAAAGACGGCGAACTGCAAGAACATCGCCTGATCCGCTCCGACTTGCTGCCCTCGGCCGAACTGGCCGCCGAGTTAATGGTCGCCAAGGCAAAACGGGTTATTGACGAAAATGGCAGCCGTCTTTTTGAGTGAGTGGCAAGCCTGGCGACAGCAATTACAACTGAACGGCGAACGGCGCCTGCTGGTACTTGCCGGTAGTCAAACCTGGGCAATGGCCCAGGCCCGCCAGCTTGGCAACGATTCGCATGCTCGCCAACTGTGGCTGGGCCAGGCAGACGCCGCCGGGCAGTCTGGCTTGCCCATCAATAAATTTCAAACCGCCCTGGGCCAGGAATACGACAGCCTGGTATTCAACGCCCATAGCGGGCTGCACCCGGACGCATTGGGTGCTGCAGCTGGTACCTTGATTGCCGGCGGTATCATGTTGCTGCTATGCCCACCACTGGCAGACTGGCCTGATTATCCCGACCCGGATCTGGTACGTTACGTAGCACAGCCCGAACAGGCCAAAGGGCTTGCCAGCCCTTTTTTACGCCGTTTTGTTCGGCTGCTGCATCAGGATGACAGTGTACTGATTTGGCAGCAAGGCTCGCCTTTTCCTGCTCTTCCCACCTTGTCCCCCCTACCCTGGCAACAAGAACGCGACCGCCAGGGTTGCCTCAATATCCAGCAGCGCAATGCCTTGGCACATATGCTGCGCTGTGCTCGGGCGCGCATTCCTCTGGTGCTGACGGCAGACAGAGGGCGCGGCAAATCGAGTCTGCTGGGGCTGGCCGCTCACCGCTTGATTCAATACGGACTGCGGGTGCTGTTAACGGCCCCGAATCAGAATGCGCCCGCTCAGGCCATGCGCCACTGCGCCAGCCCGCTGCACTTTGTGGCGCCCGATGCCTTGCTGGCCGAGCAGCCGGCAGCCGATATTCTGCTGATTGATGAAGCCGCCGCCATTCCGGTGCCCATGCTGCTTGCTCTGGCCAAGCGTTATTGCTGTATCTTTGCCAGCACCGAGCATGGCTACGAAGGTACCGGTCTGGGGTTTCAGCTCAAGTTTCAACCCAGGCTTGCCTGCTTGTCGCCAGGCTGGCGCAAGCTTCACTTGAACACGCCGGCACGCTGGAGCCCTGCCGATCCACTGGAGCCACTGGTGTTTAGGCTACTGGCACTCAATGCCTCCCCCCCGGCGCCAGCACTTTCACCGTCAGCCAACCCGATTCCAACCCAAGTCGAGCGCCTCGATTATCGCTGGGTCAGCCGTGAGGCATTACTGGCCGATGATGCTTTGCTGCAGCAGCTATTTGGTTTGCTGACACTGGCGCATTATCAAACCCGTCCCAGCGACCTGCGCCAGCTGCTGGATGCCCCCGACCTGCAATTGGCCGTTACCTTTCAGGCCGATATCCCCGTGGCCGTTGCCTTACTCATTAAAGAGGGCCCCATGTCGGCAGAGCTCAGCCAGGGCATCTGGCGTGGCCAACGACGCCCGCGAGGCCATTTGCTGCCACAATCACTGGCATTTCATGGTGGTATTACCGATGCCTGCCAATTCACCTATCACAGAGTGATGCGCATAGTCGTGCATCCTCATGCGCAGCAGCTGGGCATCGGCAGTCGGCTGTTGCGCTGGCTGCAGCTGCATTTATGTGAACAGTCCGGTGGGGATTTTATCGGTACCAGCTTTGGCGCCAGCCCGCAGCTGGTGGCGTTTTGGCAAAGTAACGGTTTCCAGGCGGTACGTCTGGGGCAAAGTCGCGATGGCGTCAGCGGCCTGCATGCGATGATGATGTTATGGCCCTGTTCGGTTGCGGCAAAGCAGGTTTTACCCTTGTGGCAAGGACAGTTCAGTGCCAACTTGCAGGCTTATCGCAAAGGGGTATGGCCGGATGAATTAACCCCGGTTTATCAGACCCTCAAGCTGGAGCCCCCCGCCTTGACCGAGCAGCAAGATAACCGCATTGCCCGTGATTTTGCCTTTTATCATCGGGATTTATGCAGCGATCAACCGGCGCTTTCCCGCTTTGTTGCCACCCAGGTGCCGCTGCGCCCCCTCTCTGCTCACCAGCAACAATTACTCAAGGCCCTGCTGACACCGGGTGTCATGCCTGCCCAAATCGCCAGCCTGCATGGCTTATCGGGTCATAAAGCGGTTATTGCTCAAGCTCGTCAATTATTGCAGCATTTTTTTGTGGTTCCATCCGAATCATAAAACTAGTACTCATTTTTCAAAAACACGACTAGGCTAGTACAGGAAAGTCTCTTAAATTCAATATTACTCGCTCTAGGAGTGCTGCAAATGGAATTGCTTACCAACATATTAGGCACCATCAACGGCGTGGTGTGGGGTGTCCCCATGTTGATCGGTATTTTGGGGCTGGGGCTCTATCTGCAACTGGGTTTGGGATTGATGCCCATTCGCAAGCTGGGTACCGGTTTTAAACTGCTGTTCAGCAAAACAGAAGTTGGCAGCGGCGAAATTTCCCCCTTTAATGCCTTGATGACGGCACTGGCCGCCACCATAGGGACGGGGAACATTGCCGGTGTGGCCACCGCCATCTTCTTTGGGGGTCCCGGAGCCCTGTTCTGGATGTGGATGACGGCACTGGTTGGCATGGCCACCAAATATGCCGAAGCCGTGTGCGCGGTCAACTTTCGTGAAACCGATAAACGCGGCAACCACGTAGGTGGCCCCATGTATTACATCAAGAACGGTCTGGGTGCTAAATGGGCCTGGCTGGGGGTTGCCTTCGCCATTTTTGGCGGCTTTGCCGGCTTTGGTATTGGTAATACAGTGCAGGCCAACTCGGTCGCCGATGCTCTCGATGCCTCTTTTGGCCTCTCGCACACCACCACCGGGATTGTCCTTATGGTGCTGGTGGGCCTGGTATTGATTGGTGGTATTCGCTGGATTTCGGAAGTGGCGGGTAAGCTGGTTCCGCTGATGACGGTCGCCTATTTTGCCGCCGGCCTGGTGGTACTGGCCATGTACATCACCGAACTGCCCGCCGCATTTGGCCTGATTTTCGAGCACGCCTTTACGCCGATTGCCGCTCAGGGCGGGTTTGCCGGTGCGGCAGTGTGGATGGCGATTCGCTTTGGTGTGGCCCGCGGGGTTTTCTCGAACGAAGCCGGTCTGGGTAGTGCGCCGATTGCCCACGCCGCCGCCAAAACCGATAGCCCGGTGCGCCAGGGGCTGATTGCCATGCTGGGTACCTTTATCGATACCATTATCGTGTGCTCCATCACAGGCCTGGCCATTATTGTGACCGGCAGCTGGACCAGTGGTGAAGCGGGGGCATCGCTGACGACCCTGGCCTTCTCGCTGGCCATTCCCGGCGGTGAATATATCGTCTCGGTTGCTCTGGCCATTTTTGCTTTTACCACCATTCTGGGTTGGAGCTTTTATGGCGAAAAATGCGTTCAGTTTCTGTTTGGCGTCAAGGCCATAGTACCGTTTCGCATTGCCTGGGTTCTGGCATTGCCCATTGGCGCCACCCAATCGCTGGAATTTATCTGGCTGCTGGCGGACACCCTTAACGCCATGATGGCCATTCCCAACCTGATTGCCCTGGCCTTGCTAAGCCCGGTGGTGTTTCGTTTAACCAAAGAATACTTTGCCAAGCAAACACCCGTCACCAAACCTTAAATTTCCAATGGGGAGCGAGCCCGACTCCTCCCCACTTTCCTGCCCACCTCGTTCTGCTCTCCGTTTTTTCATCAATGGCCTGATATACTGTGCTGTGTTCAGCATATTTTTCAGGATCATGACATGCACTCTCATCCTCACTACAGCAAAGAAGCCATTCGCGAACTCTGCCGCGCCAATCCGTTATTGGATGAATTGATGGCCCTCAGCCCTGTCAGCTGGTTTAATCCAGAGCGCCAACCCACAGAGCAGGCTCTGGCTGCGGTGGGCCTGACCGCCGAAGACGTGATTGATGCCAGCCTGCGGCTGGATCGCTTTGCACCCTACTTTTGTGCCGCCTTTCCCGACACCATGGCCAGCCACGGTCTGTTGGAGTCACCGCTGCAAGCGGTGCCCGCCATGCAGCAGGCAATGGAGAATCGTTTTCAACAACCGCTGGGCGGTCAGTTATGGCTAAAGCTCGATAGTCAGTTGCCGATTTCCGGCTCCATCAAGGCTCGCGGGGGGATTTATGAGGTGTTGCAGCACGCCGAAAAGCTGGCGCTAAAGGCCGGTCTGCTCCAGCGTACCGATAACTATGCGCGGCTGCATAGCGAGGAGTTCAGGGCGTTTTTCAGTCAGTACCAGATTGCGGTCGGCTCTACCGGCAACCTGGGGCTGTCAATTGGCATGATTGGCGCCCGACTCGGCTTTAATACCAGCGTGCACATGTCGGCCGATGCCCGCCAGTGGAAAAAAGACCTGTTGCGTGCCCAGGGCGTGACTGTGGTGGAATACCAAAGTGATTACTCGGTGGCGGTGGCCGAAGGGCGAGCTCAAGCCGAGCAAAACCCAAACTGCCACTTTGTGGACGACGAAAACTCGGTACAGCTGTTTTTAGGTTATGCCGTGGCCGGTGAACGACTGAAGGCGCAACTGGATCAGCAAGGCATCAAGGTCGATCGTAGCCACCCCTTGTTTGTCTATCTACCTTGTGGTGTAGGCGGAGGCCCGGGCGGCGTGGCCTTTGGCTTGAAGCTGGCCTTTGGCGATGCCGTGCATTGCATTTTTGCCGAGCCGACCCATTCGCCCTGCATGTTGCTGGGGGTTTACACCGGTCTGCACGATCAAATTTCGGTGCAGGACCTGGGTATCGATAACATTACCGCCGCCGATGGCCTGGCCGTGGGCCGGGCATCGGGGTTTGTCGGTCGCACCATGGCTCCCATGCTCGATGGTTTTTATACCCTGAGCGACAAGGAGATGTTGTCCTTACTCGGCTTGCTGAATGAGCAGGAGCACATTCAGCTGGAGCCCTCGGCGTTGGCAGGCATGCCTGGTCCCTGGCGTGTGCTCGAAAACGAGAGTTATCTAAAACGTATGGGGCTTAACCCGGAGCGGCTGGCCAACGCTCATCATCTGGTGTGGGCCACCGGCGGCGGCATGGTACCAGCAGCAGAAATGGCCAGCTATCTGACACAAGCTGCGGCCTTAGCCAAACCAGCCGCTATTTAAGTCATCTTTGCACTGCCAGTATTGGCCCGCGTAGCGTTTGGCGCGGGCCTCTACTTTGCGCGAGACCTTTAACAACCAGCCTTTACGATTATGAGTACCGCGGCGATAGCCGCCCCAGCCATCGTGATAGTTCAGATACTGACCGTAGGCATCCCACTTTGATACCCCGTTGATTTTGCTGGTTTTACTCATGTACCACCCCATGAAGTCCATCGCATCGTCAAAATTGCTGCGACTGGCCCAGCCATTACCACTTTCTCGCTGATAATCCGCCCAAGTGGCTTTTTTTGCCTGAGCATAGCCGTAGGCATCCGAGGCTCGGCCATAAGGGATAAACAAAAAGTATCGCATCGGTGGCTGGGCATCATGCATAAAGCTGCTTTCCTGGTACATCATCGCCATGGTGACGTGCACCGGCGCGCCCCACTTTTCTCGGGCCTTGTTGGCAGATTTATGCCAGCTTTTGTGCTCATCGAAAATGGCACAGATATTTTCCGGATTACGTGGCGGCGAGGCCGCACAACTGGTCAGTAACAGGGCACCCAGCAGATACAGGGTCGCTTTTACCATCAGATTCATTGGCTGGCTCATTGTTTCGAATAAAACTAACGATAAATAGTGCCTGCTACCTTGCAAAACTTCCAGTGTGGCCGATGACTTATGGTCGGTTTATGGCGATTGAGGTGTTAAATGCCATCGCCGACTTTGTCATCAGTCATTGTCACAGTAGAATGCTACCAAGCCGGCTTGGTTATCGAGCCCCTTTGCACACGCAAATACCGCACACTCAAGGAATGTCGATGCGCTTTTACTTCCCTATCATCATTATTGATGAAGACTTTCGATCCGAGAACACCAGTGGCTCGGGGATTCGCGAGCTGGCAGCCGCCATTGAAAAGGCCGGTATGGATGTTGTGGGATACACCAGTTACGGTGATTTAACCTCGTTTGCCCAACAGCAAAGTCGTGCCGCCGGATTTGTATTGTCCATTGATGACGAAGAGCTGGCCGGCAGCACCGAAGAAGCCCAGGCCGTATTGGCCCAGCTGCATCGTTTTGTTCAGCAGATCCGCCACCGCAATCCGGATATTCCCATTTATCTGTATGGCGAAACCCGTACCGCGCGCCATATTCCCAATGCTATCTTGCGCGAGCTGCACGGCTTTATTCACATGCACGAAGATACGCCGGACTTTGTGGCTCGCCATATTATTCGTGAAGCAAAAGGTTACCTGGACAGCCTGGCACCGCCCTTCTTTAGGGCGCTGACTCATTATGCCCAGGACGGCTCCTATTCCTGGCATTGCCCGGGGCATTCCGGCGGCGTGGCGTTCTTGAAATCCCCCGTAGGCCAGATGTTTCACCAGTTTTTTGGTGAAAACATGCTGCGAGCCGACGTATGCAACTCGGTCGACGAGCTGGGGCAATTGCTGGATCATACCGGCCCGGTGGCGGCAAGCGAGCGTAATGCGGCGCGGATCTTTAACGCCGATCATCTGTATTTTGTGACCAACGGCACCTCCACCTCCAACAAAATTGTCTGGCATTCAACCGTGGCTCCGGGCGACATAGTGGTGGTGGACCGTAACTGTCACAAGTCGATTCTGCACGCCATTATGATGACGGGTGCCGTGCCGGTGTTCTTGATGCCCACTCGTAACCATTACGGCATTATTGGCCCCATTCCGCGCAGCGAATTCGAGCCGGCGCGCATTCGCGAAAAAATGCAGGCCAATCCCTTCTGTCGCGAGCTGTTGGCGAAAAATCCGGATCTCAAGCCACGGGTGCTGACCATTACCCAGTCTACCTACGACGGTATTCTGTATAACGTAGAAGAAATCAAAAATCTGCTCGATGGCGAAATTGAAACCCTGCACTTTGATGAGGCCTGGCTGCCTCATGCCGCCTTCCACGATTTTTATGGCGATTATCACGCCATTGGCGAAAACCGCCCGCGCTGTGAAGACTCGATGATTTTTGCCACCCAATCGACCCACAAGATGCTGGCCGGTCTGTCCCAGGCGTCACAAATACTGGTACAGGATGGCAATGCCAATCGCCTCGATAGAGATGTGTTCAACGAAGCCTATTTGATGCACACCTCCACCAGCCCGCAGTACGCCATTATTGCCTCCTGCGATGTGGCTGCCGCCATGATGGAAGCGCCAGGCGGTACGGCTCTTGTAGAAGAGTCGCTGTCGGAAGCACTGGAATTCAGACGCGCCATGCGCAAGGTGGGTGATGAATACGGCAGCGACTGGTGGTTCAAGGTGTGGGGGCCGGATGATTTGACCGACCACGGTCTGGATGATCGCGACGCCTGGATGCTGCACGCCGGCGAAAGCTGGCATGGCTTTGGCAATGTGGAGTCTGGCTTTAATCTGCTCGACCCCATCAAGGCCACCATTTTAACCCCGGGCCTGAATATGGAAGGCGACTTTGCCGACTCCGGTATGCCGGCGGTGGTGGTCACCAAGTACCTGGCCGAACACGGCATCGTGATCGAAAAAACCGGTCTTTATTCCTTCTTTATCATGTTTACCATCGGCATTACCAAAGGCCGCTGGAACAGCATGGTAACCGAATTGCAGCAGTTCAAGGACGATTACGATCACAACGTGCCCTTGTGGAAGGTGCTGCCCAAGTTCATTCAAAGCCACCCCAGCTACGAGCGCGTGGGCTTGCGTGACTTGTGCGATCACATTCATCAAATCTACAAAGAAAATAACGTGGCCAAGCTGACCACGGAAATGTATTTGTCCGACTTGATCCCATCCATGAGACCCGCAGACGCCTTTGCCAAAATGGCGCACAAGCAGATAGAGCGAGTTCCGATCGACGAACTGTCGGGACGCACTACGGCGGTCATGGTGGCACCCTACCCACCCGGTATTCCGCTATTGATCCCGGGCGAGGTATTTAACGATACCATTATCAGCTACCTTAAATTTGCTCGTGAGTTCAATGGCCGCTTCCCGGGTTTTGAAACCTATATTCATGGCCTGGTAGCCGAAGAGCGTAACGGACAAACCCATTATTTTATCGACTGTATTTGCTAACCGCAGTCACCTTAAGGCGCTTTCATTGTAAGCGCCTTTTACGTTGGATGCATAAACAACGGCACCGGATCACATTGTGAGGGTTTAATGTCGGGTTGTTATTATTTCCCCTGCTATATCATTGATTAATTTTCTGTTCGCTCTATTAATAGCACTGCACGGCAAAAGGCATTTGCCGGATAAGTTATGTCCGGGCGAACAGGCTTAAAGGAGTAAGCAAGATGACACTGAAAAAAATCGCACTCGTACCCGTCTTGATGAGCGCATCCCTGTTGGCAATGACAGCGTCGACTCTGGCTGCAGACGTACCGGCCGGCATCGCCCTGGCCAAGCAGCAACATCTGGTAAAAGACAATGGCGCCGAGCCCGCCACTCTGGATCCGCACAAAACCGAAGGGGTACCGGGTGCCAACGTGCAGCGAGACTTGTTCGAGGGTCTGGTGACCTCGGGCCCTAACGGAGAAACCTTGCCCGGCGTGGCCGAGCG
The DNA here is from genome assembly GCF_014643915.1 of Oceanisphaera marina. GTDB lineage: Bacteria > Pseudomonadota > Gammaproteobacteria > Enterobacterales > Aeromonadaceae > Oceanimonas > Oceanimonas marina. The sequence goes on from NZ_BMKE01000002.1 coordinate 221,895, forward strand.
TTGGGAAACCAACGACAACAAACGGTTTGTGTTTCACCTGCGCGCCAATGCCAAGTGGTCTAACGGCGAGCCGGTCACGGCCCGGGATTTTGAATACAGCTTTAAACGCGCCATCGCCCCTGACACCGCCTCGCCTTACGCCTGGTATCTGGAAATTCCCACCATTGTAAACGCCTCGGCCATTCTCAAAGGCGAAAAAGAGCCAACAACTCTGGGCATCAAGGCGCTGGACGAACATACCCTGGAAATACAGCTAGAACAGCCTGTGCCCTACTTCGTCACCATGCTCTCGCACACCACCACCTATCCGATTTATCGCCCAGCCGTTGAGCAACATGGTGACAACTGGACCAGACCCGGCAATCTGGTGTCTAACGGCGCTTATACCTTATCCAGCTGGCGGGTAAACGAAAAAATCGAACTGGTGCGTAATACCCATTATTGGGATAACGAGCACACTGTCATCGACCAGGTAGATTACTTACCTATTACCTCACAAAACGCCGCCATGAACCGGTTCTTGGCTGGCGAATTGGACTTGACCAATGAAATACCCATCGAGCACTTTAAACGGTTAAACAAAGATCACCCCGAATCGGTCAGCATCACCGGCTATGTAGGTACCTATTACTATACCTTTAACACCCAAAAGCCCCCCTTCGATGACGTACGCGTGCGCAAGGCGCTGTCTTATGCCATTGACCGCGATATTATCGCCAGGCTGGTGATGGGCCAGGGTGAACTTCCCGGTTACACCCTGACCCCGGAAATCGTCGATGGTTTTACTCCCCCCAGGCTGGATTGGGCCAACTGGACCCAAGCCGAGCGTAATGCCAGGGCGCTGGCGCTGCTTGATGAAGCCGGCTTCAATAAACAGAACCCGCTTAAATTCGAGCTGCTGTACAACACCAGCGAGAACCATAAAAAGGTCGCGGTCGCCGTGGCGTCCATGTGGAAGAAAACCCTGGGCGCCGAGGCCGAGCTGGTTAACCAGGAATGGAAAACCTACCTGGATACCAAAACCCAAGGCAACTTCGATGTGGCCCGTGCCGGTTGGATTGCCGATTATAACGAAGCCTCTTCCATGCTGGACTTGCAACAAACCACCCATGGCAACAACGATGGCAAATACTCCAGCCTGCAGTATGACGAGCTGATGAAAGCGACCCGTTCCATTGTGGATGCCGATGCCCGTAACGCCAAATACACCCAGGCCGAAGAAATTCTGGCCGCCGACATGCCGATAGCGCCTATTTATCAGTACGTGACGGCTCGCCTGGTGCAACAACGGCTCGGCGGCTACCCCAATAATCCACTCAATAACCTCTATTCGAAAGACATGTATATCAAGGCGGAGTAATGCCCGCAGCCAATGGCCGGTGCCCGTCACCGGCCAGCTTTGCAACAACCAGGCTGAGGCCACCATGGGATCTGATCGCGAATAAACGACCACTTGGTAAGCGTCTTGCTCCAGATCGCTTACGCCTTTCATGGCCAAGGCCAACAGGATAAATCATGATTAGATTTATAATAAAACGGCTGCTGGAAGCCATTCCTACCCTGCTGGTGTTGATCACCATTTCCTTTTTCATGATGCGCTTTGCCCCGGGCAACCCCTTTAGCTCGGAGCGCAGCCTGCCACCGGAAGTACTGGCCAATATTGAAGCCAAATACGGCTTCGACAAACCCGTGATCGAGCAGTACTTCGGTTATCTGGGTAACCTGTTGCAGGGCGATTTGGGGCCCTCTTTCAAATACAAGGATTTTTCGGTTAACGAGCTGGTGGCTCAGGCACTGCCGGTATCCGCAGAAATCGGTCTTTATGCCTTTTTTGGGGCCGTTTTGTTCGGGGTAACGCTGGGGATTATTGCGGCACTAAAACAAAACAGCTGGCTGGATTATCTCACCATGTCCACCGCCATGGTGGGCGTGGTGATCCCAAGCTTTGTGCTGGCCCCCATCCTGGTGCTGATATTCGCCATCACCCTTAAATGGTTGCCCGCCGGCGGCTGGAACGACGGGGCTGCGCCCTATTTAGTGCTGCCGGTCATTGGCATGATGATGCACTACATTGCCACCATAGCCCGTATTACCCGGGGCTCCATGATTGAAACCATGAACGCCAACTTCATTCGTACCGCTCGCGCCAAGGGGCTGCCACTGCGCCGTATTATTTTACGCCATGCGCTGCGCCCCGCCATGTTGCCGGTGGTGTCTTACCTGGGCCCGGCTTTTGTCGGCATTATTACCGGCTCTGTGGTCATCGAAACCATCTTTGGCCTGCCCGGTATTGGCCAGCTGTTTGTGAATGGCGCCCTGAACCGCGACTACTCCATGGTGCTGGGGCTGACCATTTTAATCGGCGCCCTCACCGTTACCTTTAATGCCCTGGTCGATATTCTGTATGCGGTTATCGACCCTAAAATTCGCTACTAGGAGCCTGTGATGGTGGTGATTAAAGCCAAACGTGAGGCGATGACTCGCTTCTCCGAGCAACAGGATGATTCGTCGCTCACCATAACGGGGCGCTCTTTATGGCAAGATGCTCGACGCCGTTACTTTGCCAACCGTGCTGCATTGGCCAGCCTGATACTGCTGGGCCTGATCGCGTTGCTGGTCATATTCGGGCCTTACTTTTCACCCTACGCCTTTGATGATACCGACTGGGGTGCCATGATGGCCGCTCCCAGTATAGAAAGCGGCCACTATTTTGGCACCGACTCGCTGGGCCGCGACTTGTTTGTCCGCACCCTGGTCGGCGGACGAATTTCCTTGATGGTGGGCTTGATGGGCGCCTTGGTGGCCGTCATCATAGGTACCCTGTATGGCGCCACGTCCGGGTTTATTGGCGGGCGTACCGACCGCGTTATGATGCGAATACTGGAAATTCTCTATTCGTTTCCCTTCATGTTCTTCGTGATTTTGCTGGTCACCTTTTTTGGCCGCAATATTTTGCTGATCTTCTTCGCCATTGGCGCCGTTAGCTGGCTGGATATGGCGCGCATAGTGCGTGGCCAAACCTTAAGCCTGAAAAACAAAGAATTCATCGAAGCCGCACAGGTAGGAGGCGTAAGTCACCTGACCATAGTTACCCGCCACATAGTGCCCAATGTGCTGGGAATAGTGGCGGTTTATGCCACCCTGCTGGTGCCGGGCATGATTTTGTTTGAATCGTTTTTAAGCTTTCTGGGACTAGGCGTGCAAGAGCCGATGACCAGTTGGGGCGCACTGTTAAACGAAGGATCCAAGTCGATGGAAATTGCCCTGTGGCAGTTATTGTTTCCCGCCGGCTTTATGGTGACCACGCTGTTTTGCTTTAACTTTTTAGGGGACGGTCTGCGTGACGCCCTGGACCCCAAAGATCGCTAAGGATAGCTTGATGACACTATTAACGGTACAAGACTTGCGGGTTGAATTTACCACACCAGAGGGTAACCTGGTGGCGGTGAACGATCTGACCTTTTCCCTGGCAGCAGGCGACACCCTGGGCATAGTCGGCGAGTCGGGTTCGGGAAAAAGCCAAACCGCCTATGCCATTATGGGGCTGCTGGCCAACAACAGTCACACTCAGGGGTCTATCCGTTTTAACGATCAGCAGTTGCTTGGCTTGTCAGAAAAGGCGCTCAATAAGATCCGCGCCGAGCACATCGCCATGATTTTTCAAGATCCCATGACCTCACTCAATCCTTACATGAAGATCGGTCAGCAGCTGATGGAAGTGCTGCTCTTGCATAAAGGCATGAGCAAGGCCGACGCCTTTGCAGAGTCGGTACAGATGCTCAATGCGGTACAGATCCCCGAAGCGCGTCAGCGCATGAATATGTATGCCCACGAATTATCTGGCGGTATGCGCCAACGGGTGATGATTGCCATGGCGCTGTTATGCCGCCCGCAATTGTTAATCGCCGACGAGCCGACCACGGCGCTGGATGTCACCGTGCAGGCACAGATAATGAACCTGCTTAAGGAGTTAAAGCAGGAGTTCAATACCGCCATTATCCTGATCACCCACGACCTGGGTGTCGTGGCTGGCAGTTGTGAACAGGTACTGGTGATGTATGCGGGCAGAACCATGGAGGCCGGCTCGGTTAACGATATGTTTTATCGCCCCAGTCACCCTTACAGCCAGGGATTGCTGAGCGCCATCCCACGACTCGACGGTCACAGCAAATACTTGACCACCATACCCGGCAACCCGCCGAACCTCTTGCACCTGCCCGACGGTTGCCCTTTCCAGCAGCGCTGCCCACAGGTACAGGATATTTGCCGCACCACGGCGCCGCCACTCACCGCATTTGGAGCCGATCGCTACCGAGCCTGCCACTGGCAAGGAGACAGCCTTGAGCAAGAATGAAATCCTGAACACACAGCCTCAGCCGCTACTGTCGGTCAACGGGCTCAAGGTTCATTTCAGCATCAAACAAAAACACGCCTGGCCCTGGACGCCCCCGGCCACATTAAAAGCCGTAGACGGTATCAGTTTTATCCTGAATGCCGGCGAAACCCTGGGGATAGTGGGCGAGTCTGGCTGCGGTAAATCTACCCTGGCCCGCGCTATTATCGGCCTGGTATCCGCTAATGCCGGTGACGTGCTCTGGCTGGGTCAGGATCTGGTTCACGCCAGTCCCGGTGCGCTGCGCGAAATACGCCAGGACATACAAATGATCTTTCAGGATCCACTGGCCTCACTCAACCCCCGCATGACCATCGGCGATATTATTGCCGAGCCGCTGCGCACTTTTTATCCGCACTTGTCCAAGGCCGAGCGCAAGGAAAAAGTCAGCGCCATCATGGCCAGGGTCGGCTTGTTACCCAACCTGATCAATCGCTATCCTCATGAATTTTCTGGAGGACAATGCCAACGCATCGGAATCGCCCGAGCGCTGATCCTGGAGCCTAGGCTGATTATTTGCGATGAACCCGTCTCTGCATTGGATGTCTCCGTGCAGGCGCAAGTGATCAACCTGCTGAAAGCGCTGCAGGCAGACATGGGCCTGGCACTGGTCTTTATCGCCCACGATCTATCTGTGGTAAAACACATTTCCGATCAGGTGCTGGTGATGTACCTCGGCAAGCCGATGGAGTTAGGGAGCAGCCAGGCGTTATTTTCCAATCCCAGCCACCCCTACACTCAAGCGCTGATGAGTGCCGTACCCATTCCCGATCCTGAAGTTGAACGCAACAAGCAGGTAAAGCTGCTCGGTGGCGAATTGCCCTCGCCCATCAAACCTCCATCCGGTTGTGTATTTCGCACCCGTTGTCCACTTGCCGATGCAGAATGCGCCCATATCAAACCCGTACTCAAAGGCAGCGTCGGGCACAGTGTTGCCTGTTTAAAGGTGGTAATGGATACGAGGGAGCTTTAAACATAAAATGGGCCTGAGATAATCAGGCCCAATATCATGTAGTTTCTTGCCAAATACGACTCGTCGTTCGGGCAAGTCATCACACGGAGCCAACGTCCTCATAAAGCAGACATTAGCTCTTCATGTTCTTCAATTACCTCATCAATTATCTGGCACAGCGCTAACGCATCTTTACGTGAAAAATGCAGCCTTGTGCCGCTGTCGTTGCCCTCATCACACATCAACAACATGCCATCATTGGTGATCTTGAAGTGTAGCTGCTCAACCTCCCGACAAACACTCTGGTGCAGTTCAGGTATCTCTATTTCTATAGTGCAACACGGGTGGACCGTGATGTTGGCAGAAACATCTGTACCGCTTTTCAAGGTGTAGCAACATTTCCTGTCTAACATTATCGCCTCCTTATTTACGGTAAACAAAGAGCTATCTTCGGCAATATATTATTTATTCCAACCACCTGTTATACGACTCGTTAAAACTAATATAGTTCGTACAAGCTGCAAAAAAATAAGTTACCCACACAGGAAAAATAAAAGTGACAATTAAAATCAGATATTTATTTAGACACCTATTTGAGGCTAACATAATCAGGTTAATATGCTCCACTAGAAAAGGGATTCATCAGAGCATTAAAAAATGAACACAGAACATATAAAAAGTGCGCACACAAAGCTAGAGAATTGTAAATTATCACTCCAACAACAAACCGTTAGCATGGCATATAAATGTGCTGAACATATGGTTTTCTTATAGATCTGACATCAGCCTTTCATATTCATCAATCACATCGCTAACCACTTCATAAAGATCGAAAGTATCTTTACGTGAGAGATGCAGACAAACGTCTTCAATTATACCACACCCTTTTTCGTTACAGACCAACAACACTCCTTGTTCATTCAGCTTAAAATGAACCTTATCTAACTCGGCAGTCAGATGTTGATGTTTCTCGGGAATATCTACCTCTATGGTACCGCAAGGCTTGATGATAATATTCACGAGGCAGTGACCCTTTTGCAGCGTATAGCTACGCTTTCTGATTAACACCCTTATCTCCTTGAAATATAAATTAATATTGTCAACTACAGGCAATTCCGTTCACCAACAACTAGTGCCGAGTGGCTCTATATTAATTTTCAACAGGCTAAATAATTCTGCCCATAACACAATGGGCCCTAACTAGAATCACGCGCAAGTATCCACACAGCACTTTCGCCAGCTATCGATCGCAATCAAAAGGGCCTGACATGCTCAGGCCAAGGCAACATAAATATAATGACTAATAGCATAAGTCGGACATTAATCTCTCATGCTCTTCTTGTACTTCATCAATCATCTGGCACAGCTCAAGAGCATCGCCATAGGAAAGATCTAATTGGACAGATTTAGGCCCAATAGAATCCGCTGCATAACATTCTAATAATATGCATTGCTCATTTGGTGTAAAATGTATCAATGCTAGTTTGCTTCTTATGCACTGAGATTTTTTGGGCACTGCTATCTCAATGGTACAACAGGGCTCAATGGTTATCTCAACATAGCAACTAGCATCGCTTTGCAGCGGATAATGGCACTTTCTCGCTAACATTATTGTCTCCTTTACTCTTGGCATAAACCAAGAAGATAAATAAAACATCAGCCAACAAAACAGCGTGTTTTTCATACAGCCGCTTAATCTTAGTCCAAGTAACATGACTTGCAACCCAATAGTCCGACCTGCAGCTTGCTCATTCTGCTGAGTGATTGAATAGAGAAAGCATGTTTGTTCGAATGCTGGACTTTTTGAGTCTCGTATCAGCGGTTATCTGGCTGGCATATTTGAGAATGCCCCTGAATGGGCAGCTGATGCGCCCAAAGAAGTGATACGGCCTGCCGATTCCGAGAAAGCTCATAGAGGTTATTTTTCACGCTCTAGCTTCTGGCTATTTACGGATTGTTAGGCCTGTTGACACTTTAGAGTCAGCTCGATGAATTGTGATCGTTTTAGCTCGGTACTTTAGTGGATAAATCAGCCAGAGATTCCGAGCCCCAATATACTATTCCCGATTTTTTCCCCAGGATCCTTGCCGATATATGGGGATCACAGGGCTTTCCCGCCAGCCCGTAACAGACGTGCAGCGGCAGCAGGTGCTCCTCCCGAGGATGACAGAATCGGGAATAGGGGGCGCGATCCCAATGCACCAATCGCTCCGCCCGCTTCGGTTCCTCCATGCCGGCACTAGTGCAGGTTTCCTTCAGCCAGTCTTCGAAAGCCTCGTTAGCGGCCTGAATGTCCGGGGTCTTTGGCGAAAAGAGGGCTCGCATGTTATGGAAAGAAAAACCGGAGCCCATCACCAGCAGATTTTCGTAATCCAGTACCTGTAACGCACGGCCGATCGCGAGGTGGGTAGTCACATCCAGGCTGTTGACCAATGACAACTGCGCACACGGAATATCTGCCTGCGGATACATCAGTTTAAGTGGAACAAACAGGCCGTGATCAAAGCCCCGCAGCTCATCGAGCCGTGCAGAAATCCCTGCCTTTTCCAATACTTTGTGGACCTGCCCCGCCAGCACAGGTTCACCGGAGCATGGATACTTGATGTCGTAGGACTCTGGCGGAAAGCCGAAGTAATCGTAGATCAGAGACGGGGAAGATCCCGAGGTGATGGTCGGTACCGATTCTTCCCAGTGGGCACTGATAACCAGTATTGCGGAGGGCTTGCGCAGTCTGCCGGCTATCTCCGTGAGCCAAGCCACCATCTCTCGATGACCCGTATCCCCCAGCAACGGCATAGGGTGTAGTGGCACACTTTAAGTGTGCCACTACAAGGTGCTTGCAGCGTGTCGGTGGAGTGGCCCCTTCATTCGGCCTTTACCATGAAGCCAAGTAGATCATACCAATCTAAGTAAAAATATGATCTATTTTAAAGCTCGGAACGAGAGGCAACAGAATCACCTCCCGCGACACGCCATAAACCCATGGGGGCTCGGGAAATGCCTTCCTTGGCATTTCACAGTCGTGGGAGCCGAACTCTGTTGCCTCTCCTTAAGCACCGAGTTGTCTGCAGGGCGTTCCCACAGGCGACGCCGCAGCACAGGGGCGGATGAAGGGTTCTACTCAAGCGACCATCACATGACAGGTCAACAAAAGCTCCTGCAATGCTGACACTCCCGCCATCCTTGGCGGTCGGACGTCATGTGCTGAGCGTGCAGGGGGCGAGCGAGCCTCGCCGAGACGAATTATTTCAGCCTGACCGAACATCCAGTGAATGTTCGCAGTAGGCTGAAATGGTGAGTGGCATTATTAATACCAATTTGAATAAAGATCTGATCATTTTTAAACCTGAGCTCAGAGGCAACACAGTCGCCTTCCACGACACGCCATGAACTCATCCCTGAGGGCTCGGAAAATGCCGTCCATGACATTTCACGGTCGTGGTAGTCGATCTCTGTTGCCTCTTCTCGAGCATCGAGTTGTCTGTAGACGACGCTAACAGTCAACGCCGATGCATCAAGAAGGACAAAGGGATCTGCTCAGCCGACCATCCGCGCCACGGATGGCGCGGCTGAGCCTCCAGGGAGGGATCCACGGCGAGTCGGGGGAGCGGGCACTTTGTCCGACCTTTGTAGAACAACCAAATAGATCAGTTATTTAATCTGTTTGGTATTAGTTTTCCCGATTGGTATCACTTGTTTAAATTTGACCTTCGGTCAAAAAGGGTCTGGGTCACCAAATGGTCACGGTTTGGTCACGAGGGGGATTTGACAGCATGGGAAAGAATGAATTCACTGAATGGCAGACAGCAAAAAACCCTTAGCTTTCAAAAGCTAAGGGCTTCTCTAATAATGGCGGAGTGGCAAATGCGTAGCATTTGAAAGTTGGAGAAGCGCAGCGACCTCATCCAGTGTGTCCGCGAAGGCATTAAACGAAAAAATCCCTAGCATTTCTGCTAGGGATTTTGAGATTAATGGCGGAGTGGACGGGACTCGAACCCGCGACCCCCGGCGTGACAGGCCGGTATTCTAACCAACTGAACTACCACTCCGCAAAGCTTGATAGTACGGGACTAA